>JAEURV010000338.1 GCA_016788465.1 Nitrospira sp. | reverse complement strand
CGGTGCCAGGGATGATGTCGCCTTTTAAATAGTTTCGCGCAAGAAATTCGATGAAGTCGTCATAGGCCTCCTTGCCCAGTAAGGACAACGCCAGCACCTCAAAGGATTTCGATGTTCGTATCGTGATCACTACACTTCCATGGTACCCAATGGGTCCCTTTTTGGCAAGAACAATTTGATCGAGAGAGCGGGAAGGACACAGAACGGTGGCCTGTGCGCTTCTGGGATCGCACCGTGCCCTCTCCTCGGTCATTTGCGCACTAGTTGGACGGTCAGACAGGCGAGAGGAGAGCGGCACGCCGACGATTGTATAGATGCGCTGATTGAGCGTCGGATCGAATCGGACCCTCGTTTCGATGGCCATCGTCAGGCGAGCCTGAGACGCGGCATCACGAAACGAAAAGCTCGTGCGGTTGCACAATATCCCATATCGAGAGGGGTTCATCACAAGCCTTGTGGTGTGGTGGCCCGTCAGGGCCACGCCAAGCCTCTTTCTTTCGGCGCGAAGCGCCGCGCTGGTAAGCCGCTATCATACGAGCATCCGAGAATGGTTTCCAGAATGTTGGTCGGCTTTTTCGAATTAAACGGCTCTGGAGTGGCCTGAGGGCGTGAGGTGTTTCCCTACCTCCTGAAGTGAAAAACGCATAGGCGGACGGATTTCGGTGGAATGCGGGCCTGTTTCTTCTCCGGTCCGCTCCTTGCGTTTCTATTTTCTAACTGTTTCCCCTTCTCCGGCGGTTTTTTTATGATTGATCAATTCTCAGTCCTTTTCTAGGCCGCGTCTTCGCGGGGCGAAGTGCGCGAAGCGAACGGAGGGTAGGAGGATTTCCGAAGCAAGAATAAGGATAAGAGAGGTTAAATAAGGATAAAAGGATAAGGCAAAAAATTTCATTTTCTTGATTATCAATCTATTAGTTATGAATTTTTCTGGTACGCAGCGCCTAGGACTTCACAGGCAGAAAGAGGACTGATTCTGGTAACAAATCAACCGTTATTCAGGCTGACGTGTTGCGGCATGATGTCTTTTGCCTTGATCTGGGCTGTGACTGACCCGCGAACCTCAACGCCTATCAAGCAAGCTGGAATCCGCTCGCCACGTGTGACCCAGAGCATGAAGACTTCTTCGAACGCATTGGCCTGATTGCTGACGGTTTCATCATGCAACTTCCCAACACCGAGACCCACTGGAACGATGCGGCTAAGGAATTTCTAGGCGGACTCATTCTGCTGGTCGTGCTCTGTCCGCTCTTCGACAAGAAAGATTTGCTGACGGTGCATACCCTCCTGTCCACAAGATACGAAGACGAGACCCGCCGGAGTGAGCACCCTGTTGCGTCAATGGATGGTGTGCTTGAACTCATGCAGCACACCGCCCGGATCAACATGGCGAAGGTTCCAGACAGTGCCACACGCTTGAAAGCATCGGCGCTGAGCTTTTCTGAAAAGCCGGACAACGAGCGCAACAGCGCCTTGAGTGCCCTGCGCACGCAACTCACGTTTCTTGGATATCCAGAGATAAAAAATGTCCTCGCGGAGAGCGGGACGAAAGCGAAAACCCTGCACTCCACGAAGGAGATCAAGCACAAGAAGCACACCGTGTTTCTGTGCATCCCGGCGGGCAAGCTGCCGCTCTATGGACGCGTGGCGCGGATGTTCATCAATCTGCTGCTGACCGATCCGGAAGCGGACAAGACGAAACCCGCCATCCCCGTGGCGGTCGTGATCGAAGAACTGCCGGTCATTGGCTTTTTGAAATCGGTGGAAGTGTTTTCCGGCTACATTCGCGGCTGTGGCGGGAAATTTTATCTCATCGCCCAAAATCTCGGACAGCTTCAAAAAACGTATCCGGCGTCATGGGAAACGATGCTCGCTAACAACGTCATTCATGCTACGCCAATTCGGATTCGACCACGCTCAAATACCTTGAAGATCGATTGGGAAAAACGGCGGGTGAGACGATCAGCAAGAACGTCACGACACAAGCAGCGACCGGCAACGAGACGGTTTCACACGTCATGCATCCCTTGATGACGATCACCGCAATTTCCCGCGTATTTTCGGCGATTGATCCGCTCCACAGACAGGTGATCGTGTGGCCGGGGCATAGCCCGATTATCTTGCGACGGGTGCGGTTCTGGGATCGCACCGCGCCGTATGCCCGTTCCTTTGATCGCTATTGGACATTCAGAAACGGAAGCCCCTAACCGGCATCGTTCCAGTGGTCGTGGCGGTGTGGCACTAGTCGCGTTCCCGCCCACGTCCCCGGTCTTGTGTCCCGGTCTGGACGCGAGAAGCCAGCGCCGAGTGAATGACCTGCTCCATCGGTCCATGGTTCCCAGCAAAGCCTTTGATAGACGCCTCATTCCATGGCGCGGGGTGCAGGCATTCGGCATGTAACTCGTGACCGGCCTGCGTGGCCAAAGCCTTGAGAAACAATCGCTGGGTGCGGCCATTGCCTTCACGAAAGGGATGAATGGCACTGATCTCATTGAGATGCTCGGCGGCACGGCGGGGAAAATCGTGTTTCGTGAGGCCCTGTAAGTGGTGCTCCTTGGCCAGCAAGTCAAACCGCCGGGACATTTCCGCGTCCACATAATCGGACGGGCCGAAAAAGGTGTTGCCCTTCGCCATGGCGACCGTGCGCGACTGTCCGGACCCGCTACTAGAAGCGGACGATATCCGCCAAGCGCTTCAGTATGCGGCAGTACTCACCAACGAAGAACTCCATCCGTTGACCGGCAGCCCGTTGTGAAGTGTTTGGCTGATATGGGCCTGGCACTCAGCACGGTCCAGGCCCTTCGCCAGCGGGGTCCTGACATCAGACATTTGAGCGAAGAAGGCTTGAGCGCCCATCTGATCCACTCATTCTGGAAAAGGCCGGACAAGAAGAGCGTCTGATTATCACGTGCGACCTCGACTTTGCTGATCTGCTGGCGCTCAGTGCCCGTACCCTGCCGAGCGTGATTCTTGTTCGACTCCAGGACCAAACCCCAGGCTCGGTA
>JAEURV010000186.1 GCA_016788465.1 Nitrospira sp. | reverse complement strand
ATTTCGTCAGCTGGCTCATAATAAGAAGGTCGTGGCTTACGGTGAGATCGGATTGGACTATCACTACAACCACTCCTCGCCGAAAGAACAGCGGGAGCGGTTTCGTGAGCAAATCCAACTCGCCCGCGAACTCAAACTCCCTGTGATTATCCACACGAGGGAGGCGCAAGAGGACACCATTACTATTCTCAAGGAGGAACAGGCGTCAGATGTCGGCGGGGTTTTTCACTGCTTTTCCGGAGACGCCTGGCTGGCGAAAGATGCGCTGGACCTTGGATTCTATCTGTCTTTTTCGGGCATCCTCACGTTTCCTAATGCCACGATGCTCCGTGATATCGCAAAGAACACATCACTTGACCGTGTATTAATCGAAACCGATTGCCCCTACCTGACACCGGTTCCCTACCGAGGCAAACGCAACGAACCCGCCTACGTCTCACAGGTTGCACAACAGCTGGCCTCGCTCCACGGGATCCCCCTTGAGGAAATCGGCCGACGGACTAGCAGCAACGCGAAACGGCTGTTCAAAATCGTTTGAGGTTTCGGTCACGCTGCCGCTGTGACTTGGGAAGCTTTCTCGGATTCCCTTTTTTCTCTGGCCCGCGTCGTGGCGTCACATCCTCTCCCGTATCGAGTTCTTTGTTCGGCACAACCCCGGTTGATATCGATGATGACCGTAATTTGGATGCAAATTCCTGAGCTCCCATGACAAAGGCCCCATGGGCGCGAACCGCATTTACGATCTCATGGTCGGAGGTGACCACGGCACAATCACTTCCATACTCCCGCGCAAGTCGCTGAATGACCTGATCCGCCCGCTCACCTCGCTTCGAATAGATCACCTGCACGCCTGAACGGTGTTCCCGCTGCTCAGACGGATGGCCCTGTTGCCACCCATCAAACACAACAGTGATATGATGATTTTTACGATGCCGGTAGCTTGCTAGCTCGCGCAACAATCGTTCGCGAGCCGACTCAAGCTGTCCGCTCTGGCGCCCTCCAACTGACAGCAGGTTGTACCCATCGAGGATCAGATGCGTTGGCATACGTCATGCTCCTTGATCTACACACCGGTCGGCAAGACAGACTCCCAAGAAACAACCAGTGTAATTCTTGACAAGGCGGCACACATCTGAGAATAGTTGCCCATTGTCTTCTACTACAAAGGGTCCATGCAAGTACGAGAGCCCAAGCTGTGTTTGGTTGCGCTCTGCACGCTCATCGTGGCTGCGACCCTCTTCTGTCTTGATTTCCCCGGCGTGGGACCTCCCGGAGGCTGGGCTTGGGCATCCGACAAACCACCAGTGCTGTCGATGCATGGATCCAAACAGAACCATGTCCGGGGGACTACCGCTTCTCTCGCTCCTGTGACAGTTCGTAACGTTCGTGCGACTACCAGTCCTGAAAAAATCAGACTCGTCCTGGATCTCGATCGTCATGCCACCGTCATCGAACAGCGGGCAGTCAATGCGAGCCAGGTGGTCATCGCCCTTCCAGACGCCTGGCTCAGCCAAACAGCACAGGGCAGAACCCTGGACGGAACGATCCCCTCGCCCTTCATGGTCACTCAAATCACGCCTCACGCTGTAGCCGTCTCGCTGCCAAGAACTTCATTCCAATCGTATAGGCAGTTCCTTTTGTCCGATCCTCCACGCTTGGTTATCGATGTCACTCTTCCCATAGAACAAGGCCTTAGCTCAGCCGGTGTCCTTCAAGAGGCTCCCAAACGGGTGGTCCCCATGGCTCCTCAGCCTATTACCCCACGGACAAAGGGCTACACGACCATTGTGATTGACCCAGGCCACGGTGGAAAAGACCCTGGTGCTCGGGGTCTCCACAAGACCGAAGAGAAGGACATTACGCTCAGGGTTGGGCTCCAACTTCGCAAGCTCCTGAGCAAGCATCCCGGCATTCGAGTATTAATGACCCGTGATCGAGATGTGTTTGTGGAACTGGAAGAGCGAACCAAGTTCGCCAACAGCAGTGAGGCGGACCTGTTCGTCTCCATTCATGTTAATTCCCACCCGTCGCGCACGGTCAAAGGAATAGAAATCTATCACTTTGGAGAGGCCAAGGATCAACGTGCGCTCGAGGTGGCCGCACGGGAAAACGGAACACCTCTCAGCAACACCGGAGTTGGGTGGGAATACCTCGTCGCAGATCTCTTAACATCGAAGAAGATCGAAGAATCGCTTGAGCTCGCGTGGAATGCGAAAGCCGCCATGGTGAGTCAGATGAACAGCCACTATGAAATTGACGACCATGGCGTTAAGACAGCCCCCTTCTATGTCTTGAGATTCACGAGCATGCCCAGTATTCTTGCCGAAATTGCCTACATCTCGAATCCCTCGGAAGAAGAGCTGCTCCATAAGCCGGTGTTCGTCCAGGATGTTGCCCAATCGCTCTACCAGGGTATTGTCGCCTTCCTCGCAACAGGCAAGTCTGAGATACGCTAAGTTCATTCGAGCAAAACCCTTTCTGTACCTCCAGATCAGAACATGCCCACTATAAAGCTCACCCTGGAATATGACGGCACGGCCTATGCCGGCTGGCAACGTCAACCGAACCAACCGACCATTCAAGCAGCCGTTGAGACCGCTATCTTCGGCGTGACCCAGATCACTGTGCCAGTCATCGGCGCCGGGCGGACCGATGCTGGAGTCCACGCCCTCGGCCAGGTAGCCAGCTTCCGCATCGAGCGTGATATGACACCTCGCCAATGGACCAGAGCGCTCAATGCCCACCTGCCCGAGAGCATTGTGGTCAAATCAGTTGAGCTCGTGCCGGACGCCTTCCACGCAAGGCACTCCGCCAAAGGTAAGTTGTACGAATACCACATTCTCAATCGACCGGAGCGGGCAGCCGTTGAACGGAACTATTGTTGGCACGTCCATCGACTGCTTGACGACGCGGCCATGAGTACCGCTGGAATCAGCTTGATCGGGTCACATGATTTTTCTTCCTTCCAGACTCAGCCTACGGACAACGATGATCCCATTTGTCATCTCCAGCGATTCAGACTGCTCCGTGAAGGTGACCGGCTACGGGCTGAATTTTATGCAGACCGATTCCTCAAGCAAATGATTCGCTCGATCGTCGGCACTCTATTGGAAATCGGCCTTGGCAAGCGATCGGCAGAGAGCCTCACGGCCATCCTGGATGCCCGTGATCGTTCCGCTGCCGGAAAGACAGCTCCGCCGCAGGGACTGTTTTTAATGCGAGTTGATTATGATTGAGGCCGTTCCCACAGGCGTCGAAACGTGTTGATCCTCAAGTCAGATACCGCACAAGCACTAGCAGTTTGCTGAAAAACTCGGTTTCTGCTTTGCGCACCGTTGCACGATGACCGAAAGAACTGTGGCACTCTACACCCCAGAATGCTCAAAAAATCCGTCCAGCAAGGCCGCAGCGAGCGAAGGAGCGAGGAGATACATACTAAGCTTCGCTTGACCTGCTCGCTTCGATCACATGCGAGCGGATAGGTACTTTGCCTTCGCCTTTCCTACATCGAGCGCCTGAGTGATGCGAGAACGCCGCCGGAGGACTTTTTCAGCATTCTGCTAGAAAAGCATGCCAATACGTAGAATCTCTCACGATGACCGAAGCATGTACCCACGTTCGTGCACAACCTAGCCAGCAGACTCCAGAAAATCCATAAATGCGTTCTTGTTCTGGATGGGAGTTGTTTTCGGACGTCCTAATTCGTTCCTCGCCCCACATCGAACTTGAATCTCCAAGAAACTCGGCCCAGGCGAGGTACGAAGCTCCTGAAGGCACGACCGCACTTCTGATTCTGTTCGGGCCCTGGCCACTTGAGCGTATCCAGTAGCACGAGCAATTCCCAAGATATCGATATCCAACGCCACAGTCGGTTGACCTCCCACCGAGTCATGGGCTCCGTTATTCAGAACAATATGTTTGAAATTCATCGGCTTCAGGGTCCCGTTAAGCGCTAGTGCCCCCATGTGCATGAGCAGTGCGCCGTCTCCATCGAGACAGTACACAGAGCGTTCTGGCTTTTGAAGCGCGATGCCAAGTGCAATTTGGGACGCGTGGCCCATACCTCCTACCGTGAGAAAATCCCGTTGATGGCCAGCCCCCCTCTGAGTCCGATGTTCATACACTTCCCGAGAAGGCATGCCAGTGGTTGAAACAACCACATCTCGTTCTTCCAGAACATCGATCACCTGCTCAATGGCCGCTTCTCGAGACAGCGGAAAATCCGTCTTCTCCACCTGAGGTGCCGCGTAAGCACTAAAGGTCCCCTTCTTGATCGCCAACGCAAATGGTGCGCTGGTCTTTCGGACATGTGCCACCGCATCTTTCACGATAACCTCTGCATGATCGAGGTCAGCTCCGAGTATCGAATAGGGAATCTCCATCGCCTCAAGCATAGGAATCATCACTCGGCCTTGCTTCTTATGTTGAGGTTCATCGTGCACCCCTGGCTCACCGCGCCATCCAATGACGAAAAGCATGGGAACGGAATAGACGTCCTCATCTACCAGTGATAAAAGCGGATTAACGACGTTGCCCAAGCCGGAGTTTTGCAAATAAATAAGGGGGACTTTCCTAGTCGCCAGATGATACCCCAATGCCAGAGCTACCGCTCCACCTTCGTTGGCAGCGATGATATGCTCCCCGGATTGACTCGTATGAGCGATACAGGCGCAGAGTTCCTTAAGAAGTGAATCCGGCACTCCCGAGAAAAACTCAACACCGTTCCGCCTGAAGCAATCAACAAACTCTTGTGGATTCAACATGTACGACTCTCCATATGGGACAATTGGTTCACGAATATGTTGTCGCGAGACAAACCAGAATGAGCAATCGTGAAGTATTAACCAGGAAGCACTATGGGCGAAGCGGCGCATGCATGGCTGATCAGAAATTCCCCGCCTGAACCACATCATCAAGGCTATTGATATCAAGCCAATGTCCGACGGTATACAACACCCGAATCGGCAACTGTCGCTTCAATAGTTCCTGTAATAGGTGGGGAATACCGGCCTTTCGATTCACGGGATCGGTCATCATCGTCGAAAGGATAGTCTGCAGGTGAGCAGCTCCGGCAGGAGAAACCTTCAGAAACCCCATCCAAACTCCGTGGGTCTGTTCTCTCCCCACCGTATTCCCCAGCTGTCTCAAATAGATCTTGGCATTAAAGGCCTTTTTCGAATTCGGCAATGAACATTCGACGAAGCCCCCGAGGCGCACGTAGCTGCTTTGGTTCTGCCAATCGCTATCCACGAAGATCACAAAGTCATCGTTCTCCTGACAAAGGGCCTGAGGGATATATTTATTGAACAGCACGTCCCCATAAGAAATGAGCAGATCTTTCGACGGACTCTTCAGTAGACGGAAGGCCTTCTGCAGTGAGTCCAGCTCGCCGGTGTCGGCAAAGTCGTCGTTATCCAAATACCTTAGGTTTGGCAAATTGACCGATTCCTTCTTATAACCACGGACAACCGTGATGTCCTTGATCCCCACCGCGTTATAGGCATCCACAATGTGGGCAAGAATGGGTGCCCCCTGAATCTTGACCATCGTCTTCGGCTGATGCTCGGTCAATTCTCGAAGTTCCTCACCGCGCGAAGCCGCCAGCACAATGGCCCCGGTGTTTTCCGCCCCCCGAGGAAGATAACGGTCCTCAGCGTCTTGCAGTTCCGCCGCATTCTGCAAGCGGAAGATCTCGGCGACGGGAACCACCTTGTCCTCAATGGACAGCAGATGCTCCTGTTCCTTTAGAACTGAAGCGGTTTTCTGCATGGCCGCCACGGCTGCCCTGAGCAGGTGATTGGCCCAAATGACGATCGAAAACCCATGCTGTCGAAACACCTCGGTCGGGGTCGCATAATACTTCGTCGGCACGATCACGACCGGGCATCGATTGCCCCACTCCTGCTTGAACGACAAGATTTCATCAGGCACCGATAGCGCGCTGTGGATGAGAATCCCGTCCGCGCCGGCCTGACGATACGCCTCGGCTCGACGCAGCGCCTCGGCCAGTCCCCATCCACAAATGAAAGCCTCCACCCTGGCGATAATGCAAAAGTCTGGGTCAGTTTGGGCATCTTTTCCCGCCTTGATCTTGCCGCAAAACTCGTGCATGTCGGCCATCGGCTGGGCATCGCCCTTGATAAAGCTGTTCGTCTTGGGGAACAACTTGTCCTCGATGCACACGGCAGCAATTCGCCGTTGCTCCAGCTTGCGAACCAGCCGCTGCATGTTATTGAAGTTGCCGTATCCCGTATCACCGTCGAGCAGGATAGGAATCGTGGTCGCATCGGACATGAATTCGAGATTGTCCAACACCTGGGTCCAGCTGGCCTCGTTGTTATCACGAACTCCGAATTGAGCCGAGATTGAGAGACCACTGGCCCAGATACCCTTGAAGCCTGCCTCCTGAACGATTTTCGCACTGAGACCATTATGTGCTTCACAGATAAATTCCAACTGGTCCGACAAGAGAAGCGTCCGAAATTGACGCGCTGGCGTGATACCTGGGGTTGAACTCATGGCCGACCTTTCCCCTTCCCGTTGAAGCAATCCAAAGCCAGACTGTGTGGATAAAACTGTGGTGAGTCTTTTGGCCGCACAGCATATCCTTTTCTCGAGGAGAAATCATCCTTCACTCCTTTCTCCACAACACCCAGCGATCTCTGACGTCCCTACCGGACTTTGGCCCAGCCGCGCACTTCGCGAGCTACAAACCCATGACTTCATGCCTCACACGGCAACCCGCTACCCTATGACACGTACGTATTTCTCTGTTATGATGCGATCCGGTTTCGCACCTCACCTCTTACTAAAGGAGACCCAACATGCGGAGAGTTCTATGCACCCTCATTTTCACATGCTTCACGCTCAGCCTTGGCGGCACTCCATTTGCCATGGCCGCACCTGAGCAGCAGAATAAGATGAAAGCCTGCAATGAACAGGCGAATGCGAAAGGGTTTGGTGAAGGGAAGGGCGATGAGCGGAAGGCGTTTATGAAGGAATGCCTTTCCGCGAAATCAGGGAAAGGTGGAGGCGGCAAGGACACTCAGCAGAATAAAATGAAGGCGTGCAACAAAGAGGCGGGTGAAAAACAGTTGAAGGGTGACGAGCGGAAGAAATTCATGAGTGACTGTCTGTCTGCATGACTTTGTTACTCCGGCGCGGCGTTCTGCCGCGCCGACCAGACTTCACCAGCAAGCTGACGGGCGATGCGAACGACTATTGGCGGCGCGGCTCATCACGATCTTCGAGCTTCTTCCGAAGCTCAATCAATTCCTGTTCCAATGCAATGAAGCGGTCACTGATGGGATCCGGCAAATCGACTTGGTCCATCGTGGCATCGGGCAGGCGCTCACCCTGGGATTTGATGACGCGGCCCGGGACACCGATCACCGTTGAATTGGCCGCGACATTCTTCAAGACGACAGAATTGGCTCCGATCTTCACGTTATCACCGATCGTGATCCCGCCGAGGATCTTTGCGCCAGCTCCCACGACGACGTGGTTCCCCAAGGTCGGATGCCGCTTCCCTCGCTCCTTGCCTGTTCCTCCCAACGTCACGCCCTGAAAGAGCGTCACGTAGTCACCAATCTCTGCCGTTTCCCCGATTACGACGCCCATGCCATGGTCGATGAAAAATCCTGCCCCGATCTTGGCCGACGGATGGATTTCCACGCCAGTGAGCCAACGAGCCAGCTGAGAAATCGCTCGCGGGAAGAAGGGCACCCCCATCGACTTCAGCCGATGAGAAATACGATACGCAAGCAAAGCATGAAACCCGGCATAGGTGAGGATCACTTCCAGCTTGCTGGTAGCCGCCGGGTCTCGATCAAAAACAGCTTGGAGGTCTTGTTTGATTATGTCAAACATGGCTAACAAGGAACCAGGCTGACAAGCCGAGGCTAGGTAACGGAGCCAGACGATTCCAAGTGCTGGATAAAGCGAAATAGGCCTTTTGAAAGTCTGGTGGCCAGACTGCTCAATTCATCAAACTCTGACTGGGTAATGTAATCCAAGTCTCTGGCCACATACAAATGGCTCCTTACCTCACCAGCGGACCCTCTCGCCATGTAGAGGAACCTGCCGAACTCCCGCTTCGAGCCTCTTTCAAAGCCCTCTGCAATATTGGCCATGCTGGAAACTGCCGCCCGTCTCAACTGGTCTCGAAGAGCCCCATCTCTGCGGAATCTCTGGTTACTCGTCAATTCATACACAGACCGCACAAGTTCTCTCGCTCCTTGCCACACCTTGAGATCTTCGAACCCATGAGGGCTTCCCATCAGTCAATCGTGTCAGCGTGGACCCTATACTCGTGTCAGCCGCTGATCGGTTCAATCAAACACACGGCATGTGCGATCATTCCCTCTTCATGCCCCACAGCGTCTAACCCTTCTCCGCTCTTAACCTTCACGTTGACTAAGTCAGGATCAAGACCGGCCGTCTCCGCAATCTTCTTCTGCATCGCCGAGAGGTGCGGGCCAAGGCGAGGGGCTTGAGCCACAATAACCGTGTCGATATTCCCGACCCGATACCCCTTGGCCTGAAGTTTTGTCATGACATCTTCCAATAACTTCAAACTAGAGATTCCCTTATACCTGGGGTCGGAGCTCGGGTAATGCCGACCAAGATCTCCCTCCCCCATCGCGCCCAGCAGGGCATCACACACCGCGTGGACCAGAACATCGGAGTCGGAATGGCCAAGCAATCCTTTCGTATGGGGAATTTCAACTCCCCCCAATATCAACTTACGGTCCGGTCCAAGTGGGTGTACATCGTACCCATACCCGATACGCATACTTTTCCTTTTTTCAGTGGTCACAGCTCACTCATCGACAGTTAAAAATTTCGAAAGTGACAAGTTTCAAAGTTGGAATTCATAAAAATGCATTCCCAAAGCACTTTCCAACTTTCCACCTGTTAACTTTCAGGCGTTTGTGTTTGCTTTCCTCGATGCCAAGATTGCCTCACCGATAACCATATCCTCAGGTCTCGTCACCTTGATATTTTCTCCGCTGCCCTCCACCACGACGACCGGGTGACCGACCCATTCGAACAAAAATGCATCGTCCGTGGCATGTACCTCCTCCGCATGGGCTTTGCGATGGGCGTTCAGCAATGGCTCCCGCCGGAATGCCTGCGGTGTTTGTGCCAGCCAGAGCGGTTGTCGATCAACGGTCCGTTCGATCCGATGTTCCTTTCCGACCTGTTTGACCGTATCACGCATCGGCAACGCAATAATCGCTCCCCCTTCCCGCCGTGCAGCTTCCACTACCTCAGTCACCATCTGCTCCGTCAGAAACGGACGTACCGCATCATGCACAACCACAATCTCTGTGTCATCCGGTACGTGTTCCAAGGCGTGCCGAACCGAATCCTGTCGTTCCTTTCCACCGGCCACCACCCGCGTGATTTTTGAGAATCCGAATCGGATAGCAAGATCATTCAGGCAATAATCGAGATCGGCCTGCGGTACGGCCAAAATGATCTGATCGATGACGGGAGAGCGCTGAAGTACGCGAAGCGAATGTACGACCAGGGGTTCACCGCCCAAAGCCAAAAATTGCTTGGGAACAGCGCCGCCCATGCGAAGACCTCGTCCGGCGGCAGGAACGATGGCCACAGTACGAGTATTCACAAAACAAGGCTCAACGGATCGTTCTCATCATTGTGGGCCATTCAATGATTCTCATCGGGATCCAGTTGGAAAGTTCACAAGTTGGACAGCCAGATCGAAACCATATAACTTTCTAACCGTTACACTCTCCAACCGCCTCATGGGCGAAGCGTAAGATAAATCGTCCGCCCCTGCCGCTTCAGCAGCAGCAACACCGCTTGATCCTTCGGTAACTTGTTGGCGAGCCGTTCAAACGCCTTAACCGAGGTGACCGCTTGGCGATTGACCTCAAGCACGATATCGCCTTCACGCACACCCAATTCTTCAGCCGTACTGCCCGGCTTCACTCGCACAATCACCACCCCACGTTCGCTCGATTTTAATCCGTAGCGACCTGCCAACTCTTCGTTCAGATCACGTACGTCAAGACTGGACAGTATGCCGGTCGGCGTCGCTGTGTCTCCCCCATCTTCTTCACCGCTTTGAGACATCGACTTGGGCTGCTCGACGATGGTGAGATCGATGGTCCTGGCCTTCTTGTCCCTGATAATCTTGACGACCACTTTTTTCCCGACCGGTGTCTGTGCAACGGCATTGCGCAGATGCGTGGGCGAATCCATCGGTTTCCCATCATACTCAACAATCACATCGGCTCGCTCAAACCCGGCCTTCTTGGCAGGGCTGTCGTCCATGACATCGCTGACCAGCACACCCTTCGTTTCGGTGATTCCAAACTGCGAGGCCAATTCCGGTGTTAACTCCTGAATCGAGACGCCCAGCCACCCACGGACGACTTTCCCTGTCTGGACGAGTTGCCCCATAATCGACTGCGCCATATTACTCGGTACGGCAAATCCGATCCCCATATTGCCGCCGCTCTGACTGAAGATGGCGGTGTTGATCCCTACAAGCTCACCCCGCACGTTGACCAAAGCTCCTCCGGAGTTTCCAGGATTGATTGCGGCATCAGTCTGGATGAAGTCTTCATACTCAGCAATCCCAGCAGCTCGCCCAAGTGCACTGACGATCCCCAACGTCACGGTCTGCGTCAGTCCGAACGGATTACCGACGGCCAGGACGAACTCTCCCACTTCCAACTTGTCCGAATCCGCCCAGGACACAGTGGGAAGCCCCGTGGCCTCGATCTTCACGACCGCCACATCCGTTTTTGGATCGGTGCCGATCAGCTTGGCCTTGAATTCACGCTTATCCGAGAGGGTGACTCGAATCTCGTCCGCCTTACCGACGACATGATTGTTGGTAATGATCAGCCCGTTCGAGTCGACAATCACGCCGGACCCCAATCCTCGTTCTTTCTTCTCCTTGGGGTGTTCAAACTTCCGGAAAAACTCATCGCCAAAAAATTTCCTAAACAGCGGATCATCAAAGGGGGTCCCACCCGAGCCTTCACCACGCCCACTCTTCGTTGCGTAGATATTCACCACCGCCGGCTTCACCGACTTAGCAATATCAACGAATGTTTGGTTGGCTCCACCCAGGATGGGCTGCGGAGCCGTCGAGACCGGGCGGGCAATGGGGGGCGGTGGGGTCACGTTACCTGAATCAGGGACTGCGTGGCCGTTCGATAACCATCCAAGGTCTGAGGCAACCACAAACCCAATGATCATCCCTGCGGTCAAAAGGGCCGCCGTCACGACCCAGCTTTTCTTTCCTTGTGGCGGCTTGGGACCAGACTCGAATTGATTCATGGTATCCACTCACTCTTACCCGTGACCGTGGGAATGCTCACTGAATCGCGCCGCTGTAAATTCCCATGATCGTCTGAAGAAACTTGATTGCCTCGGTTTTCGGCCGCTGGAATGAGTTACGTCCGATGATGCTGCCAAACCCTCCCCCATCCCGAATCCCACGAGCTTCTTCGAATACGTTCTTATCTTCGCTCTTGGCCCCTCCGGAGAAAATGACGATCCGTCGTCCGTCGAATGAACTCTGCACCACGTGTTTGACTCGCTCCGCGAGCGTCTTAATCGGAATTTGCGTGGACTCGTACACTTTCTTTGCGGCAGCCTGTTCCAAATGCGCCGTCGGCAACTTCACCTTGATAATATGGGCACCCAGTTGCGCCGCAATCTGCGCCGCATAGGCGACCACATCCATGGCCGTCTCACCTTCCTTGCTCAGCGCTGATCCTCGCGGATAGGACCACACCACGACGGCCAGGCCACTGGCCTTCGCCTCCTCTGCAATCGCTTGCAATTGTTCATACATTGCATTGCAATGGGCTGACCCGGGATAGATGGTAAACCCGACAGCCGAACAACCCAATCGCAGAGCATCGTTCACGCTTCCAGTGACCGATGGCAGGGGATCCTTGTCATCATGCAACACATCATGATTATTGAGCTTAAGAATGAGAGGTATCTGTCCAGCAAACTCACTGGCCCCCGCTTCCAAAAACCCAAGCGGCGCCGCATAGGCATTGCAGCCTGCATCGATGGCGAGTTGAAAGTGATAGTGTGGGTTGTACCCGGCTGGGTTCGGCGCAAAGCTCCTTGCCGGGCCATGCTCAAATCCTTGATCGACCGGGAGAATCACTAACTTGCCTGTCCCGGCCAACTTTCCAGAACGCAACATGCGGGCGATATTCGTCTTCGTCCCAGCATTATCACTACCATACCAACTCAGGATCTCTTGAACCCGATCTCCCATAATTCCCTCCAAACAACTCCTACATGTCAACGCGATGAGTACCTATGCTCGCCCTTGAATATATGCCTCAACCTGTTCGACATCGAGACGACTCCCGATAAGCAACGACACGCGCTGGTGCAATTTTTTGGGTTCGACGTCCAAAATCCTCGTCGTGCCAGTTGAGGCCTTCCCCCCAGCTTGCTCTATCACAAACCCCAGCGGATTCGCCTCGTAGAGCAGTCGCAGCTTCCCTTCTGGCTTGTCGACTTCCCCTGGGTAGAGATAGATCCCTCCCCCAAGCAACAGGCGATGCACATCCGCCACCAAGCAACCAGAATATCTCGCACTATAGGGGCGTCCTGTCGCCTTATCAGTGACTTTGAGCGAATCTAAATACTTTCTTATTCCATCAGGCCACTTGTTATAATTCCCTTCGTTGGCGGCGTAAACCCTTCCTTTTTCAGGAATCCTCATCCGCTCGTGCGACAACAAATACTCTCCGATGTCAGGATCCAGCGTAAACCCATAGACCCCCTGCCCAACGGTGTATACCAACATCGTGCTCGACCCATACAGAAGATACCCTGCCGCAACTTGTTCTGTCCCTGGGCGTATCAAATCTGCTTCCGTCGGCAATTGATCGGTTCGTCCATACCTGAGCACAGAAAATATGGCCCCGAGCGGCATGTTGTTGTCCGTATTGGACGAGCCGTCCAGCGGATCGAAGAGCAACATGTACTTGCCATGCGGCCAATTTTTTGGCAGCAGAATCGGCTGTTCCATTTCTTCCGAGGCCAGAGCACAAACATGTTCACTGGCTTGAAAGACCTTGACGAAGTCATCGTTTGCGATGGCATCCAGCTTCTTGACGGTCTCTCCCTGGACATTAGTCTCGCCGGTCGTCCCCAAAATATTGATCAACCCTGCGCGCCGAAGATCCTGGGAAATAAGTTTTCCGACCAGGCCGATTTGGGTCAATAGACTGGAAAATTCTCCTGTCGCACCCGGACAGGACGCCTGACTCCGAATGATAAACTGGCTTAATGTGGTGGGGAATTGTCTCATCCTGCGGCTCAGTATAACGGGTTTACCCCGCGTGAACAACAACCTCCTGCTCAAAGCCCCGGCTTCATACTGCTGACTCCAGACCAACCGTCAACGAGGTCGGCAACGATGGTACCAAGTACGACTTTCGCTTTCATGCGAATAGGGGTCTTTCGTTCATCATTTGTCACCCACACATGAATATCCCCTTTATTCATAAAGAGACCATGAAACGGCATAATCACGCGTACTCGTACGGTTTCTACTTTCCCCCAGCCCCCTTCGAGGGTCTCAATTCCTTCGACCCGTACCTCAACCGGCCGGTTTTTCTTATCATGATACACATTCATCTTGAGTGAGGCTCCCGGCTTGGCTGGCAACACGGCACGTGTGTAGTACAGGCAGGAAATGATGTCATGAGTCCCGGCTGGAATGGATAGTGACTCTGTCGTTCCTCCTCTGACGGCGGTGACCGTCCCTTCCTCCTGGTGAAACGTATATTCGATATCTTCTTTCTTTTTCCCTTCGCGCCGCCGGAATGTCAGATGTTCCGGCGTGAGCGTGTCCAGATCCAGCTCAGACTCCACCCGATTGTCCACCGGAAAGAACTTCGTGACGATCGGTGTGGACTGTGCCGTCCCAATCAACTTGGCAGTAGAAGAGATAGCCCTTCGCCCCTCCATAGGAGCCACTTCCATCACGGCGATTGCGGCCGTGAGGTTGAGCCAAGACACTTCGTAGGTCAGCCGTTCTCCAACCGTGAAGGGACGCGTCTTCTCGCCTAATCCTTCAGTAGCAGTTGCCTCAAGGAAAACCAGGAGAGTCAGCAGAACGGCCCCAACAGCGGTAGGACGGCCGATGCAGACACGGAGACAGGCAAGACCAATCCACGTGGCGGAGGACTCTAGCACCCGAGCGCTCGTTTGGCCTCCCTCAACTCCTCCTCAACGAGTGCTCGAATCGCATTGAGTCGGTCAGAAGAGATCGCTTCAAATCTGAGCACTAACGCCGGCTGAGTATTAGACGCCCTGATCAGTCCCCACCCATCATCGAAGATCGCCCGTACCCCGTCGATCGTGATCAGATTTCTCAAGGCCAGTTTTTTCGGGCCAGGGCTCTGGTTGGTCTTTAGATACTCAGTGAATCTCTTGCGCACCCACTCAACCACCTCAAACTTGACGGTGTCCGGAAGATCCACTCGTATCTCAGGCGTGACGACCGACTGAGGCAGATCGGACACTAACGCTGAGAGTGGATGCTGAGCTTTCGCCAAGATCTCCACGAGTCGGCACGAGGCATAGACGGCATCGTCATACCCGAAATACCGATCCGCAAAAAACATGTGCCCGGACATTTCCCCGGCCAAGACTGCCGCCTCTTCTTTCATCTTTGCCTTGATCAACGAATGGCCGGTCTTCCACATCACGGCACGTCCACCACGCTTGGTGATGTCATCGTAGAGGCTCTGGGACGCCTTGACCTCCGAGATAATCGTACTTCCCGGCTTCTCAACCAAAATATCGCGAGCGTACAGCACCAAGAGACGATCTCCCCAAAGCACCTGTCCCCGCTCATCCACCGCGCCGATTCGGTCCGCGTCCCCATCATAGCCGATTCCTACATCAGCTCGATGTTCCTTCACCGCTTGCATCAGGTCAGAGAGATTCTCCAGCACCGTGGGATCCGGATGGTGGTTGGGGAAACGCCCGTCCAGGTCGCAATACAATCCCGTGACCTTGCACCCCAGTAATTCAAGCGCTTGCTTGGCCACAAGGGAAGCCGCACCGTTCCCACAATCGATCACCACATGCAACCGTTCAGCCTTGACATGAGAAAAGCTTTTCTTGATGTACGCCAGATAGTCGGGAATGATCGGATAGTCAGAGAGTTGCCCGTTCCCAGAAGAGAAAATGCCCGCCTCCATCACACGCCGCAACTCTTGAATCTCATCTCCATGAATCGCCGTTTTCCCCAAACAGATCTTGAACCCATTGTACTCTGCCGCATTGTGACTTCCGGTGATCATGATGCCGCCGCCAACCGGCATGGTA
This sequence comes from Nitrospira sp., assembly GCA_016788465.1. Taxonomy (GTDB): domain Bacteria; phylum Nitrospirota; class Nitrospiria; order Nitrospirales; family Nitrospiraceae; genus Nitrospira_D. The sequence goes on along the minus strand of JAEURV010000186.1, from coordinate 74,692 downwards.
AACAAGGAGAAATACACCAACGGAGAAGAGCATATCCCGATATCGATGACATCCAGCCCGCCGGCTAACAATCCCTTAAGAAGCGCCTTCTGTAACGCGGGGGAACTGAGACGACCGTCACGGCCGACACTGATCGTCTTGACTCCGCGCTTGCTTGCATAGGTGGCGTATGCAAGCCCCACCCTCTCAGCTAATTCCTCAGTCAGCTCAGTACCGACGATGCCTCTAAGATCGTATTCACGAAATAGGCCCATAATTCCTCGTTCAAAAGTTAGAAAGTTCGAAAGTCCTAAGCTCGTGGGTCGGCAGACATTCCGACATTCGAACTTTTACACTTTGCAAGCTTACCGAGCAACTGTTCCCCGCCCGTAATCATCCTTGAAGCGGACGATATCATCCTCGCCGAGATATGGGCCATTCTGTACTTCGATGATATGGACGGTCTCATGTCCTGGATTTTCCAGACGATGCTGCGTCTTCACCGGAATAGCCGTACTCTGCCCAACCTGCAAGTCAAAAATCTCTTCCCCTCTGGTCACCCGTGCGATACCGGCAATCACTACCCAATGTTCACTGCGTTGATGATGCATTTGAAGCGAAAGTCGCCCGCCCGGGTTGACCGTCACCCGTTTCACTTTGAATCCCGGCCCCTCTTCCAACACGGTGTAGGAGCCCCACGGCCGCTGAACGGTCACGTGCTCCAAATGTTCCGGGGCCTTCTGTTGCTTGAGAATATCGACAACCTTTTTCACATCCTGTGCCCGAGACTTCGGGCAGACCAATGTCGCATCCGGCGTATCCACCACGACCATATCTTGTAATCCGATCGTCGCCACGACCCGCCTGTCGGCATAGACGATGGACCGACGGCTCTCCAGGTCGACCACTCGTCCTGTCGTCACATTCCCGGCCTTATCCCTCGAGGCCACTTCATCCAAACTCCCCCAACTCCCGACGTCCGACCATTTGAACGTTACCGGGATCACGGCGGCCTTCGATGAGCGCTCCATCACACCGTTGTCGATGGAGACTGGTTTGATGGTTCGATAAAGATCTTCGATGTCCGACTTGACTGCATGGCTCGTGCGAAGTACTCTGATCCGGTCCATCGCTCTAGCAATGGCAGGTTGGTGACGGCGAATCTCCTCCAAAATGGTTGCAGCCCGCCAGATAAACATCCCACTGTTCCAATAGTAGTTCCCGGCCTTGAGATACTGCGTCGCCTTGGCAACATTAGGCTTCTCCACGAATTTGTGAACCGAGAAGCCTCGCAACTTTCCTCGTTTCCCCAATTCAACCTTGTCGTTTGGCTTGATATAGCCATAGCCGGTTTCCGGACGGATCGGCTTAATCCCAAAGGTCACCAAGTAACCCGCATCTGCCAATTGACAGGCTAGTTGAACCGCCGATTCGAAATCCCGCTGCCCGGTGACTACATGATCAGCAGGAACAACCAACATGATGGCATCAGGATCTCGTCGCTGGGCCTCCAGAGCAGCCAATGCAATGGCAGGGGCCGTATTCCGTCCTTCAGGCTCCAAAACAAACCCCTCGGCAAGATCCTCTTTCCAATCGCCGAGCTGCACACGAATAAGGTCGGCTTGTGCGGCATTGGTTGAAATGAGGACATTGGCCGCCGGGGCACAGCCAAGTACACGCCGCATCGTTTGTTGAATTAACGTATGCTCGCCCCCGATCCGCAACAGCTGTTTCGGGAACAGATGTCGACTTAAGGGCCAAAATCTGGTCCCGCTTCCTCCTGCCATAATGACCGGAAAGACTGCGTGCTTGTTAGCCATCCTTCCTCCTCACCCTCATCTGCTTGGTCGGCTTCACCCCGACGCGTGCTTGGAGTATCAGCTCAGCAAGTTCCCTCACTGCACCTTCTCCACCCTTCTTCTGGCAGACATAGCCGACAACGTCCAGCACTTGAGGAAGAGCATCCGCCGGAGCCGCCGACACACCTACCGCTTTCAACGCTTCGATATCGTTCACATCGTCACCGATATAAGCAATCTGTTGGAGCGAGATCCCATGCCGTATGGCCATTTCCCGAATCACCGACAGCTTATCCATCACCCCCTGGTGAAGCTCAGGAATTGCCAGCTTTTCTGCCCGCCGCGCGACCAATCTGGTGCGTTCCTGTGTCACAATCGCGGTGATGAGCCCAGCCTTTTGCAGAAGTTTGATGCCCATCCCATCACGCGTATTGAACTTCTTCCATTCATCTCCCGATTCGGAATAATACATCCCGGCATCGGTAAGCACCCCGTCCACATCGGTGGCAACGAGACGAATCCCTTTGAGCAGAGTGACAGAGCCCCCCCTACGGATCGAGCGTTGTTTGACGGACTTGTTTGCCGACATCAGCAGGCTTGCCTACATCTGATCTTTGAGCAAGACATGATCATGAGGATATTCTGAAGCTCGTTGACAAGAGTCTCAGGATAGCTAAAGGATCCCCTCCTCGCAAGAGCGCAGCAGCTAAGAATTACGTGTTACATGAATCATACCTTGAGCATCTCCATGACACCAACAAGCTTTTGCAAAATCCTAATCGGCACACTTCCTGAAAGAGACAAGATATACGACGAAAGATCCATTGCAAGGCAAAACATTCCTCCCGTCTCACCAACGACATGGTTCCAGACGCACATCGCGGCACAGCTGAAACAGCACAATGGGCGGCTTTCATCGAAAGCCTTCCTCCGTCATGATCTTGAGCAGATATTGCCCATAACCATTCTTCGCTAAGGGCTGTGCCAGCCGTTCCAACTGGGCCACATCAATCCACTTTCGTTTATAGGCAATTTCCTCCGGACAGGCTACCTTCAACCCTTGCCGATTTTCGAGTGTGGCGATGAATTGACTGGCATCGAGCAGCGACTCATGTGTGCCGGTATCCAGCCAAGCATAGCCTCGCCCCATGATTTCGACCTTCAACTCGCGCTGCTCAAGATACAATCGGTTCAAGTCGGTGATCTCCAGTTCCCCACGAGATGAAGGCTTCAGCCCCTTGACCAGACTGACAACCTGCCGGTCGTAGAAATAGAGACCGGTCACGGCATAGTTGGATTTCGGCTGCTTGGGTTTTTCTTCAAGCGAGAGCACCTTGCCCGTTACACCGAACTCAACGACCCCATACCGCTCCGGATTTCGAACATGATAGGCAAAGACCGTCGCCCCGTTGGTTCGCACCATTGCGTTGCCGAGCAAATGGTGAAGATCATGACCATAAAAGATATTGTCCCCCAGCACCAATGCAGAGGGATTGGTGTCGATGAATGATTCACCGATCAGAAACGCCTGTGCGAGACCTCCGGGCGAAGGCTGTACCGCGTACCGGATATTCAGTCCCCACTGATGACCGTCCCCCAGCAACTGCTCGAAGCGTGGAACGTCTTGAGGTGTTGAAATAATCAGGATGTCGCGGATGTCTGCCAGCATAAGCACACTGAGCGGATAGTAGATCATCGGCTTGTCGAACACCGGCAGCAGCTGTTTGCTGATCGCCAGTGTCGCTGGGTACAGTCGTGTGCCAGATCCGCCGGCGAGGATGATGCCTTTGCGCATGCTCATGATTCCCTCAAAATCTGCTGAAGGATATACCCAACACCGGTTTGCCAATGAGGTAGATCTATGCTGAACTCGGCACGCACCTTGTGTGTATCTAACCTCGAATTGGTTGGGCGCTTTGCAGCAGTTGGATATTTTGAAGAGGGAATTCCTCGAATGGCATCCGGCTCGAGCTTGAGAGACCTCCCGGCCGCAAGGGCTTTCGACACGGCAAACCGCGCATACTCGCACCACGTTGTTTCGCCGCCTGCGACCAGATGGTACAAACCGAACGGAAAGAGACCGTTTCCTTCACGCTGCCATTGCCGGACCAACTGAGCCGTCACATCCGCCAGCAAGGCTGCCGACGTGGGAGCGCCATATTGATCGGCCACTACATCCAGCTGTTCACGTTCGACCGCTAATCGCAGGATCGTTTTTAGAAAATTGCTCCCATGGGCGCCAACTACCCAACTCGTACGAAAAATGAGGTATCGCGCCCCGCTTTCCTCTAGTGCGGTCTCCCCGTCCCTCTTTGTCCGCCCATAGACACTCAGAGGGTTCGTGAGATCATCTTCCCTATAGGCCCCCTGCTTTGCACCATCAAACACATAATCAGTTGAGTAATGTATCACCCATGCGCCCAGCTTAGCCGCCTCCTTTCCCAAAACTCCTGGCGCAACCGCATTGACAGCGTGAGCCAATTGCTGCTCAGATTCCGCCTGGTCCACTGCAGTATAGGCCGCAGAATTGACGATCAGCTCCGGACTGACAGACCTCACCAAAGCTGAAACTGCCGCAGTATCGGCTAAATCGCACTCCGCGTAATCCACGGCATGGACCTCCCCCAAGGGAGCGAGTGCACGTTGAAGCTCGAAACCAACCTGGCCATGCTTACCGGTCAACAGAATTCTCATCACGCTCCGGCGCCGTATTGTTGATCAATCCAGCTGCGATATGCCCCGCTGGCCACGTTGGCAACCCAGCGTTGATTGTCGAGATACCAGGTTACCGTTTTTCGCAGACCGGATTCGAATGTTTCGAGAGGCTTCCACCCTAGCGCGCGCTCGACTTTGCTGGCATCCATCGCATACCGACGGTCGTGCCCTGGTCGATCCTTCACAAAGGTAATCAGAGAACGGTAGGTGGTCAGTGGCACGTGATAGGAAGCAGGTGGAGCAAGTTCATCCAGAATATCGCAGAGGGTCTGCACGACATGCAGATTAGTTTTTTCGCTCCGACCGCCGATGTTATAGGTTTCGCCAACCAGACCACCTTGAAGCACGAGATCGATCGCTCGGCAATGATCTGCAACATACAACCAATCTCGTACTTGCAATCCATCCCCATACATCGGAAGCGATTTCCCTGCTAACGCATTCACGATGCAGAGCGGGATCAATTTTTCCGGGAATTGGTACGGACCGTAATTATTCGAGCAATTGGTGGTCAGGACCGGAAGGCCGTAGGTCTGGTGATAGGCGCGTACAAGATGATCGCTCGCCGCTTTGCTGGCCGAATAGGGGCTATTGGGCTCATAACGATTCGTTTCACTGAAGGCCGGCGCATCGTTCGTCAATGAGCCGTATACCTCATCCGTGGAGACGTGCAATAACCTGAACCGTTCTTTGGCATCTCCAGCCAATCCGTCCCAATACGCTCGCACCGATTCAAGCAAGTGAAAGGTACCGACGACGTTGGTCTGGATGAATTCCCCAGGCCCATGAATGGAGCGGTCCACATGACTTTCAGCGGCGAAATTAATGATCGCTCGTGGACGATGCTCCGCCAACAGGTTACCGACGAGCGCAGTATCGCCGATATCACCTCGCACGAAGCTGTGCCGTACATCACGCTTGAGGCTGACGAGACTCTCCAAATTACCAGCATAAGTAAGCTTATCGAGATTGATAATGGGCTCATCGTGCCGCGCCAACCAATCGAGCACAAAATTGGCGCCGATAAATCCCGCTCCACCGGTCACCAGGATACTCATCTCTCCATGGATATCCTTATGGACCGCACGTCACCAAAACAGCAAAAGGTGTACACAGGCCTTGAACCATCTCATCACGAAACACGTTGAGGGAGGATGGGTTGGAAACTCGGTACCAGGCGTTTAAGATCTTGAAGGAGCTCCTCTTCATCACAATGGGGAAGGTTGGCCTGCAACATTTCCAACCATTGATCCAATTCGCCGACAGAAACCGGGGCACCACTCGCTCGATAGATTTTCGCATGGGCCGTGGGTTCCGCTTGTTCCTGCTCCTCAAAAAGCTCTTCGTACATTTTCTCTCCGGGCCGCAGACCGGTATAGACGATGTCGATGTCTTTTCCGGGAACCAGTCCGGCCAAGACGATCATGTTCCTGGCCAAATCAGCAACCCTGATCTGTTCTCCCATATCCAGGACGAAGACTTCCCCTCCGCGCCCCATCGCACTCGCTTGGAGAACCAACTGCACGGCTTCCGGAATCGTCATAAAAAACCGCTTGATCTCCTGGTGCGTGACGGTCACAGGCCCGCCTTTACGGATCTGTTCGGTGAACAGAGGAACCACACTTCCGTTGCTGCCCAGGACATTTCCGAACCGTACCACCATAAACTTTGTGAGACCAGGATTATTGAACTCCTGCATCATGTGCTCGGCAATTCTCTTGGTAACTCCCATCACGCTCGATGGATTGACCGCCTTATCCGTAGAGATCAGGACGAATCGGCTGACGCCTGCTTTGACTGCAGCCTCGGCGACCACACGGGTACCCAAGATATTGTTGCGAATGGCTTCTTTTGGGTTTTGCTCCATCAGCGGGACATGCTTGTGCGCAGCCGCATGAAAGACGATATCTGGACACGTCTGGCGAAACACTTCCGCGACACGATCCGGTACGGTCACATCTCCGATGACGGGGACGATCTTTACCGTCGGGAAGGCTGCTTGTAACTCCAGCAGCAAGGAATGAAGCGCATTTTCATAGCGTTCAAACAAGACCACGGCCCGTGGGTTGTGCCGGGCAATCTGTCGGCAGAGCTCCGATCCGATTGAACCGCCTGCTCCGGTCACAAGGAGCGTTTTCCCAGTGATGTGGGGTGACAACTCCTGAGCATCCGACCGGATCGGCTCACGCTGGAGCAAATCGTCGACGCTCATGGGCCTCACTTGTTGCAGTGAGACAGGATCGCCGAGTAACTGTTTGACATCGGGGAGCGTCTTGATCGGCACTGAACAGCCTTCCGACGCTGCGAGAATCTTTTGTTTGACCGTGGTGGAACCCGAAGGAATCGCCACGATGATCTCGTCGACCTTCAGCCGGTCTGCGGCCTTCTTGATATCCGTAATGGCTCCCACGACTGGAATCCCATGAATGCTCATCTTGCGCTTGATCGGATCATCATCGACGAACCCCACCGGACAGCAGTGATAATTTGCATCGTACAACATGTCTCGAACCAACAGCTCTCCCGCATGTCCTGCCCCCACGATCAAGACACGTCGCGCGCTCGGATCAAATATTTGAATCCACTCCCGGAACCCCCGCACAGCCAAGCGGATACTCGCCAAGTACAGCGCCGTCAATAGGCCCGTCAGGATGATCACGGATCGAGGATATTGCGTCACACCACCAAGTTGATGGATGACCCCATAGAAAACCGCGGCACTACTCAGCGCCGCGAGCAGGATTCGCCAGAGGTCGCGAAGATCGACGTATCTCCAGAGCCCTCGCTGAATTCCAAAGACCCACAAGCCGGCCCCGTACATCAACAACACGGCAGGCATGAAATCCCACATAATCCTCCGAAACTCAGGAGGAATATCCCCATCGAATCGCAGGGAAAATGCAGTCAGATTTGAGGCGAAAATCAGCAGGAGTTGGGTAGCAAGGACAAGTGTCGACCGGTACCTGAGCACCCGGTCTCCAAATCGTCCCGTAAGGGAATCGACGAGTTTGGCGGCGAACTGTTTCATACGCTGGTTGGCATTGCGACGTGAATCTCTCGTTCTCGGAGCATCGCGTCGGCAGCCTGAATGACCCGCTGCACAGACAATCGCTGGAGGCACTCGCTGAGACTGTTCACATGACGCTCACATCCTTCGGCCAGACAAGGGACGCACTCCCCTTCGCCTTGAAGCAACAACACATTCCCCCGTCGCTGCGATCCCTGTTTATGCCATGGGCTCTGCGCGGTCGAAGGAAAGTCCTTTGGCCAGGGTCCCCATTTGACAGGATTTGATGGGCCGAACAACACAACCGACGGCACACCGACGGCAGCGGCCATGTGACTGACGGCTGTATCCGTTCCGATATAGAGCGCGGCGCGATTCAATAGATAACCCAGGGCGGGCAAAGTTACCCGGCCGATCAAATTGACGGACTTCGGCAGCTCCTGGATGATCTGATCACAATAGGACTGCTCGGCTGATTCGACTCCGGTTACCGCTACGATCAACCCACGATCGATCAACCACCGGCCAAGCGCCACCCATCCATCGATCGTCCACGTCTTGTAGGCAAACTTCGGCGACACATGCAACACGGCGTAGGGCTGAGCATGCTCCACAGCAGGGAACAGGGTGCGAACAGATCGTATGTCCTCGTCCGTCCAGCTCACCACGGGAGTTCCACGTGGTGTAATTCCCAACGGGGTAAGTAGCCGAAGATTCATGGCAACCGTATGAGTCAACAGATTATCAAACGGAACCCAGTGATTCAGCAATCTCCGCTTCCACCAGGATTTCCTGTCGGGCAACAACGTCCCCAGGGAATAGCGTCCCGCGACCCAGGCATGAAACGTCGGACGATCCCCTGCGAGCACCGATACCGCAACGTCGTAGCGTCGCCACAACGAGCACAACAAGGTGAGGTGCGGACGAATCCCCGAACGTTCAGCGATGGTCCATACTCGGCGGATATCGGCATTACCCGAGAGAACATCCTGAGTTCCTTCGAATACGAGCATGTCGATCATCACATGCGGCAACGCGGCCTTGAGCGAACGAATGACCGGCGTGGCTAAGAGCACATCCCCGATGCGGCGAGTACAGACGACCAGTACACTCTGGAGATCCCTCTTCATGGCGTCGCCCGTTGCGTTGTCGCGGATTGAAGATCAAGGGACTCTCCATGGCGTTGCTCAAGCCCAACGACGGCCCGCACTGTCGAGGAACGAAGGAGTTGATCAAGTCGTTTCTGATTGTCTGGCAAACTGGTACGATCTTGTTCTGGATGCCACAAATGAAATACCGTCGCGGCGAAGCGCGCGCTCTTGTGCTTCACTCCAGCGTGGAGTAGTCGAATGACCAAGTCGGAATCCTCGAGTCCCCATCCTTCATATGATTCATCCAACCCATTAATTCGGATGAGGTCGTCACGCCATACGGAAAAGTTGCACGTCTTGATGCCTTCCCAGCGATCAGGCATCCACTTTCGAAAAGGACCATCCGGCAAACGCATCAGTGGCAGCAAGCGATTGACGTCTCGCTTCGACCAGGACAAGATCCAGTCGAATACTCGCCAGCTGTGAATCGACACTTGTTGGGATAGAATACGGTTCGTTAATCCGGCCGAGAGCAGCACCCGATTGGCTCCGAGAAAATAGCCGGATTCGGCAAGCTGTTTATGCAGACGCACGAAATGACCGGATGGAATACAGTCCCCATCCGTGAACACAATATAGTCGGCCCCGGACGACGCAACGGCACGATTGCGAATGGCAGCAGCCCTAAACCCGCGGTCCTCGTGCCAGACGTGAGTGAGTCGGAATGGCGCGCGCCGTGCGAATTGCCGCACAACATCCGCCGTGTCCTCCTTTGAGCCGTCATCGGCAACTACAAGCTCAAAATCTTGATCGCTCTGACGACAATATCCTTCAAGCACTGCTGCCAATGCATCCGGACGATTGTAGGTCGTCACGATCAGTGCGGTTTTCATTTGGACGGCGAGTCACCGGGACGACGAAGAGGCGCTTGCGTTGGGAGCGGCCACAACTCTTGTTGCTCGAATCTCTTGGCATACCGATAGAACGTGCCTTCAAAATTTCCAAAGGCAATGACAAACCCGGGCCAGCCATCCAGAAATCCTCGTTTTGCGATGTAGTGCTTCAGGAACGACCACATGCCGTGCCACAAGGCAGTTCCCATTGATACGCGCCGATCGGCGAGTTTGGTTGACCCAAGCGACGAATAACGATTGGCCTTTTTTACAACTTCTTCGAAATCTCTGAACGGAATCTGCCAAATAGCATGTTCCAGTCGTCCTGCCGGTTTGGCCGTCAGTAATTCGTAGCCTTCATGGACGGGCGACTCCAGATATTTCATGCATCCTTTCTTGAATAGTTGCGGTTGGCGGAAATTCGGATACCAGCCGGAATGCTTGATCCAGCGTCCCATGAAGTAATTTTTCCTGGGCACAAGATACGCATCGTGGATTGGTGTCCCGGACAGGATCTTCAGGATTTCGTCACGAACCTCCGGCGTACACTGTTCGTCCGTGTCGAGGCTGAAAATCCATTCATGAGTACAAGATTGAATGGCTTGATTTCGCAGATGGCCAAAGCCCCGGAATGGAATCTGGACGATGCGGGCGCCTAAGTCCCTTGCGATCTGAGCAGTCTCATCTGTGCTGTGTGAATCAGCCACAATGATTTCGTCCGCCCAGAGCACGCTGTTGATAGTAACGGCAATTTTTTTGGCCTCGTTGTAAGCGATGATGTAGGCGGAAAGTTTCATATCTTCGTCTCAACTGGTGGATTCATGCCGGAAAACATGAGACCGGAAAATAAACAGTAGAACAGCTTCTCGGTATGATCGGTAAGCGCAGGTTGGAACAGACAGCTGATCGCAATGGTGACCACCACCCCTCTGGCAAGCAGTGCATCGGCCGCATCGACGGAAACGGATGTTGATCGCCATTGTTGCACAAACAGCCAAAGCAGCAGGCAGATTCCAACCACGCCGACTTGTGCCATGACCAGGAGATACTGGTTATGAGGATGAGTTGGGACGGGTAAACCAAGGTCTCGGACTTGTACCGCGTAGGCCTTCGCAAACCCCCCAGTACCGACACCCGTCAACGGATGGTCTTGGATGATCTCGGCCGTGTGATAAAAAAATTCCATTCGCTCGGTCACCCCGTCGTACGTGGCCATCTGAGGATTCCACCGCGCCACACCGGTTGCAACAAGATCAATCCTATCGTGAAAAGCGGTCGAGGCATAATACGCCATCGTAAACATCACACTAAGGGCAATGGTTGCTGCCAGCATGCCTCGCCACCCCAAATAGCTATGGAAGGCCACCATGGCCAATCCGGCCAACACGACATATCCTGTGCGGCCCTGCACCATTAATAAGACATTGCTTGCGGCCAGGCATGAAGCCACCGCCCAACCCCATCGCTTCCAGCGTTCTGAGGCCTTCCAAGCCAATACACCAAACAATAAGGCACCGAACCCCATCAGTAGACCATGCGTCGTATGCTTCTTGAATACGCATGGGTTATCTGAATCGCACGTAAGGCCTTCTTTCGGTGGAAGCAACCCGGCACTCAAAACAACAGACAATATCAGCGTGACAACCAGTGACAGCGCAAGCGCGAGGAGTGCACGTTTTCGTTCTCGATCGTCAACCGATAGGGAAATCAACAAGGGGATGAACAAAAGACTGGCGTATTTCTTGACCCACGCGGCACGTTCTTCCAAATCCCCATCTCCCCACAAGGTTCCAAGCAACAACCAGACGAACAATAGGATAGCGCTTACGGCCACAGGATTCCTGGTAATCCGGCGAATTTTCTCGCGCCATTCGCCGCAAACAGCCCAGCATACGATGAGCAGCCCGACAAGAATACTGTCCGCCACAACCCAAATCGGAATGGTGAAGCCAAGTGCGGTTGTCGTCCAACCTGCTGCCCGCCTCGCTTCAAATTGTAACCGTTCGAGCTTCACACTCATCGTGTATCTGCAAAAGAGATCGGAGACTTGGAAAAGGAAGGAATAAGGTCTTCGATGACCATGCCCACAGACCAGAAGCTTTGAACTCCCTCTCGATGCGCTGCGATGTCGGCAACAACTTGTGGTGCGGTGCTACCGTTCGACAGGTTCACCACGAGCACTAGCCCACTTCGTGGTATCGGTCAGACCAAACGCGACCTCACACAACTCGTCGATACTTTCCTGAAACAGTTCCTCGAGTTGAGAATCGCTACGACAAGAGAGGCATCCTGCATTGCGTTGCTGAACCGTAAAGCACAAGCGCTCCCCCGTCCAGTGATCAAGATAGGACATGTCGAGGCCGTGAACGTTATGCCTTGACTGGTACCCTTGAAGAGTCTTCAGCAGAAACAGCTTGCATCTTTTTCTTCCCCTCTCTCACAGTCTGGCCCGGAACAGGAGACCTACGCCTTACCCTCCGCTCCAGCCTCGACACGAACACCCCAAGAAAAACAAACAAGATCATCCATGCTCCAAGAATGAACGGTCGGAGACTCTCCGTTGAGTGGTGATACCACAGGGCCAATCCCCCACACAGAATCATGATTGCATATTCTGAGAGGACGGTCCGACGATGACTCCATCCGCTCAGCACCACACGTTGGTAATAGTGTTCCCGATGCGCTTCCCAGATCTTCCTTCGGCGTAACAGCCGACGGGTCAATGTCACCGTCGCATCCACAATAAATGGAGAGAAGATCATGATCGGCACCCATATCTCGAACACTCGCTCGCGAACCCCAAGAATCATCAAGGTCCCTGCCAAGAACCCGAGGGTGATACTCCCCGCATCCCCCATAAAAATGCGCGCCGGCGGAAAATTATGGAGCAGAAACCCCAACGCACTCATCGCCACAAATACCGTGATAATGAGCATGATCGGAAACTGTGCCTGCCACCCGAAATACGCAAGAAAGCCGAACCCAAAAAACGTCATTCCACCGGCAAAGCCGTCCATCCCATCCATAAAGTTATAAAGATTCGCCATCCACAGTAGGACAAAGACACTGATGGGAACGGCAACAATCCCCAATGAGATGGTTGGTCCCCCTGGTATTGGAATAGAAGACAATGTCAACCCGACCCCTCCGACAATGATGCAGGCAGAGCCGGCTTGGACACCCAGCCGCAGAACAGCGGGAAGCCCAACCCAATCATCGATGAAGGACACGACAAAGATGAGGAGCATAGAGATCACGATCCACACACTCCCGGACGCCATTCCCTTCGGCAACACCGGTTTCGCTGGTTGAGTGATGGCCAAAATACTCGCGGCTAGGATAAGACTGATCACGACACTGCCGACGACGGCCAACCCTCCGGTCTGTGGAGTTGGCCTCTCATGCAATGTCCGTTCGTTGGGATGAGCGAGAATGGAGAGAAATGAGTTCGGCGAGCACAAGTTCTTAGTGAGCCACCAGGCAGACACAAAAGCCAAAAGCGCAGGAAGGACAAACATCATCATGGGTATAGGTGCACCGTCATCCAGTTCAGACGACTCAACATGATGGGTAACGCCGATGCGGCTCTACCACAGCGCCATCGAGCCGGACCAATTAGTGATACGTAAAAGTGATGGGGCCATTATCAGCCATCTTTAGAAATGGCACAAGGAACTTCCGATACATCCGATGATACCAGTAGCGATCTGAGCAGGACTAACACGAGTCCGCACTCATCGATCGCCGATAAAACGCAATCAACTCGGGAACGGTTTTCTCGAATGAATACAGCGGCCGATACCCTACGTCACGGATAAGTGCAGCCGGACTGTACCAGGCACTCCCGATCAACTTCATCAGATGCTCCGTCGTCAACGGCGCACGCCGCCTGGTCACAGCCTGTAACACATCCCCGCATCGCGCACCACCCTTGAGAGCCCACAGCGGTATCCGCCAGCCCGGGAGACCTTTGCCTAATCCAATCCTTATGCCATCATAGAGATCGGTCACCGAATAGGGGTCGGCATCCGTCACAATGTACGCAGCACGATCAAACCGAGGAACCTGCAGACACCGTCGCACCGCCTGTACACAGTTGTCGATGTGCAGAAGACTCCTGAAGGCCGGAAGTGGTGGCAATGGAGGGAAATATCCGACGTCTATTGCCGCAATCATCCGAAACAGATTGCCTTTCGTAGTCTGGCCGTACACCATCGGCAAACGGAGCGATACGGCGGTCACATCACCGCGTTTCGCGTATTCGGAGACTAGCTGTTCCGCTTTCCACTTGGACCACCCGTAGGGGGTTTGAGGACAGGGGGAACAGGTTTCGTCGACACACCCTTGAGTCTCTTCACCAAATACCTTGGTCGAACTGACGAACACTACACGGGTCGCTCCCGAGGCTACAGCCGCATCCAACACATGCCTGGTCCCTTGTACATTCACTGCATCGTACTCCCGCTCATGACCATGATCATCCATCGCATGGACCTTGGCCGCCAGGTGCACCACGGCATCACAATCAACCATGGCCTCCTTCACCCGCTGTTCATCGCACAGATCACCCACAACGGCCTCAACCTCGGGCTGAAAGGAGGGAGTTGCAGGCCTCCCTCGTAGGAACGCCCGCACCCTGAATCCGGCCCGGACAAGTTCCGGAATGAGAGCCGTTCCTAAAAATCCTCCCGCTCCAGTCACCAAGACTCTGATCACGCGTACCTGGGAGAACGATTTATCACAGAGGATGCATTCAACAACTCATGGTATAAGCCAAGCACTTGCTCACTGATCCTGGGACCAGCCCACTCGGCCACGGCTATCTCACGGCTCCTGACTCCCATCGCCTCACGCGTCTGTCGGTCCGACAGTAGATTGGCAATACCCCTGGCAAGGGTGGATGAATCGCGCGGCGGGACAAGAACGCCGTTGATCCCATCCTTCACGACATCTCGACAACCTGGAACATCCGTTGCAACGATCGCTTTTCCACAGGCTGCTGCCTCAAGAAGCACTTTCGGCAAGCCTTCCCGATAGGAAGGCAGCACGACCAGTGTCGCACCTTCATAAACAGCCGCCATGTCGTCCCGATGCCCCCACCACTCGACGGTTCCCTCACCAACCCATCGAGCCAATTGTTCCCGGCCTATGGCGGCCGGATTATCTTCGTCACAACGACCGACGAGCACAAACCGGGCATCCGCTCCCTTCTTCTTGAGATCGCGGGCCGCCTGAACAAACTCTCCAATACCTTTGTCCCAGAGCATCCTCGACGGTAACACGACGAGCGGAGTTCCCTGAGGAGTGGGTTTCACCGAGAAGGCCATGACATCGATCCCTGACCCAGCGATGATCCGTGTGTGCGACGATCGGACAAGACCTGCCCGAACCAACTCATCGCGATCGGCCTCATTCTGGAATAGCACCGTCGATCCACTCCATCCAATGACCGACCGTAACGCCGAGGTCAGGGCCCAATGCAGCCCTCCTCGTTGTCGCTCAGAATTTGCAAACAGATACCCAAGCCCAGCAAACGCGTTGAGAATCGCCGGCACCCGGACTACCCACGCCGCCAGTGATCCGTAGAGAATGGGTTTCATCGCCACATGATGAACCAGATGCGGGCGAACCTGCCGATAAATACCGACTAATTCCGCGATGGCACGCAACTCTCGAAGGGGGTTGCGACTCCGTCGAAACAGTGCGATCGGGACCAAGTGAAATCCTTCTTCCTGAATCTGTTTTCCATGATCCGTCACGCGGGTGGCGATCGTCACGTCGAACCCTGCGTCTCGGGCAGCACGAGCCAGATCCAGACGGTGAGACCAGAAATACCAGTCTTCAGTAATCAGATACAGCAGCCGCGGGCGACCGGTCATGATTCCTTAACCAGGCTTGAAACATCAGCACATTCCACAGCCAGTATTGCCAGTTCCGCTGGCCCGACAAATGCTCCTCCCATTTGCGCCGAACCACTGTCGGAGAGACATACCCTTCCTGATGAAGACGGTGCTCACCCAGCAACTCTTCCGCCCAATCACGCAAAGGACCTCGCAGCCATGAATCGAGCGGAATCCCAAATCCCATCTTCGGGCGATCGATCAATACACGCGGCACATACCGGTCCAGCACCTGCCGCACGAGCCATTTCCCTTGTCCGTTGCGAATTTTCAGATGCAGGGGCAGCCTCCAGGCGAACTCCACGAGACGATGGTCGAGAAACGGAATTCGTGTTTCCAAGCTCACCGCCATCGCCGCACGATCCACTTTGGTCAGAATATCATCCGTAAGATAGCCGACAAGATCGTGAAACATCATGTTCTCGCTGAAGTCTTGCCGCTTCAACCTTGCAGCCTGCTCATCCGCCCAGATCGGACGTTCTTCTGCGCCGATGACCAATGCCATGGGATCTCGGTGCTGAGATACCAGACGCCGATAGAGATCCTCCGGACTGGCGACATCAATCACTTCGGCCAGCTTGTGGATTTTATCGCCTACTGCTGACATCCGGAAACGGCTCGGCAATAGGGTCCGCATCGCCAGTCCTGCTTGATTCCACCACTCAGGCGGGTAGAGGGTCAGCACACGCCCTATCAACCGGCGTATCCCCACCGGTACCGTCCCGATCCGATCCCAGATGGATCGCGCCCAAAAATAACGGTTGTAGCCTCCGAACAGTTCATCACCGCCGTCGCCGGACAGCGACACGGCGACCTGCCGGCGCGCCAATTTCGCCACCAGGTGTGTGGGAATGCCCGACGAGTCGCCGAACGGCTCATCATAGATGGCCGGCAACTGCGGAATAACGGCCAGCGCATCGCCCGGTGTGACATACAACTCGGTATGATCGGTACCGAGATGCGTCGCAACCTCTCTCGCATATTTCGCCTCGTCGTAGTCACCTTCAGCAAACCCGACTGAAAACGTTTTGACCGGCCTGCTTGACTGCGCCTGCATCAGCGCCACGATCGTGGATGAATCGATACCGCCCGAGAGGAATGCGCCAAGCGGCACATCCGCAACCATCTGCCCCTTGATTGCTGTACTCAAGAGCCGGCTCAGCTCCTCGACGGCGGTCTCATCGTTCCAGTGATCCATGCTGTCCGGTGCGGCAACCGCCGCTGCAGACCAATACGTTTGAGGGTGCGGCCAATGCCCGGCTGAATCGGCAGGCGAGATGCTGAGGTAGGTTCCGGGCAGGAGTTTCCGTATGCCGACATAAATCGAGTACGGTGCAGGCACATAAGCATAGCGCATGTAACAGGCCAACGCGTCTCGATCGATTTCAAAACTTGCACTCGAGTGAACTTCCAGCGACTTCAGTTCCGAGCCAAACAGAAAAGTTCCTTGGCACCATCCGTAATACAGCGGCTTCTCCCCGACCCGGTCACGAGCCAAGATCAACCGTTGCTCAACCCGATCCCATAAGGCCAAGGCAAACATCCCGACACTGGACTGAAGAGTTTTTTCGACCCCCCACGTCTCGAAGGCGGTCAGAAGTGTCTCCGTGTCCGAGTGACCACGCCATGATCCATTTGAGAGCTGCACACGCAGGTCCAGGTGGTTGTAAATTTCACCGTTGAACGCAAGCACATATCGACCGGACGTCGAAGCCATCGGCTGATGACCGGCAGGGGACAGGTCTAGAATCGACAATCGGGTGTGCCCGATACCAAGGCCGACGAACGGCTCACACCACACACCCGAATCATCCGGTCCCCGGTAACGAATCGCCCCAATCATCTCGGACACGACCCGACTGAGATCCGATTTCTTGTATTTGAAGACACCGGCAAGTCCACACATCGTGATATACGGATATCAAGAGAAAGAACGGCTGACTACGTCATGAACCCGCTTGTTCGGATACTGAGCGGCGCCAAATTGCGTCCCACTCTGCCCGGACCGACTGATCTGCGGAAAGATACGACCGGCGGGATTTTTCCCCGACTGTGTCGGCCAGGTCGAATACGAAATCTCTGGCGAGCGCGAGACTATGGATCCCAATACCCCTCACCGCATGGATCAACGAAGAGAGATTGCCTATCTCAGCCAGAAGCCGACGGCAGTAGGCCACACGCCCCCTCGTCGATTTCTGGATGGATATGTTTTCTATCCGATATCCCAGCAAGCATTCCGGGAGGGAGGCGAATCGACTCTTCCGATAGGTTCGGAGAAGTAGCTCCTGATCTTGTCCCTTCATCAGCCGTTCATCGTATCGCTCATTCAGAAACCAAGATCGTTTACCCATCCACGTCGGATGGGCAAGTGGGAACCCCCACCAAGGTCGCCGACAAATGTCTTCGTGACTGATCGCCCTTGGATAGAGTCCGACGACCTCTCCATTGCGCTTGAACAAGACAGCTCCGTGCCCTACCAAGTCCACGAGGGGATGAGATTCGAGATAGTTGACTTGTCTGGCAAACCTCTCAGGAAAGGCAATATCGTCGGCGTCCATGCGAGCAATATACTTGCCCCTTGCGGAGTCGACCGCCTGGTTGAGTCTCACGGCCAACCCTCTCTGTTCGGATCCATCGATCAAACGGATGCGCGAATCTTGGAACCGACGGCAGATGTCACCGGTTTCGTCCGTTGATGCATCATTCACGAGGAGCAGTTCCCAATCAGGAAACGTCTGCCAGAGAATCGAGCGAATGGCCGCAGCGACCGTTCCCGCTCCGTTATGCACCGACATGGCCACTGAAACCAGGGGATCCGGCACCGTCAGCTTTCTCGATAAAAGAGTCGCCCGGGCCACCCGGCCGCGCGATAGGTCCAGGCGCCTCGAAGACGCCAAGACAGTTCAAAAACCAAGCGACGGGCTGCTCGTGGACCCCGATGCCTACCCCAGATGAGAGATGCCATCCCGATCAATGCGGATCGAATTATCGTCAGCACGGGACCCAGACGGTGGCCATCGGCTGCGACCTCAAACACAGGCCACCCGATGGGCGAACGGGACTGCTTTTTCACCCGTGTGGTGAGCGCTTCCAGCATGGCCTCGAAACGATGATCGTAGGTGTGCTCGCGTCGCACCCGCTCAAAACCTTTTTGCGCAACATGGTCCCGGCGATCGGGGCAGGCAAGAAGGGTTTTGACCTTTCGAACCAATTCGTCCTCTCCTTCGAACGACAGTATTTCTTCACCGACATCAAAATATCGCTCCAAATTGGGAGCCTGCTCCGTCAAGAGACATCCTCCGTAACCAGGGACTTCGAAGACACGGGCCTTGATCTGTCGACCGGACAGGCCTTGAGTGTTCCCGTGCGCCCCTTCGCTGAAATTCAAACTCACCTGAGATGCTCGGACAATCTCGCCAACCCGCGTAGCCTCAACCGGCCCTTCCGGCCAGCCGTGACCAAAACAGGCGACAGTGATCCCTTCGCGACGGAGTTTTTCGATCAGAGCGGGGCGATTTCCATAGGCCGCCCCGACGAAGCTCACCTGATACCGGCACGAAGGCGCAGAAACCGGTGGCACAAGTGTTTCGGCATTCGCGGCCCACTGGGATACATACACGCTTCCGATCCCATCGTGATGGTATCGATCGACCAACTCCGGATATGTGGTCGCAAAGAGATCAAACTCCCTAGCGATCAACTTAGAAAACATCGAATACTTCCATGAGTCATCGGTCGACCAGTTGAGGATGGCGACGCCACTGTTCCGGATCAGCTGGATGGTTTCAATCCACACCTCGTATTGCATCAGCACACAGAAAACGACGTCAGGTCCTGTTTCCTCCACCCGTCTCAGCAACGCACGGTTCAGCTCGGCAAAGTTTTCGTACGGTTTTCGGGAAAACGATTCAAAGAACGTTACGTGATGCCCGAGTCGCCGCAACGCCGGAAGAAAATTCGCATGTTCGACCCCTTCTCCACGCGAAGGATCGCCGTAAGCATGCTCTCCGAAGACACAGAGGATCTTCATGAGTTACGTTGACCGAGCACGCCGCGCGGTGACATGGTAGCCGACCGTAAAGCGTCGCTCGCGGTCAAATCGATCCAACCATGTGCATGATACCGGTATGATCACGCCCAGGACGGGCAACAAAACAATCCATATCGGGAGCCACCACACCCGCGTCCAGATCGGGATAGCGGAACCGAACGGACTCGTCGACCGAATGAAGCGCAACGATTCCTGACTGAAAAAACGAAGCGAGCCTTGGTTCGGCTCGATCGTGATTTCCTCAAATCCAGCAGCCGTTAGAAACCGCTCATACCACCAGGGTGTGTATCCACCATAGAAATGGTACGGCTCTTGGTGGATTCCCGATCCCAGCGGTGCCGTCAGGATCAAGGTTCCTCCTGGCCGCACAATTCTCGCCAACTCGTGGACGACCTTAATCGGTTCGGGATGATGTTCCAGCACTTCGGTACAAAGTACCGCATCAAAACTGTTCTCAGGAACAGGAATGGCCGCCAGATCTGACACGTAGTCGATGTGGCCATAGCCGCCGAACCGCAATTGCTCACTCTGTAGCGGTCGCAAGTCCTGTGAGCGGTACTCACAATGTGAGAATAGGGTTCGGTAGGGACAAGATCCCGCCCCCACATCGAGCAGCTTCGTTCCGGCCTGCAACTTCGAAGCCTGTTGCGCAATCCAATGGTCACGCAACACGACGTTGTAGGAAAATACGTCGCTCTTTGCGAACCAGGTGCGCAGTACGCTACTCACGCGTCTTCACCAACTCAAAACAGCCGCATCCATAATCGAGAGAATCAATTGCTTCAGGCAAGATCTCCTCATGAAACCGTCCGGCATCGTCGACGAGCGAGAATGACGTAAGCTGAAGTCCCTGAAAGAGCCCACGAACCGTGCTTGGCTCAAATACCCGATGGGCGTTGAAACAGACCCGCTCACGACCAACCGGCACTGACAGAAACAGTTTCCCGCCGATCGCGAGCACACGCTGAAGCTCCGCGGCGGCAAGTTGGCTCCCAAACGGATTGATCGGATCACCGTATCGACCAAGGCCCACATGCTCGATCACATGCAAACACGATAATGATGCGATGCTTCCGGTATGAAACGGCAGTCGAAGGATATCTCCAGCAAGCGGGATGAGGTTGGAGAGTTGAACCTTCAGCGGACGGTAATCCACGAAGACGGTCTTGGTCCCGGCACTTAACACATTGAGCATCATGACACTCGAACCAACATCAACATGCAAAGAAGGCGTCGTCCGGCACAGCCGCCGGGCGAGCCACGCAGCCTGAAAAAAATAGTGTGGATCGAATGGTGTGGCGAGGACACGATCTGCAAGGCACGGGTAGGAATCGCGCAAAGTGAGCGGGTGTGTCGAAGCGCTTTGGTAGACACCCCAATCCGAAAGATAGCGTGGTAATGCTCCGACGCTTGTAAAGAAGTGGGGTCCAAGAAAAGCCGCACCCCACCGAGCGATGACGCTGTTACGGAAAAGATTCCTCAAGATGCGATGACTATACGCTGAACTCTCACCTGCCCTACGATACCGTCCGGTTAGGCTACCGGTTTCGATAACGGCAACGCCTTGATGTGACTACCAGCGCTGCCTTAGCAAATCGGTAATCCTACCGACATTTCCACCCACGCTTACGCGCTCGCATAAAGTCGGTGGGAAAGCTACGATTGCCATTTCACTCTGGATGCTGAATGAATTTACTAAGCCGATAAGAGGAAAACCACATTTCTAGTGGCAGACCCGATCTGTTACACTCCAGTATTCAAAGACATCATGGGGAAATGGTCGGGCCTCCTCAAACCTTTTGGCCATAACTGAATAGTTCACCAGATCTCGGATGTATAGCGACTTCCAGTCATCGACACACTCCTTGACCTTACTCACCCAATCCTGTTCCCTAATGTCCAACTGAGTACAACAGGATGATATTTGAGAATGATCGTGTGTACCTAGCGAGATAGTGGCTCGGCCGGTTTGAAGCCCTGCAATAATGCGCATCAACGACAACCACTGCCAACCTTCACGTTGAGGAATATTTATGATTACCTTTCCGAATCGATTGATTGCATTGCGGCGATTTCTCGATATGAATTTCCGTGGACACCCCACAGATAATCCCTCTTCATTCAACAACGCCAACAGCTTGGCACGATATTCCGTCACGGCGCCTGTGAATATCACATCATGAATAGTCTGAGCCGGCGAATCATGGACTTGATATTGGTCACAAGTGAGGGCTGGAAATGGGATCGTACGCACTTCAAGGTCCGGCAACATGGAAGAAAGATTGCTCAGCCTAGGCAGATCACCCAATACAAAAAAACATCGGACATACGGGAGACATTCCAATAAGTACTGAGTCCGAACCACGATCGAAGCTGGATGCATGTAATCGTTTTCGCTGCCGAGTGGTGCGCCATGAAAAAATATCTGCCCATGTTCCAAATCCATATGTTCTGTCATGATCACCGCTACCCGCTTTCGGGATGAACGGCAAAACTCTACCAACACATCCCTAGCGCCTTCAGACACAAAGCCCTCGATGACCACATTTAACGAATCCGGACGAGGCTGTTTTCCAACGGAAACCGAATATCCGTGCTGCCGAAACGCTGACATCGCAAAACTCACTTGATCACCAATCCCATGGAATTGATGATTATAAATCCAGATATGAATAGAAGGACTATTCAGTGCGATCTCCTCGTGGCATGCCTACTGAATTTGATGCACCTGGCAGTATCAACAGGATGCTCTGCTGGATTTCCTCAAGGGAAGCTTCGAAAAACAGGATCTCTCTTCGGTCTCGTGAAGGTCTTTCCCTGTGCCCGTGGAATGCCTGAGCATGAAGAAGTATCGATAAGACGTATGACTACTTTACTGCTACGGTAGCGCTCTCACTATCATTGTCGTTGAAAACAATCCTGGGAGCTGAATCAGCCATCATGATACTTCGGATGATCTCTTCGACAGATTGCCCGCAATAATAAGACGAATACCCACCAGCCTCGACTTTTTCCGGGGAAAACTCTCCTTCTCCTTGGAGGATTGCGTAAAACCGATCACGATGGCGAATAACATTGTAGCCTTTGACGCCCTGTCGTACTAGCTCAATCTCTGGCTCTACCCTGGGCTTGAAGAATTTAAATCTTCCATGTCGGCGATAAAGGGCTAGCATTCGAGCAGCATAGGTATAGAATGATGGGAACGGCCGAAGGGCCTGTGAAACCCATCGGACAAACTTGCTACCTACTCCTTTAGAATTTCCTTGAAGCGAGTGTAGGTATTTCCCCCCCAGCTCACTCAAGTTTCGAGCAAAGGTCGTAGCTGGAGCATCGGCGGTACAGTACCGAGCCAATACCGACCAATCATTCAGACGCATGTACGGATTCCCATACGCATGAATGAGTGTACCGCCCAATTCCCAGACGGTACCATATCCCGTTCTGATTCGTAGCATTGGTTGCGTAGGACTCTCAAATACTCGCGCCCATTCGCCACTCTGAATCGTACACTCGCGCAACAACGGCCTGAGCGGCCCTGAAACGGATTTACCAATCCTGGACATTCCTCTAAATTCTGCAAATAAATCAAAAACAGAGTTCCAGAAGTGCTCGGCGAATCTCTGATCAGAAAACCGCCTCTGCGCATGGACAATTGCACGGCTTCGCATGCGCCAATACATAGCATGATCTTCTAGAAGTACACACATGCGCCTGACCATTTGATCGACAAGCCACCGGTCGAGCTCCGGCCTGCAACCATACTGATCGACTAGAATCCCTGTTCGTTCATCTTTCTGCCAGACCTCATTTTGCATACCATGGAGTACAATCCCATGCTCCTCATCCGTAATATAGGCGGATGTACCCACCGTGTCCGACACCACCGGAATTGCACCCACCCTCAGAGCCTCCATGATCGAGGCGGAATGTAATGACACACTGGGCAGGAGAAAAAAATGTGCACTTTCCATCAGCGCACGCATTTCATGACCGGCAAGATAGCCTTGATCCCAAATGATGCTCCGGCCAATCTCGGTCTGTGCCCATGATACATCCACACCATATTCACACAAGTTCGAGTCCGTCGGTTTTGCACATCGCATTATCAAAAGGCCATCACGGCCACTTGCGACAAACTCCTTCCAAAAACGCAAGACGAGATGTCCTCCTCGATGGAAAAAATTCACCGGATTCTGGTTGGCTGAATTAACAAATAAGAATCGCGGTCGAGCGAGAGACGCTTTTGGACTGACGTCCACCACCGAATTCATATCAGCGGCACCCTCCCCTACAAAGGGGAACAGCTTGCGGTCGACAGTCGGATCAGACAAGAACGAGCTGAGCATTTTCAAGGTATCAGGCACGTGAGAAAAAATTCCCAAGCATAGAGGGTTGGCAAGAATCCTTCTATAGAGTTCCCTGACTGCTTCAGCATTCTCTATTGTTCCGCTCCCTTGCTGAGCAAACGGGAACAATACCGGTGCGAACGACTCACAGCACAGAACAAATGGGCGCGTAAGCGATGCGAACGGAGCTGTATGATGAATTTCTAAGTCCCCCTCAAGCGCAGCCGTGAGAACCTGATTGGGCAGCCAGAAGTATTCTTCATACCTTCGTTTGACAGAACTTCCCTCGTCTTGATGAAAGCAGTCCTCTTTTCTCTTTATTGCTTGCAATACCCTCTTGCGAGTGAAGGCGTTACTCGATAACCTTTCGCACAGCTTTGCATTATCCCAGGCAGAAAGCTTAACGTTATCCGGGACATAATCGAATAACGGGCGATACAGTGGATGGAAGCCGTCCAACGGAATATAGTGACTAAGGCTCCAAGGAATCGCGACGTTTAAAGATTGTCGAGCCATTTACTTCCCCGTTACTTCACAAGCCTTTTCGCAAGCCTCACCTTCGCAACTCCATCGCCATATGGCCGGCAACACTTCTCCATCACACCTCGTTTTTAGTTTGACAACATACCTACAACACCACCGCATGTCATTACCAAGCCGTCACGCATGCTGTGATAACCACTCTATGGTTCTAGTTGTATGTGATACGCTACAGTGAGGGATTAGTGCACAGTCAACAGAGACCGAGGATATTCTGAAGTGTAGGCAAATGCGAGATGACGTCCATCCCGACTAAAAAAATACCCATTGGGACCTCCCGGTGGATGCGACAACAAAACCAGCACCATGCTAACCACCGCATACGGGCTCTCTGTTGATCCCTGATTCATTTCAGTACGTGCTTCGCCTGGCACCAACACGTTGATCTGCACATCCTTCTCGGGATATCTGACGCCACACTCGGCCGCAAGAGACACGCCAAGCGTATTGACCGCCGACTTACTGATATTGTATGGGCCAAAGCCAGGCGTCGACGCCCAGCCTGCGAATGAGGACAGAAAGAGAATCCGAAACCCATCACCATGACTTAATAAAGGCATGGCCGCCTTACACGTCAGCCATTGACCGGTTACGTTTGTGTTCAGGAGATTCGTCCAACAGGCCCCACTTTGAGCGGTTAGCGGGAATGCAGCCTCTCCCGATTGAGGAAGGGCGGCGCTGTTCACCAGCCCATAGAGACTCGGAGTAACAAGCTGGATATTTTTTACTGCACGGACAAGATCCTCCTCCGATCGAATATCTACTGGGACTTCAATACACTGTCGTACATCAATACCAAGTGCCGTACCCTCATCCACCGTTTCACGTAATTTCTCGACTCGTCGTCCTGAAAGAAAGACCCGAGCACCAGCTGCAGCAAGCGCAAGCGCAATGCATCGGCCATATCCAGTACCCGCACCTGTCACCCAAAAATCCTTTCCCTTGAGCCGTTCCCATCTGGATCCTGATAAACCGAACCGATGCTCCCGCCAAGACGAGGGATGGGCGTTCTGTAAAATACTAGTCGTGGAACTGCTTTTCTGAAATAACCTCATGCTTCAACGGTACTGCACGACCTGTTATTGTTACTAGCCAGAGCAAGAATCTCATTTTCTACCGCATCCCGAGAAACATCACGAATAACACCCGGCATCTCCAAAACGTCAATCTCGGTCAGATCAATAGGTCCTAAAGCATGCGGCATGCCGTAGATCCACCCCTCATATGAGATCACGTCGTACCCTTCCTCCGGCATACTGCGAAGCAAGATTGGTTTTTTCGTAAAAGCCGATGCGTGGGAACCTCCATCGCTTGTAGCAACAGATATCTCACCCACTTCCCCTCTAAGTTTCCGCATCATAGTATCCACTTCGGCAATGCTGTCACCGACCAACATGCCGGGAACCGAAGCGATTAAGCCCGAATCCCATTCCACGTAGGCTCCATGCGGAACCCCGTAGAATAGGCCGTCAAACCTCACGAGATTGTAATTCCCGATAGTCCACAACAATTCCGGTTGAGCATTCTTCGTTACGACAGACACGATGGAGAAATCTTCTCCTTCCACGTCTACCCCCACCCTGGATTCATTACCGGTGCCTCGACCAGACAGAAAGTGCATACTACGTCTGAGTGGCTCTTTGATATACGCCTTGGCAACAGCACGCGGCAGCATAACAGCGAGTTGTAGATCGCTTAAGTGCGCTCCGTTCCCCCTAGTAATACGTTCCTGACGGATGAGACGACGCAACTCCTCTTCAAAAGATGGAGGCAGCAATTCAATCATTCGTCGCCAGACACTGACATCACGATTGTTCTGTTTCTGTCCATTAGCTCTTCTTCGGGCAAATGACCTCCGGCTGAACGGATCCTTCAGAGCATCCTGATCCACGGCGATATACATCTTGCCGAACCGCAGAATACGCGGCTTGGTGACGGTCGCGACGGGGGCAGACATTTCACCAACACTATCCGCTCGCATGTAGGATCCGGACGTTCGCTGTTTCTTCTGATCATCGTATTGGCCGCGGGAATTCGCCCATCTGGCGCTCTCCTCTATAGCTGCAACGACTTCCTCTTCAGTTGGGTACCGAAGAAGCCCTGCGATTGCGGTTGATTCTGGACTTGTCACGTCAATACTGTCTAATGCGGCGGGAACGCCGTAGTACCAGCCATTGTAGAAAATAATCGTATGCGTTTCCGTTCTACGCACCATGCGGGGCGCTTGACCAGCAACCTGAAACAACGGTGGCTCTGCGGAAGGTCTAGCTGCATCCTCCGATTCAATCTCCACTTCTTGAAGCATCGGCAGTAACTTGGTAGTCCGTGATGGTTTAAGGTCGGTGATAGGCGCTCGCTGGCTTGAAGTCTCTAGCGCCGTTTGTTCTTCGGAATCTATGGGAGCAGTATGGACCTTGTCTCCGCCAGCAATTTCAAACTCACCGGCACTGACCGACGTGCCAGACGTCCCGGTCCGTGCCTTGTCACGATTGAGTTTCACGTCCTCAATCACACGGTTGGCCCATGCTCCAACGTGAAATCCCGCGTCGTGCAGCGCAAGCACAATACGCTCAAAGCGCTCTTTGCGAACCTGTGCATCGATATAGGGATCGGTGCTGTACCACTGATCTGCAGGAAGGGCTCGCGGATACTTCTCATACATGATTTCCTTGGGTTCCTTGAGCACAATGTTGTGAGATGCCGGATCAATCCAGTAAACGCTGCCGTTTACTAAGATGAGGGGATTGATGTTTGCCAGACGTCCGATATACTTTCGGTTCTTCAGGATAAGCTCGATTCCCTCCTCGACGTCTTGATCGGTTTCTCCGGGAACACCAATGACCCAGTTGACCTCAGTGAAGATTCCTACCTCCCAGCAGTCCTTCAGGTTCTGGGTAATCATATCGACCGTGTACCCCTTCATTTGCAATCGCAACGTGCGCTCAGAAAAAGCGTCGATGCCGAACCGCAGCGCAACGAAATTGGCTTCTCGCAGCTTTTCAAAGAAGGCTCGGTTTTGTTTCTTATTGACCCGCAATTGGCCGGTGAGCTTTACCTTGCGATGGAGTCCACGACGAATAATCTCATCACAGATTTCCATGACACGCTCAGGCATGCCGCCGAGATCGCTCTCGTTAAACATGAACAGATGGCAGCCCTGTCCGACCAACCACTCCAGCTCATCAACAAAATTCTCTTTCGTGCGAATGCGCCAATAGAACCGTTCAGCGCAGAACGTGCAGCGGGACCAGCGACAACCACGGCTGGCAATAATGGGCGTCAGCTGGTAGTCATTGAAGTTTCTGTACACATTCAGATCGCACCATTCGTATTTAGGGAATTCGATCTGATCAAGATTATGAATCATGGGTGCGGGGATATAAGAATATTCGGGCGTATCAAAGCGAGACAGTACACCAGGCTGATTGAAAGGTCGCTCGCCTCTGGCCAATGCTTCTAATAATGGACCAGCAGTGAGATCAGATTCACCGATGCACATGTAGTCGCATTCTGGGAATGCGCGGCGCCCGACATCCGCATTGTAGCAACTGAACCCACCCACCACGATCATGATATCCGGCAATTGAGCCTTCACTCCAAGCGCAACCTCGCGCGCCGCAGCCTCATTGCATCCTTGGATAGAGAGCCCCAGAACTTTTGGTCGCGCTGCAACCAACGCTGCTATCGTCTCGTCGATGACCGGTCTGAAGAACTCTAATACTTCGTTGCGCCCCGTTGAGCCCGAAGCTCCTCCACCAGTTGCCGTCCAAAGATCGTAGTGCTCTGCCTGCCAAGGATCCTCCGGTAAAACTAAATCTCCCGGTAACGAGATGCAGCCACCCATATCGAACAGTCGATGAACATGAAACCGATGATAGGAAATGATATCGAGATCAACAATTTGAAAAGAGACCGACGTCTTCTTCAGCGCATTGTTCAAATATCCCAACCCATTGGGCATCAGGGATAAATTGCGTGATGGACAATCGACAATGGCCACATCCAGTTCCTGCCTGAGTTGGATCTCTGGAATGTCGATTGGATAAATATTGCGTGGTAACGGGGTCCAGCCTCGGGCAGGAATGACGTCGGGCGCAATGTCGGCCAACACCGTGAGATCGATAGTAGTAACCGACTGAGGCAATTGCCTCATCATTTGCATTCGTGGGAACGCCAACGTTTCACAGAGAAACGCGCTTTGCGTTTCGACGGGCAAGCTTCCAAGCTTGACGCTGGCTAGGCCATGCGGATACTGAGTCTCCGGTAGATTTTCATATGAAATCATGCCGACAATCCTACTCCTAAGATCAGGAGCGTGCCGCAGGAGGTAATCGATAAATCTCTTCGAACCGACCAAGGCAAGGCCCGGCAATGTCATGAGGTGCGCCCCAAGCGCATGTAGACAGGCAACATCCTCTGGCCCATTATCAAAGGCAAAACATTGATGAGGACTGAATACGACGCGTGTCCCCTCCACCTTGGTGGTTGCATGCTCTCTCTGAAGAGTCAGAACGACGGATGTATCGGCCATCACTCACCTCATATCCAAGTTGGTGAATAGGTGTGACAACTGTTATGTGCTTCCTCGGGAAGATGCTTTGTCAGGGTCGGAAATGATGACTGGATAATTACTTATAATCCCATGTCCGGCATTGATCAACTGTTTGTATCTGATCAAACCATACCGGGTTGCCCCGTTCTCATTTCATTGACCGGCTTCCCAGCAGCGATAAGGAAATCATCTGTCGGAAAGCTTGGATGCATACGTTGGAAGGGACCGCACTTCGTCAATAACGGCTATCAATCTGGTCGCCTCCCAAGTACTGCTCGCATCACACAGTGCCAATAGTCCATCCGGAATTGACTCTTTATTGATAGGAGGCATACCAATAATGGGCTTGCGGTGTTTCCTTGCCATTTCGACCTCCATGTCGACCCACACTCGAGCGCTCCTCGTCTCATACACCCCCGCAAGCAAAACCACGACGTGCACGGGAATGATCTGGCTTTCCAAGGAACTGCGGATGAATCGCCCCCCTGCTTCCGTATTTGGGCTTATTGCAGGATCATGCCAAGGCAAGCTGAAGTTCCGCCACAAGATTCCCGGCACCTTGTCCATGAGTTCCGTAAACTTTGTCCAATCCTCATGAAAACGCCACGCATGAGTCACAAAAAGATCATAATTTCTCGAGGTTCCCATCTTAAGCTTCTCTGATTCGATACATACTTCGTCTATCCTCTTGATGCTACATGGACCTTTTCCAGCAACACTTTGTAGTCTTCAGCAACTAGTAGATCAGGGTGAACCTTTCCTTCCTCCGTCGATAGATCGAGATCTCCAACACTCTGAGGAGCAGCATAGTACTCATTCTTAACCTTCACAATGTTATATCCTCGTAGAGAACAGAGCAGTGTCGGGTGGTCAGCCGCCACCTCATGATTGACTCTGCGCGGAGCAATGTGATCTCTAATAACGGCACGAAGTTTTGACGCGATGCGTGGTCCCATCAAGGAGACTAAGACCTCACGGATAGGATTCCACCAGCGATCCGCAAGATACCGCCCGACAATCTCTCTCACCAGAGACATCCACAAGGACAATACAGCGCGGGGAGAATATCCACCTGGTCCGGTCAAATCGGCATACCGAGTTTCAAGTTCGGATCCGATTCGGCGACTCTTCATCCGTAACTTCCAGATGTCTAAGTTTTCCTGAAGAGGCTGGAATCGCCCCGTTGAAAACGCTTCCACGGCCGTCAACGCATGGCCATTAATATGAGGGTGGGCCTTTTCCAGCAACTGCTTCAATGAGGCTCGCTGGCCATTCGTCCCAATGGGGTCAGGATGCGCAAAGTGCCACAACGCTACAGACTCATCGTGCCACACTTCCGGCCAACCGGCATTAATCAGGCGCCAGCCCAAATCATATGGACCGCACAAATACCCCTTGTAACTGGGATGTTCGTCAAAACCTCCAAACCGGATTGCGTCAGCCCTACGCACAGTCATGCAAGCGCCCTCGTTCACGATGAGAGGCCACCATTTCCAACGAGCATGGTCCTTGAGTGTCGCAGTATCAATTAACCCATCCGGATAGAGGAGAGACGTACGCCATTCGTAGTGCATGAGCACCAACGGAACAGCCGATCTCCCATCTTCCATGTGAAACGAGTGAAGTACCGATCGCACAAAATTAGGAGGGAACACCGCATCGCTGTCACACACACAGATCAAGTCACCACGCGCCTGCAGCAGGCCGGCGTTATACCCCACATGCTTGTGATACATGCCTTGCTGATTGCACGTGATGACGACATCGGCTTTTTCCATCACTTCATCAACGACACGGTCATAAACCTCCACCCAGATGAGCTCATACTGATCCTTCGGCACATCCTGCCGCAGCAGCCAATCCAGAGTGGTGAACCTCTCGCGACAGCTCCAGTCCAATAGAATAATGGACAGACGAGGCGAGGATGGTGATGCATTCTTGTGAACAAACGCCGTCATAACTTAAGCTCTTTTTCGGTGAAGGCTCGAATCGAAATCAGCTTTTGAGGACACCTCCCGAAATGCCTGATTAAGATCACCTACCTCTGTCTGGAAAACTGAAAGTTTTCTGTCCTGTTGCTCCATTACGATACGAAGGACCTCCATCTTAACATCGTCAATACTTATGCCAGACACGCAACTTCCCTTACACTTCATGACTTCTATCTCTGACTCGACAAGAGTTCTGATATCTGTCGGGCCTAGTGCTTGATCGAAACCATACCAACCGTTATTGTATTGAACGATATTGAAACCGCAATAGCCCTCGACGATTAGCTTCGGACAACCTGTTTCCCGAGATGCCCTGCGCCGGTCTATACAATCAATCGCGTCAATCATCAGAACCAAGTCCTCAAGTGATCGCTGCACAAGGCGATTTTGAAACCAGAGCGGCTGACTGACGGGATAGGCCACGAACCGTTCTCCCAATTGAAACAATTCATGCCCCTTAAATACACCATAGGGAATTTCCGCTGTATGTTGCAAGTGCACTGGAATATCTAAATCCTTGATAGGCATGACAGGAGCATGCCATTCGCCACCAGAACGCTTCACACACCACAGGCCTTTGTCATGCCAGAGGTCAACGAACGCAGAACAAACTGCCTCAGTGACGCCAGGATGATAGGAAGCTCCTGTTCGCGGGTCAGCCACATAATCAACGTTCCGTGCCACCGCGTCCCGATGCGTGGCCTCATCGATCTCCCCCTTGACTAACTCCAAGTCGTCTCCACAAATAGTCCCCCCGTCACGGACCAGCCGCATGGCTTGTTCAATGTCATGGGAAACATCTTCTTTCTTATGCGACCCATCGATATAGATGAAGTCGAATGACTCAGCTGCAAACGATGGTAGAACATCCTGCGCCCCAGCTTTTATGACCTCGACCATACCTACAAGCCCACAAGCCCTAATATTGTGATGAAACAACTGTTGGATAGCCCCTGTCCCAGCCGCGACGTTCATGCTCTTGTAGTGCATGGCTGCATCTCCCGGCACAAAATATGGCTCCCACGGATCGACGCAAGTAATGACACCATCCGCAATGCCGAGGGTGCGAATCACCGTTCCCAATGTAATCGAGGATGCTCCCGCCCACGAACCTATCTCCAACACCCTAATTTTTGGCTTCCCTTTCAGTGCGTCAATAGCCACACCAGCCAATAAAGCATACCGTATGGGAGGACTCTGAAAAGCCGATAGTCGTCGGCCAAAATAAGGCTTTCCTGCCTCTAATGCTTCGGCAAGTGAATACAGCGGCTCTATGGCGATCCTCGTGTTATCGAGGGATCTCTCCAAACCTAAATCCAATATCCACGATTCCATTGAATCTCTTCTCCGACACAGGACTGATTACCAGATGTATAATAGACCGTCGGACGTCCAAGACGGCTCCTCCTTGGCTCCCATCGTACTTAGCTATTCCTAGATCAATAAAGTAATCGCCTTCATTCAACGGTGTACTTAGGTCAAGCTGATAAATTCTTGTCTCACCATACTGAGCATGCCGCAGCGGAGTCTGAGACAGAAAGGTATTGGAAGATATAATGGTAACTCCTTTGTCCGTTTTTAAATCAAACCCGACAATGGGCTGTGTGACACTCTCCATAAACTGAGCCTTCACGAAAATCGTCAACGCGGTTCCTGAAACAATGCACGGGAAGTCAGTACGGCCATTTGCCATCATCACATAGTCGATGATGGTTGCACCGCCATTCGTTGTACGGATTTCATGACGGTTGTACCCAAACCTTTGAGAAATCGGGACATCCGTCCATATAGACTCGTCAATACAAACTGAACCGCCAGTTGATTGGACTGCCTCAAGATATTGACCATCTGATACCGAAGCAGGCTCTCCTTTCAAAGACCCACTCCGTTTCTCCACTCGTGACTCGGAAAAGAGAAGAGTCAGATATTGTTCAGCGACCACCTTCGGTTGGCCATCGCAAACGAGTGATCCATTTTCCAAGATAATCGCTCGACTGCAAAGACTTGTAATGGTCTCCAAACTATGGGAGACAAAGAGAATGGCCGCACCGTTTGCGCGAATTTTCTCGAGTTGCAGCAGACATTTGCGTTGAAACTTTGCATCACCGACAGCGAGAGCTTCATCCACCACCAAGAGATCCGGGTCGACGTGAATTGCGGCTGCAAATGCGACCCGCACGAACATTCCAGATGAGTAGGTTTTGACCGGTTGGTCAAAAAACTCTCCGATGTCAGCAAAGGCCTCGATCTCTGGCAACCGTCGCAGCATCTCCTTTCGAGAGAATCCCATAATCGCGCCGTTCAAAATGACATTGTCTCTCCCTGTAAACTCCGGATTGAATCCAGCGCCGAGTTCAAGCAAAGCAGCAATTCGTCCATCAACCCGAGCTTCACCGTTCGTTGGCTGCATCACCCCGCAAACGATCTGCAACAAGGTTGACTTCCCGGATCCATTTCTCCCTAGAATACCGACAACTTCCCCTGGCCGAACCTCAAAGGAAATATTACGTAGCGCCCAAAACTCGTGATGATACTGTTTGCGAAACGGGTGTAGTGCTTCAAAAAGACGCTCCTTCGGAGAAGCGAAGAGTCTGAACTTCTTAGATACGCTCTGAACCTGAACGACGGGAGAAGGCCGCATGGGAAGAACTACATTACATCGGCGAATTCTGGTTTCAATCTGCTGAATACGTACGCGCCGACTAGAAACATCGCAATCACAATGAACCAGAAGTAGACTGTGTGAGCTGCACTCGGCCACACGAGCTCACCGAAGACCAACGAGCCTCGATACCCTTCAGTGATGTAGTAAATAGGATTATAGAACAATAACCCACGATACTCCGCCGGTATCATGTCCGATGACCAGACAATCGGGGTCGACCAGAACCACAAGTTAAGCAAAATCGATACGGCATGTGAAACATCACGATAAAAAACCTGTATTGCAGAGAGCAGCCAACTGAGACCAATAAGTAAGACACACGTACAGAGAAGAAAATAGACGACCAGCAATCTACCTGCCAGCAATGAAACCTCAAACCACACCAGCAAGCCTGCCACAATGAGCATAAAGATCGCATGAGGAATAAGACCCGCAGTAATATTCACCATCGGAAGAATCTCAGAAGGAAAGACAGTTTTTTTTATTAAATGAGCATGTCGCGTAATTGAATCGGTCGCAGCCAACAATGTTTCATTAAAAAAAAACCAGGGAACCAATCCACACACAAACCAGAGCATGAAGGGAGCGCCATCGGGGCCTTGCGACCGAAACCCCAACGCAAATACGAAATAAAAGATGGTGATGATCGCCAACGGATGTGCGAACGTCCATAGAATTCCACCCAATGTCCCCACGTATCGGCTCTGTAACTCTCGACCTGCAAGAGCCAGGATCATCGACTGGTAACGATATACATTATGTAACAGTCTAACAATCAGCATCATTCCGTGATTGAGAAGAGGATCATTCCAGCACCCGGTGAGAGAGCCTCACGCTTTTAGAGCCTTCCCTCACACATTCCCATAGCGTGTGTTCTTGATCATCGTGTAACCCTTAATCAGGTCACTGATGCCTGCATCGAGTGCGTAGATCGGCTTGAACCCGGTCGATTCGATTTTGGCGTTGGACACAATATAGTTGCGTTGATCCGGATCCTTACCGACCGGAGCATCAACGAACACAAAGTCAGGAACCTGTTTCTGGATATGCTCGCACAACTCTCTTTTCGACACATTGGCGTCGGACAGACCGACATTGTAGATCTGACCTTTCATCTTGCCGAAATGTTCGATGCCGTGCTGAAAGACGCGTGAGATATCACGCACGTGAACATAATTTCGTTTAAAGGAACTCTCGAACAGCACCACGAAGCGATCGTACACCGCCCGATAGGTGAAATCATTCACCAATAAATCGATCCGCATGCGCGGCGACATCCCGAATACGGTCGCCAAACGAAAACTGATGGCGTTTTCCCGCTGCATCAGCTCCTTTTCAATGCCGACCTTCTCCTTGGCGTAGAGGGAAATGGGATTCAACGGAGACTCTTCCGTACAAAAGTTATCCTTATCCCCGGTACCGTAGGCGCTGTTGGTGGTAGGCATGAGGACCATCTGCTGCTTCGACAACAGCTTCAGCATCAACAAAATGGCATCATGGTTGACGGTGGTTGCCCCCACCGGGTCTTGGCTGCACATCGGCGCCCCCACCAGCGCGGCTAGTGGAATCACGACATCGGCCTTCTTGATCAACGGAGCCATCACGCTTTCGATACGGATATCACCTTTTACGACTGAAAACTTGGGATGATGGCACACATGATTCAGACTGGCCTGCTTGTACATGAAGTTATCCAGCACCGTGACGTTGTGGCCTTGCTGCAGAAGGTCCGGCACCAGAGTGGAGCCGAGATAGCCTGCGCCACCGGTCACAAGAATGTTATAGCTCATCGTCGTGTCCTCTCCGTTGATTGTGCGGTCCTATCGTCCCTACCCACCAACAAGCTTGATGCCCGATGATAATCATCAGGGACCCCGATATCGATAAAGGTCCCACGAAACTCTATCCCCAATAATCGGTGTCCGGCCGCGAGCGCC
The DNA here is from genome assembly GCA_016788465.1 of Nitrospira sp. Lineage (GTDB taxonomy): Bacteria > Nitrospirota > Nitrospiria > Nitrospirales > Nitrospiraceae > Nitrospira_D. The sequence goes on along the minus strand of JAEURV010000186.1, from coordinate 39,226 downwards.
TGGGGAAACAGATCGTCTTCTAACGATAACTTTGCACCCAATCTGCCAGCCCCAGTCAACGCACGCGGATGCACCCAATACACTCCCCCATTGGCAAGGCGAGGCCCCTGCTCAACCCCGGACTTCAACAAGGTGATCCGTCCCTGAGCGGACATCTCGATGCCCATGTATCGCCCCTTCTCACTCGTCCTGAACAATGAAAAACACCAGTCGGCCCCATGCTCCATGGCAAAGGCATCCAACACCGTCCAGTCGGCCTCAAAGTACGTATCGCCGTTCAAAAGCAAGAACGGCTTATCCGGGTCGAGTTTCTCCGCAGCCATCAACAATCCGCCACCGGTTCCTAACGGTTGTTCCTCGACGGCATATTCAAGGTGAATACCTTTATAGCGAGACCCGAAATGACCGGTAATAGCTTCATGCCGGTATCCTACGGACAACACAAACCGGCTGATCCCCTGGTTGATCCAATAATCGAGCTGATGTTCAAGAAAAGGGCGGCCACGGATGGGAGCCATGGGCTTCGGAAGGTCGGACACGACGCTCCGCAGCCTAGTCCCCAGCCCACCAGCCAGAATCACGGCCGAAGGCATGGCACTCTCATGCGGAATTCAAAACCTTGCACAGTCCATCGATCTCTTCATCGCGCAAATCCGGATAGTTGCCGATGTAGAAACCATAAAAGTGGATATGTTCGGTTTCGGGGAACTCCAGATGGTGGTCCTTGGGAACAACACCTTTCAGATACGGCTGGCGAATCTGATTACCACCACCCGCACTTCCTCGTCGGAACTCGATCCCCGCCTCACGCATCACATTCATCAGACGCTCAACCAAGGCATTGTCCGGACGTTTCAAGATAAGGTTGAACGCATAGTTACTGGACCCTTCCATCTTGAAATCAGTTCGGTACTTGCTTGAATCAAGCTGTTTCATAAACCGTAACAGATTGTCCGTCCGTCGCCTCACGTTGCGATCCAGACGCTTGAGCTGGCTTCGGCCAAGGATACCCCCGATTTCCGTATTACGTGTGTTATACGCGGGAAACGCAAAGATGAAATCAGGATTCAACTCAGGATTCTCCGAGCGATAGGCCGCAAGCACCGCCGGATCGCTGGCCTCTCGAACCATCCCGTGCGAGCGCAACATGCGTACCTGCTGATACACCTCCGGGTCGTCCGTGCAAATCATGCCCCCCTCGATCGTGCTCATATGGTGCGCGTAGTAGAAGGAGAAATTTGATATCCAGCCGAAACTTCCCAATTTCCGTCCTTGATGCGTGGCCCCATGAGACTCACAGACGTCCTCGATCAGCGGAACTCTTCGCTGCTGCAACTCTTTCAGTAACCTATCGTCCAGCGCATCGAACCCTTGCACATGAGTCAAGAATACTGCACGGGTCCGCTCCGTGATGGCAGCACAAATTTTTGCTGGATCCATCCCCAATGTCCTGGGATCGATGTCGACGAAAACGGGAGTGAATCCATTCTGCAGCACCGAGGCGATATCGGAAACCCAGGCCAACGGCGGAACGATCACTTCACCACCTTCGGGATAGCGGATTTTCAGAATCGCCATCGTCAAGAGATTCGCAGATGCGCCGGAATTGACGAACACACTGTGTTTCACACCCAACCAGGCGGACCACTCAGACTCAAAGTCCCGCACATTTCGACCGTGCGTCAAGATCGGATCGTCCTGTTTGAGATGCTCAATCACCGCATCCAAATCTTCCCGGAGAATATTGTTCCGCATAAGAGGATATTTCATAACGACCTATTCACATTCATGGGAGCCATCGATCCAATTTCGCCACTCCAAGTTGTGGTCGGACAATTTAGACGGCTCAAGAATGCCGCCCTGCTAAGATTTTAGGTACTGACTAGTACTACGAGAACGAATCCGGCTGGTTGTTTCACTGCCCTGTTATTTCTCGTTGTAATAGTCTCCGTACTCAACAATGATCGTGCTGTGTCCATCCTCACGCTGCAACGCCCACTCATAGGCCGGGAAGACATCTTTGGGTTCTTCCAAACGAATGATTTCTACCGTGCTGCACATCATGCGGATCGCCTCCGTAAAGTCTCCGACATGCTGATGCTGCGGATGGAGCGGACGCTGAGATCCGATTCCCGTCCGGATAATGGCCTTCGTCTTGTATCCTCCGTTGGACATCAGGTGAATCTTGTCCAGGTGATTGACCAACTGGTTGATCGCCAAGATCAGAAAATTCCATCTCGGGAAGACACTGACGGGTATAAGTCCGGTGAGGGCAAGGCCCGTCGTCATCCCCATTTGCATTTCCTCGGCCACCGGCAGCTCGATCAATCGATGAGAGGGCACTTCCTTGAGCGTGTTACTCATGGCTGTTCCCGGAACGGCCACCGCCTGGCCCAGAAACACCGTCCGTGGATCTTGTGCCAAGAAATTCATCGACCGCTTCAGCTCATCAAAATATTTCATAGGTCACCTTAAAACTGGACCCGCACGCCGGCACCAGCATGCGGATACTTCGTTTCGTAGCGGTAGTAGCTGATGTACTCATCATTGACTTCTTCATAAGTCAGTCGAGGCTGATTCCACGTCTCCCTGGTATCGGTACAGACCGATTTTGCGTTGTCCTCGATGATAAAGCGGATCGGCAACTGGTGGTTTCGGCTGTATTTGATTGATTCATGCGCAATACCCGTCTCAGCCGTCATATCTCCCATGAAGCAGTAGACCATGGCGTCCTCCCCACGCTGCTGAATCGACATGGCTGCTCCGACGGCAATCGGTAACACTCCGCCGACAATCGCTGAAGAGAAGACCCGCTGCTCCGGGAAGCACAGCGAGATCGACCGTCCGGCCAAGATCTCGTCCCGGACGCGATCCTTCGGTACTCCCTTCAGCAAACACTGATAATGAGACCGCCATGAGCAGAACACCCAGTCCTGAGCTCGAATGGCGCGAAAGACTTCAATGATGGCCTCCTCATTCCCATAGTACAGATGAATGGGGGCGCGAATTTTCCCTGCGTTGAATAACGCGGCGACTTCTTCCTCGAATTCAATCAACTCTTCTTTTGTCATCGTTTCATCCTTCGTATGCCAGGCGTATCAAGCGCAAGAAACCTGAGCTCCAGTCCGATTATCGCCCCCCACCTGCATCGGGACAGGCGCGGTCTTTAGATGATTCACATACCACCGGTATGTCTCCGTAAGTCCCTCACGAAGCCCGATACGGGGCTTCCACCCTAAGGACCTGATGCGGGCGCTATCCAGGAGTTTCCGAGGAGCACCGTCGGGCTTGGTCGAATCCCAATTGAGCTCTCCTCTATAGCCGACGACACCGGCGATCAACTCGGCCAATTCTTTGATTGAAACATCCTCCCCGATCCCAATATTAATCGGGAACTCGACCGTGAGATCTTCCTCGAGCAAGAGATGAACGCACGCACCCGCAATATCGTCGGCGTGAATAAACTCCCGTCTCGGTGAGCCGGTGCCCCACAAGCAGATCGATTGGGCGCCGGTCACCTTTGCTTCATGAAAGCGCGCGAGAAGCGCTGAAAGAACATGGGCCGACTTCGGATCAAAATTGTCATAAGGCCCATAAGCGCTATTGGGAATCACCGGAATAAATCGGGCCTCCCGATCTTGTTTATTATACGCCAGGCACATGTACGTACCGAGGAGCTTGGAAACGGCATAGGGCAAACTGGTTGGTTCGGGTTTGCCGGAGAGAAGAGCGGCTTCGGCCATTGGTTGAGGACATTCCCTGGGATACATGCAGGAGGAGCCGAATAGAATCATCCTTCGCACCCCAGTTTTCCGGGCCGCCTTCAGCACATTCAGCTGAATGGCGACATTCTCGTCCATGAAGTCGGCGGGGAATGACTGATTTTCCATAATTCCGCCGACTCGCCCTGCGGCAAGAATCACATACTCTGGACGAACCTCCTCAAAAAATTCATCGACTGCCGCGGCATTCTGTAGATCCAACTCATTCCGCCGTTTCGTGATGAGCGTTCGATACCCCTCCCGCTCCAATCGCCGAACAACCGCCGATCCGATAAGGCCGGCATGTCCTGCGACATACGTGACGGCATCTTGTTTCATCGTCATCTCAAGAAAGCCCATTCGGTTGGTACAAGACCACACGACTTCCCGAACTTTCAAACCGGAACGGCACATGCACCAAATGCTTCAATCGCTCTTGAACCTTTAGGTGTAATTCCGGCTTCACAAACAACAGCAGAAAGCCTCCGCCGCCTGCTCCGAGAATCTTCCCGCCTAGCGCGCCGACGCGTACCGCCTCTTCGTATAACTGATCAATTTCCGGCGTCGAGACTCTGTCCGAAAGGCTACGCTTACAGACCCAGCTCTCGTGAAGCAACCTGCCGACTTCGTCGATCGAAGTCCGTGAGTTTTGGAGGACCTTGATCGCTTCATCGACCATCTCCTTCATTCGGTGGAGCTCGGCTTCTCGCCTCTTGAAGTTGTCGATCTTCGATTTGGCGACTTCTGATGCAATGCGAGAAAACCCGGTAAAGCACAGCATGAGATGCGACTGAAACTCATGCAACCGGTCCTTCGCCAAAATAATGGGCGAAACCTGAAACGTATCGTTTTTCTTGAAATCAATTCGATTGAACCCTCCGAAGGCAGCCGAAATCTGATCCTGCGACCCGACATTCTCCTTGATGATATGTTGCTCCATATTGATCGCTTGGGCCGCAAGCTCGTCCTTCGAAATGTATTTTCCGCGCAAGGCTGCTAAGGCATGGATCAGCCCCACCGTAAACGAGGAACTGGATCCGAGACCGGACCGAGCCGGCAGATCGCCGTCGTGATGAATCTCAAGCCCCGGATCGTCACACTCGGCCCAAGACAGAATGGCTCGAACGGCAGGATGCTTGATCTCATCGATCCGCCGCACATTCTCGATAATGGAATAGACGATGCGATGCTTATGTTCGAAAAAAGGCGGAAGATAGCGGCAACTGATGTGACAGTATTTGTCGATCGAGGTGGCCAAGACCACGCCGCCATGCTCCTGATACCAAGCCGGATAGTCGGTCCCGCCGCCGAAAAACGAGATGCGGAACGGAGTTCTCGTGATGATCATCCTTCGTGCCTCACTGTTCCGCCATGAGAACCGTGGTCACGTCAATCACCGAGCAGTTTTCGGCGCAACGGCACCTTGGCCATGGCTTCAACATTTGCCCGTTCCTTCTGACCGAACTTCGTCTCAACCAGCTTGAGATACGCCGCACTCGAAAAGTATCGCTGCCACGCGTCATCACGGAACCGCAACACGTCCGCTGCCGTAACATGCTTGGTGGGAAGCGGCTGGCTGTCGTAGGACAAGAACGCATATCCACTATAGTTATCCGGCAATTTCCAGCCTTGCTGCTTGGCCAGATGATACATCGGACTTCCCGGCAAGGCCTGACAGGGATACATATTCGCCATCTCGGTATTCAGCTCAAGCGCTAAATTCAAGGTCTCTCCCATCGTCTCCAGCGTATCGTCAGGGAATCCGAAAATGTAGTTACTGATGATATTCATTCCCTCGGCCCGCACCTTATCGCAGACGGCTCGGATGTTGACCTCCTGGAAAGAGCCCTTCGAAACCTCCTGCCTCACGGTTTGGTTACCGGCTTCTATCCCAAGCGCCAACCAATTAATACCGGCCTGCCTGAACAAATTGATGTACTCATGTCGTACGGTATCGACTCGCGCGTAGGCCCACATCCTTAATCGCAAATCTCGTTCGATGATGTCCCGTAAGAGAGGCTCGTAGTACTTTCGATTCAAGAAGAACATTTCGTCGCTGATCCGGATGGTCTGCACCCCCAGTTTTGCGAGCTTCTCAAGTTCAGCCGTGATCAACTTCGCGCTCCAAAACCGCATCCCGCGTGAATGGGACGCATCAACCCCATTGCCGTTATCCACCCGGTTGACAATATTGATCATGCAAAAATCGCAGGCAAACGTGCATCCAAGTGATGTATAAATGGCCGCGAAGGGGGTACGTTTCTCATGGTCGAACTCGGCATGCCAGAAGTGCGCACGATATAAGTCGAGCGGTCGGGATCGGTACGGCAGGAGATCCCATGCGTAGCCAGGCATGTCGATATCCATACGATCTTGTGGAACTACCGATTGCGGCTCATTCAGGATCGGGCGACTCTTTCCATCAGACTCAACGACTTTATATCCAATGCCCTTCACGGCTTGTAGCCCAGAACGGAGATCTGTCTGTAAAAGATTATGCAGCGCATACACTCCCTCATTCAGGAGTACGATGTCGACGAACGGGAGTTGCAGGACCTCCATGGGCAACGCGCTGGTATGAGATCCTACAAAACAGATCGGGAAATGTGGATGCTGTTGCTTGACCTCCTTCGCAAGGGCACTGGCGCCGATCATTCCGGTCGTCCCCGAATTGGGATTTTGCCCATAGACGACAAATACCACCAGCCGCGGATTCGCATCCTGAATCCGACTCACTGCCTCAGATAATGGCAGCTTCTCTGCGTCACAATCTAAAATCGCCGCGCCAAAACTCTTGGCCCGACATGACTGTGCCAACAACAGCGCCCATGTCGGTGGTTCGATCGCCGAATAGGTCTTCGCTAGTCCTTGATAGGCTTGCAAGGAAGAGTCGGCATTGACGAAGAGCACATCAAGCTGTCGAGTTGCGATGGGCATTGGTTCGTGACTCGTAGAATCAGGGAATTGCCAATCGTGTTATCCTACACTTTGGAAAAGTTTACAAGAGTGAGGCTTACTAATTTTAACTTTTGAAACCAATATTGGCATCCCCGACCGCCTTCACATCACCGTGCGCTGCTTGCAAGGCCGTTGAGCGAATGTCCGTGTGGATATCCTTCGCGATCGACGGTCCTTCTCGAAATTTAAGACGAACCAAGATCTTCCCGAGGTTAGACCTGACTCGCAAAAATGAAACGACCGCGACGAACGCATAGCAGGAACGCACCCGAAGTAAGAACCGTTCCACATTGGACAGCGGTGCATGATCCACCACGTTGAGACTTTTCCGGAGAAATCTCCATTGATGTCCGGTGTAGAACGACCAGGCAGAAGACCAACTTTTCCCATTGGACGGGTCAAACCCGCGGAATTTATTCCGATAGTAAAAAAGGACCGCATCAAGCCCTTGCACCTTCGTCAGCGTCAATAGCTTGATAAGAAAAAGATTATCCACATCGGCAATTGTTTCGTCGAATGTATCGAACGGGAGCGCCGCCATATACGCCTCGCTCCGATAGACCCCGAAGATTGTCGGAACCACCCGGCGTTGCCCGAGATACCTCCACACATTTCGAAAAGCGGAATCCTCCCTCCTATATAAATGGCGACCGGCCAACAACCGCTGCGCGCCCCGATTACCGTCGACATCCACATAGCAGGCGTTAGGAAATACCAATCCGACATCGGGGTAGAGCTGAAGATACCTGACCATAGTCCCCAGAAAATTCGGCTCCCACAGGTCGTCATCGCAGGCGATCATGCAGAACTCACCCGTAATAAAAGTAGCCAGATGATTTGCAGCATCGTGCGAAATCCGATTGACGGCATCCAACACATACTTCACCCGCGGATCACGACGTGCATACTCACGACAAATCTCGGCCGTCCGATCAGTCGACTGATTATCAAGAATCACAATTTCAAACTGTGAGTAGTCTTGCGCCAGCAAGGACTCCAGCGCCGACGGGAGAAATAGTTCGCCGTTGAGAACCGGCACCATGATGGTCACAAGGCCCGGCGTCTTCATGCCTGTTTCCACACGATCTGATGAAGCCATTCCTTTGCCATCAGATACTGAAACATCGCCATCGTCAATCCAGAAATCAAGAGAGCGACAGCGGCCTTCCCTGTGGACAGGTCTCCAAACCCCGCAGTCATGATCGATCCCAGGAAGTATAATGGAAGCCCGAGGGCCACAGCATAGAGAATCCTTCGAATAGGCCAGGCAATCGGTAACGCTCGGCAACTGATCGGGATGGCCATCGCAAATACGACTATTCCTGCCATCAGAAGCGCCAGCGCCGTCCCCAGAAGGGGTTCGTAGGACGCCAGAACATACACGAGCATCGGGGCCAGAAGCGCCCCCATCATAAGGGGATAGATAGTGACTGTCATATCGACCTTCGCCATACCCAGCTGGTGTAACGTCGAAGACATAGCCCGAAACGTCTCCGTCAGCGCGGGCCACATGAGAATCGACGCGATCGCTTGAAACTGTTCGCCTAACAGAAGCTTCACCATGAAGGCGGCGTTTCCGATCAAGAACGCGCCGAACAGAATGACGGCCGGAATGTAGGCCGCCGCATAGGCGCTCCAAGCCTTCGCAATGCCATCAGTATCTTGTCCTTTCAGCGCTCGAAACAATGTCGGGCTGTAAAACTCATTGAAAAGGTTTTCGAAGGTCTGCATCGGCATTGAGCAAATCATATACCCTGCCGCAAACAAGCCGACGGTCGTAATATCGGCCACCCAACTGAGAATAAAGCGATAACTCTGGGATTGGATCCACCAAAATACGAATGCCACGGCTTGAGGCCCCACAAACATGAACAGGGTCCACCAATCGAACGGGAGTACTCTGTGCAGAGGAGAGGCATGCATGGGAACCGACGTTCTTGTATATCGATCAAACAGCACATAAGAAAGAGACGAGAGAAGAAATCCACAAAAGACTCCAAGCAACCACACCTCTGGGCCTGCCTGGTAGGTCGACCACCATATCGCAAAGAAAAGACCTCCCCATGCAGCAATGTTTCCAAACAGCACATACAGCAATCGATGCCCTATCAGGTTGAGCCCTGAGGTCCCCATCGTCTGAAGTGCAAACCCCAGCGTATAGAGCGAAACCAAACTTGCAACCCAACCTGGGGTAATCCCCAAGACCACTGAAAACTGGCTCTGCATGACCCACGCGACTAAACCAAGCCCCACTGCAACAGCTATGACAATACGCAGGTAAGAACTAAGCCGTTGGGTTAAGACACCTGCATCGATCCACTCCAAACAACCACGAGTAATGTAGGCAGACAGCGGGATCAACAAAGCGGAGGTCCCGAGAATAGCCAGACTCATTACCTGGTTCATGCTTCCCAGCTCCCCGGGTGACAGCATCGTCGTCGCAATTTTGATCGTAATTAACCCCGCAAGTACTTGGAATCCTCTGCCGAGACCGAGCATGACGAGAACACGAACTGGTGTCATGAACGCATCGCTCCTATCTCAATAGTCCGCATCGGCCTTCCAACGCATCCGCAAGTGGTTGCCGAGCGGGAGGCACAATCTGTTCCGGCAATTGAGATGGAGAAAAGAAACGGACCTCTTCACTCTCCTCGCTGCAGGTAACTTGACCGGATAGGACTCGCGCGCCAACGACGACATCGATAAGTTGAACGACATCGCCGTTATCCGGATACGTGACGATACGACCTTCCGGGCTTGAATACACGCCGATGAGATGGGTCACTTCCACGGTGAGGCCCGTCTCTTCACACACTTCCCGTACGGCAGCCTCGACAAGTGACTCTCCAGGCTCCACCCTTCCTCCAGGCAATCCCCACCAGCCACAATCGCGACGCTTTTCAAGGAGTATGGTGTCACCCTGCCCGCGAACAACTACTCCGACTCCGGCGCGCACCCTCATCCCTTCCACGACGGCACTCCCGTACATGGAATCAATCTCGGACGCACTCATATCAGCCCCTCAGATTTCATGATCATCGGCAAGTCGTTCGTGCTCGCGGACAATTTTGAATACCCCTCGGCACCGGCACTGCATGAATGGGGAACGTGGCTCTCATCAAATTCCAGACTGCTTAGACGCCCACTACATCATTTACATCGATTTCAACCGCTGCCGCTTGTTGAATCAGGTGCACACCGATGACAAGCCGATGACGCTTTTCTTTTCTCAGCAGAATGCCGTGCACTCCTTGAAGGGGGCCACGAATGACTTCCACTTTCATGCCTTCGTGGAGATATGGGTGCGGATCATAGGGCAAGACACTGGTTATCAGACGCCGCAGTGCCTCGATTTCTGCGTCCGGAATCGGTTCAGGCCGACTTCCGCTTCCGACGATTTCGACAACACCTGCCGTTTTCTGTGCCGGCAGCTTCTCTTGTTGGGAAAGCCGGACGAAACAATAACCGGGAAACAGAGGGACCTCGATTTCTTTCTTTCGGTCCTTCCATTGACTCAACCGTTTGACCGTCGGAAGCAAGGGCTCGATTCCTTGTTTCTCTAGCTGATCGCGCACCACCTTCTCATGACGGGACTTTGTTCGCAGCGCATACCAATTGAAATTGTCTGTCTGGTCCATCTGGTCTGCCTGATCATTCATGATGCATCCGATGCGCGACTCACAAGAGAAGCGAGATTGGCGCGAGTTGCTCCTTCACACTCACTTTAGCGTCAGCTTTTCATTTTTCAATTAGTGCGCTGAGCATGGCACTAAGAGCCTCGATCTTCGCCCTTAACTCCTCGGCACGCTCCCGACTCACATAGCCAATGTCGGCTGCAATCAACACCTGAGTTTTCAACTCACAGGCAGATCCTTTGGCAACATACAAGTATCTGATGAACTCCGAGACTGTTTCTCTTTCTCTTCCCTCCGCGATAGTGGAAGCAATGGAGACCGCCGCCCTCCTCACCTGATCCTTGGAACCGAAATCTTTACCAAACTCCCCATTATCGGAGGTCTGATACAGTTCGACCGCAAAATTCTTAGCATGTTTCCAACATTTGAGGTCTTCAAATCGGGTTACAGACATAGGGTCGCTGCTAGACAAGCAGGCCGAGCGCGAACCATATAATTCAACGGAGATGAGATTCCGCCTATCCTGCTTTTCACTCCACTCCCGCGAGTTTCGCATGTCACGCGCCTGACGGACACAGCTTCGCCCTCTCACTTACAGTGAAGAGAAAACCCTCTTCTTTTGCCCTTATACCGGCGAAAGCTCTAGGATTTTGCTGTCTGAAATCTGATACCGCTTCAACCTCGATCGGAGCCCGGCAATATCATCAAGGTTTGCCAGCAGGACCGCATCGAACTCCCACTCTTGCAGGACATCCAACTGCCTGACCGGATACGAGAGAAATGACTCCTGCCGCCCATCATCCACAAATCCGACCAACGTCATCTGCATCTCACGGAGGGAGAGATAGGCAATCTCCGCAAGCTCACTGGTTCCACAAATCACAACTCGTTTCATTCCATTCTGAGTCATGTGGGACAATGCATCCCGGAGTCGCGCGCGCATATCGCGGTAGTGAGACAGTGCGTGCTTCAAATGAAGAGACGCCAACCTCGATTTCTCAACAAACCCCTGTGGCGTCAACCCATATCGAACACGGTGGGAGGGGTTCGTAATAATGGCAATGTATCCGTTCCGCACCAATCGCTTCAGATACAAATTCGTGAGTCCCAACGCGACCCCGAGCTTTGCCGCAAGGGACCGCTGTGTGACCCCGCCATCGCGCTCTACCTCAGTCAGCAAGAGCAGATCCCGTTGGCCTCGGAGATTCATAGAGTTATGAAGGAACGTACCGACCGTTCAGGATATGAACACATACGAATAAGGGAGTCAAGAGCACTACCTAGGACCGATCATGTCTTCACCCGCTACTTACCCTCATACGTGGTGGATGACGAGGGTCGAAGCGGTATCAATCACCTGTCTAGTAGCAGCCATCACCTTGCTGACCGTCAATCGATCAAGACAATCCCAATACGAGCACGCTTCACCGATACATTTGTCGCAGGTGGGAACATCCGGGCGTAGCACAATGCCTGTCCCGAGGGGTTTCCATCTCACCGGCAAATTGTTTCGTCGAGGATCGAACAAACTGACCGTAGGGATACCTAATGCTGCCGCTATATGAGCCGGTCCTGTGGCCCCGGAAACGACCGCATGGGCACTGCCGATCACTGCCATGAGATGGCGAAGAGACAGTTGCCCCATGCAGTTCATGATCTGGGCTGGAATCGGTGTAGGTAACGGAGCATTGGCTTCAAACTGTTTCTTTTCTGACTCGCTGCCGGTCAATATCACTCCATAACCGGCTTGTGCCGACTCAAGAGCCAAATCCCGGTAATACTCCGGTCGCCATCGACGTGCAGAAAATCCCCCAGGATGAATCACGACTCGTGGACCTGGAAGATCCTCCCAAAATGATGCCCCGATAGCTCGTTCATGCTCCGTCATGAAGAGAGTGGGAGGTTGAACTTTTTGTGGATTCAACCCTAGTCCTCTCAGCATCTCAACGTTGTACTCTGACTCATGCTTGGAAAACTCGCTGCGATGTTCGTAGATCCGCCGATTCGCCAAGAGGCTATACCACCGATAGCCCGTCGCGATTCGAATGGGCACCCGAGCCAACCAGGCCGCCCACATCACACGGCGAAAGGGTTTGAGGAACACCGCCACATCAACTCCATGCAAAAAGGCATGGCGCAGTTCCATCAACGGATCAGTCAAGCGAATAGAGCGAACCTCGTCCACATCAGGATGCTGATCGAGCAACGGCCCCACGACAGGACTTGTCAAGAACCCGATTCTGACGTCCGGGATGAGTCGCCGAAGTTGCGTCGCCACCGGAAGCGAGAGAATCACGTCGCCGATACCGTCGGGACGAACGATCAAAACATTCATGGGTCTGAAGCCTGAGCCGTCAACCTTGGCCGAATCATATCACCCACGGAGGTCAGCCTATTGAAGTGAAGACAGTCCAATTCGGGAACGTATCGACAGACCAAGCTGGACGGAGCCCATCGCCGATACTGTTTGGCACAAGCGATCAAAACGTTCATGGGCATGGAGCATGAGCCATTAACAACGGACGAATGGCATCAACGACGTGAGTCGGTGAAATACGGTGAAGGCACTCCAATTCGGGAATATGTCGACAGACACGGCTGAAACAAGGACTACAGGGAACCTGACCGCTCAGGGCGTGATGGCCGTCGCCATAGGGTCCGGTTCGAATCGCACTGGTCGGTCCGAACATTGCGACCACAGGAACATGCAGTGCCGACGCGATATGCATCGGCCCAGAGTCATTGGTCACCATAGCGGATGCGGTGGAAAGCAATGCCGGCAGATGGGTCAACGAGATCTCCCCACACAAATCGATAAACGGGCTCGCGGTCAGAGCTCTGAGCTGATTCGTGGAACGACGCTCGTCCGAACTTCCTATGACCACGACCGGCTCAAGCTGCGAAGCATGCAATTGATCCAGAACTGCAGCAAATGCTGTCAGCGGCCAACGTTTCGTCGGCCACCGAGCCCCGATATTCATCGCGATCCATGGTCGATCTACTAGAAGGCCTTGGCGGCGACAGATTGCTCGAACAGCGGCGACATCTTCTTCCACGAACTTGAAGCGAAACTGAGGTTTCTCAGGACGCCTCACCCCCAAGGCACCCACCAAAGAGAGATATCGATCGACTGCATGAATATCCGGGTGTGGGACTGGAACACGGTCGGTATAGAACCAGGGACTTCCCTCCCGTCCGTTCGCGAACCCGACCCGTCTCCGGGCACCACTGAACCATGCCAAGGCACCGCTTCGAAACAGCCCTTGCAAATCGAGGGCGAGGTCAAACCGTTCGTCTCTGAGCGCCAGCCCTTCCCGCACCCAACTGCTCACCGTCCTATCGACCGGCCAGACACGATCAACTCCCTCTGCTTGCCCAACAAGCTCAGCCCATTGACGCTTCACCACCCATGTCAGGTGCACTCCGGGCCACTGCTCCTTGATCGCCGACACCACAGGAAATGTATGGATGATGTCTCCCAGTGAACTTGGCTTGATCAGAAGAATGCGAATGGTATTCCCCATGGCGGAAGAAGAGGCAACAAAAGATGTGACAGGTGCCACCGGATAACCTTCCTGCCTACGCAGCTGAGGCGGCATCAGGATACTCGGTCATGATGCAGCTCCCTCATCCGTGCCTACACCATGTCTCTTCATGCACCGGTGAGGGAATGGGGCCGCAGATGAGGGGCATAGAGTTTATCGAGTATCGACTTACCGCTACCCAGATCGACCGTTTCCCGTCGCTCTTGGAGCGATCGACAGAGACGTTTCCACGCGCGCACATACGGGGCTGGGCTGAGGTGATGCCGCAGGGCACTGTGTTGGCGTACGATCCTCGAAATCCACTCGCAATTTCCTGGAATCTCAGCGGAGAAAGGATCTGCGATCAGGGGCTCTGTTTGAGTGAAGAACATCGTGATGTTTCCACCGTCCTGGGAGATGAGATGGGAGGTTTCATACAACCCCTGCTTTTGGGCCAACCGGCGCAATGACACGACATTGAAATTGTAGAGATGGGCCTCGTGGAACGTACTACGAGGGGCCTGACAGGTCGCCTCCACATTCGGCACCTCGACAACGAGCACCCCATCTGGTTTTAACCAGGAGCGCAGACGTGCCAGGATGAAACCAGGGTCTTCCGTATGTTCAAGGACATGCCAAATCGTCACGATATCGAACGAGGCCGGAGCAAATGTCGCGTCTTGTACGAACCCAACTTGAACCGCCAGCCCATACTGTTGGATCGAATGGTCGGCATACCCTCGATTCGGCTCAATCCCGTTTACGGCATGCCCCAGCGACTGGAGCAAATAGGCAAACTCTCCGCCCCCCGTACCGATATCCAACATCGTTTTCCGACTCGACAACAGCTGCGCGATCTTTCCAAACCGTGATAGGGCAACCTTTCCCGCACGCACAACATGCTTGGGTTTCGGACTATAGGTATTCTTATACGCGAGTCGATACTCTTCCTCATAAAACCGTCTGGCATCATGTGGACGGGGATCCGACCATACGAGCCCACAGACTCGGCAGATGACGGTTCGCAGCGGATTCCCGCTCCGACTTCGACTGGAAAGAATCGAAACCTCGGTTCCCCCACAGAGGTTACAAGGGATGGAACAATCCTTCGTACCCTGGTTCACTACCGTCACCATTTCTCCCCGAATCGAACAACATCCCCAGTCCCAGACAACTTACTCCGGCTGTCTCACCAACACAAGCCCAGCCGCTCCGGACCTCTTGTCCATCCCATGGATCATCCCTCGACCCGAGCCATACTATTCATGGTGCAATAGCGCTCTCTGTTTCACGTCGGACAACAGCCAGTCCACAGCCTCAGCAAGGGAGGTTGCAACCCTGTCAGGGGCGAGAGGAGACTCCGTCAACTCGTCAAGTTCTTGCAGCCGAGTCACCCCGGTGGTCACGAGGACACTTCGTGCCCTCACCCGTTTAGCCAATTCGATATCACGGAGATGATCACCGATCACATAGGACCGCTCAAGATCCACCCCCAGTTCTTGGACTGCCAGGTCAATCATCCCACGGTTTGGCTTTCGACACCCACACCCGTCATCCGGATGGTGAGGACAGAAGTAGATACCATCCAGCCTCACGCCCGTCTGATCGAGCAAGCGAGCAAGCTTTTGGTGAATGGCATCAAGATTGTATCGCGAGAGGAACCCCCTCGCGATACCCGATTGATTCGTCACAAGGATCAATCGGGCACCAGCCAGTTTCAGACGGCCAAGTGCCTCCGCTACTCCTGGGAACAAGTCAAACTGGTCCGGGGAGTTGATGTATCCAGGATCCGGATTGAGCGTGCCGTCACGATCGAGAAAGACGGTGTACCCTGAAAGAATGTTTGACTGGCCTGACTGGTTTGTCTTGTCTATCCGGTCTGTCTGGTCTGCACCAGAAAGGTGAAATAGACCAGACGGACGAGACAGACCGTCCAGCTGTTGCGCTGCCACCTCATACACTCGGTCGGCTGAAATGCGGGTCATGCACCGGTGATCGATTGGGCATTCCCGAAGTAGGCAAGGCGCACAATCCACAGTCTCCCGAACAACCGACTGCTCCTGCCCATAGGGAGCGGTCGTACGCGAATCCGTCGGGCCGAAGACCGCAACGACTGGTACACCGCACGCAGCTGCCACATGCATCGGTCCAGTATCATTAGTAATCAAAATGTGACATCGCTTGACCACTGCCATCAACTCGCGAATCGTCGTTTGGCCGGACAGTACTACCGATCGTCCGTGGATTCGATCTGCGATGTCCCTCCCCAAAGACTCCTCGCCCTTCGCCCCTAGAATGACCACGACCACTTGCCTTCTTGCATCACGGCCTACTCGTTCCGAAAGTCGCTGTGCGACTTCGGCAAACCGCTCAGGCACCCATCGCTTCGCGTTGCCGTAGGTCGACCCAGGATTGATACCGATCACGAGATCCGACGACCCACTCCCGTGGGCAGCGAGTCTCGCCTCCATAGCGTGAGTCTCGTCCGTAGTCACACACAATGTCGGGAGCGGAGCACTCCCGGACAGGCCCAAGGGCTTCAACAAATTCCAATAGTACTCGACTTGATGAACCGATTGGCGACGTGCAGGCACAGCAACAGGCTTGGTCAGAAAGAACACTCGCCCATCAGTTGCGTAACCATACCGTTGTGGGATACCGGCAAGCCATGCAATAAATGCCGCCTCAAAAGCGTTCTGAAACAGCACGGCGAGGTCGAATCCATGCCGCCGCAACAGACCAGCCAGCGCCCACTTCCCCGAGATCCCGGCATGAGCTCCCTTGTCCTCATAGATCAGCACCCGATTCAACTCCGGAGCGGCACGGAACAGCTCAGCAACGGCCGATTTGGCCAACATCGTGACATCCGCCTCAGGAAAGAGTGACCTCAAACCTCGCAGAGCAGGCTCGCACATGACGGCGTCACCGATCCAATTCGGAGCTCGCAGCAAGATTCTTCGAGGTTGCTCTCTACTCATGGGTTTCCGGCGTATCGCACCTTCGTGATAACGACTCATCAATCAATCGAGTCAACCGATCTCCTCCCTGAACAACATATGTTTCCAGACGAAGCATCCACCAAGGATCATTGGCCTCAAGCAAGGGAGTCAGTTTCCCACCATCTTTTTCTGTCGTTAACACGATGTCGCTCCCGCTCCGCTTCATCTTGGCGCGAACATCCTCGATCTCGTGATGATCGTATCGATGATGATCGTCAAACATAGTCTCACCCACAATCTCGACCCCGACAGATTCCACCGATCGATGAAACGAAGAGCCATTGCCGATCCCGCTTACCAACCAAGCCTTTTTCCCTTTCCCCCATTCAATGGCCTGTGAGGATCCGGACACGATTGCGATGAAAAACTCCGGTCGAAACACAACTTCAATAGCGTCGTTGGGGGGACAATGAGTCCTACTCAAACGGCTTCGAATAGCATCGACCTCGTGGCGAACATCGGCTCGGGTGATGACCACCGCACTCGCCCGATCCAGTTCAGTCAATGGTTCTCGCAGTCTTCCCGCCGGAACCATTGCATCGAGTCCGGCTGCATCAGTGGCATCCAGCAACACCAGATCAACGTCCCGATGAAGGGCACGATGCTGAAACCCATCATCCAGAATCATGCAATCGATCGGATGCCGCTCTAATACCCAGCGACCGAGTGCAACACGATCAGCCCCCACCGCGACCACGGCTTGGGGACAGCGCTGAGCCATTAAGAACGGTTCATCCCCCGAGTCCAAGGGATCAGCCAAGATATGCACTCCATCCGATACCAGTACCTGCGGCGCATGACCCGTCCGCTTATAGCCTCGACTCAAAATCGCCACTCTCCATCCCTTCGCCAGCAATCGTTGGGCCAGAAAAATCACGAACGGAGTCTTTCCGGTTCCTCCGACCGTCAGGTTTCCCACACTGATGACGGGACAAGGCAATCGTGTGGTAAGCAGCCAACGCTGTCGATAGCACCATCGCGAAACTCCGGTGACGAGGCCGTACAACCCTGCAACCCAGCACAGCCCTCTACGGACCGGTTGTCCTGGAGACAGAAATGCCATATCAGAATTTGGCTATCAGAGGCCCTGCCCCCGTTGTCACCGAATGGTCGGAGTATGATGGAACGGTACGGAGGCAATGTTCTATCTGCTCCAGGCTCCGCATGAGCGCACCCTGGTTGTCCAACACCACCTGTTTGGCCACCTGTCCGTCTCGATTTCGTTTGTCAGGCTGCCGTAACCATTCCTCTATTGAAACAACGAGGTCCTCCACTCCCATCACCCGACGTCCCCCTCCGGCCTTGGATAAGAGCATCGCAATCTCGGCACAGTGATCCGTATAGGGCCCAAACATGACTGGGGTGCCCCACACGGCCGGTTCCAGCAAATTGTGCCCCCCCACCGGAACTAAGGTCCCTCCCACATAGGCCACGACAGCCTCCCGGTAGGCTCGGGCCAGCTCTCCCCTGGTATCCAGAATCACCACACGTGGACCAGAGAGGCTCTCTCCAATCTGACTCTTGCGCTGCACCACAAACTTAGCTTCTCGCAACATCGCCTCAACTCGGTCCACCCGTTCAATATGACGGGGAGCCAACATCAAGACGGCATTGGGATAGGTCTGAACAATTTTCTGATAGGCGGATACCAGCAGTTCTTCTTCGCCCTGATGCGTACTCCCGGCGAGAATCAGCTGCTCATTCGCAGCCAGTCCCAAACTGCGACGCAGTGACGTATCCGATTGAACATCCGGCACCGGCTGATCGAACTTGATATTGCCCGTCACATGTGCACAGTCCGGCTTGGCCCCCAATGCCACGATCCGTTGTCGATCTCTCTCGGTTTGCATCAAGCACAGTGTCAATGTCTGCAGCACAGATCGATAGAACGAGCGAATCAGAGGGATGTCCTGCCGCTGAAACGAACGAGACGATAACCGCCCATTCACCAACACCGAGGGCACATTGTGTTCGTGTAAGGCCCACAATATGTTCGGCCACAGTTCAGTCTCGACAAATACGTAGAGCACTGGTTGCAGGCGTTTGATCATACCGGCTACGGCCCATGAGAAATCAAGGGGCGCGTACCAATGTTCGGCAACGCCATCCAATCGCTGCTCAACCGCTTCGCGGCCGGTTTCAGTCACCGTCGTGACGATATAACGAAACTCCGGATGCCGCGCATGCAAGGCCTTCACAAGCGGCGTAACCGCGACCACTTCACCGAGCGACACAGCATGAATCCATACAAGCGGTCGAGATGGAGCACCGACATCAGAGGGATGGCTTCCCCACCCCATTCGTTGAAGAAACCCAGGACGGCAACGTGGCTTGGCAAGAAGCACCCCGATAATCATGGGCGCCGCGAGAAGAAGACCGAGGTTATAGAGAAGCTTCCACATGGGAACGAAGGTAGACGTACGAGGTAAAAGGTGAAACGTCCTGAAAAACTTCTGAACCTTCTACGTTTCACGTCTCACGTTTCACATCTTCTTCTGCCTGATCGGTCAGCTGATTGAGGGCTGTCTCAAGTTCCACCCGGAGCGTTTCAAGCATGCCCCCATCCGCCTCGCGCGGGACCCAGAGCGGTTTTCCATAGAGGAATAGTCCTCGGGAGAATGGGTATGGGACCATGAAGCGGTCCCAGCTCGCAAAGAGTTTTTTTTTGAGCAGGCGAAGATCATGGGCACAATTGGAAGCCCAGTGGCCTTGGCCAACTGCACCACCCCCAGCTTGGCCACCTGGCGAGGCCCTCTCGGACCATCCGGCGTCACACCAAGATCCCAGCCCGACCGTCCCCGCTTGATTAACGTCCGTAACGCTGTCGCCCCACCCCTCGTACTCGACCCCCGCACAGCCTGGTGGCCGAATCGCGCGATGATCCGCGCGATAATCTCACCGTCGCCATGCTGGCTGATCAACATCTGCGTTCCGATACCACGGTACCCATGCAACATCATCAGCTGCTGCGCATGCCAAAAGGCAAAAATCGCGCGGCGGCCCTCCCGATACAATGCATCGACCGCTTCGTGGCCGCGAGTCTCGCACTGTATCGTACCAGCGACGCCTCGAATGAGCGCTGCCGCCACCGGAGGCAGCACGGAAAGCTTCAACCATTTCAGGAGAATCGAGTGTTTCATCAGTTCAGCGTGTCAACTCTTCGGATTGGAACTGCAACGCATGCAAACGGCGATACACCCCGCCCTGTCGAATCAGTTCTTCATGGGAGCCAACCTCAACGATCATGCCTCGATCCAAGACAACGATTCGATCCGCGTTCTGAATCGTCGACAGCCGATGAGCAATTACCACCGTTGTTCGATTCTTCATCAAATTAGCCAAGGCCAACTGCACAATCCGTTCAGACTCGGTATCAAGCGCCGAGGTTGCCTCATCCAAAATAAGCAATGGAGGGTCCCGCAGTAGGGCTCTGGCAATGGCCAACCGTTGCCGTTCACCACCCGATAACTTGAGTCCCCGTTCCCCGATCACCGCATCGTACCCCTTCGGGAGACGAAGAATAAAATCATGCGCATAGGCCAGCTTGGCAGCCTGTTCGATATCGGCCTGATCGGCACCGGTTCTTCCAAACACAATGTTGTTGCTGATCGTATCATCGAACAAGACAACCTCTTGCGAAACAATTCCGATATGTGCCCGCAACGATCGTAATTCGTAGGAGGTCAAAGGAACACCATCGATGAAAATAGCCCCGGATGTTGGTTCATAGAACCGTGGCAACAAACTGACCAGCGTCGTCTTCCCGCTTCCACTGCCTCCGACAAGTGCGATGACTTCACCGGGTTTAATGGAAAAGTCCACATTGGTAAGCGCAGGAACCGATTGATTCTCATACCGCATGGAGACGTTCCGAAATTCGATCGCCTGACTGATTTGGATCAGCGAAATCGTCCCACGGTTCTGAGACTGCTCGGTTTCCAAATCCAGCATGTCAAAAACCCGCTCAGCCGCTGCCAGCGCCTGCTGGATCAGATTATTGGAGCCGGAGAGTTTTTTGATCGGTGTATAGGCCATGAACATGGCAGCCATAAATGAAAAAAATGCTCCTGGTGTCATCAGCTCCTGAATAACCAGGTACCCTCCGTACCAAATAATCGTGGCAACACCGATGACTCCGATGATCTCCATCTGTGAATGGCCGAGCGACCACACCTGATTGGACTTCAATGTCGTGGAAAGAAATGCATGGTTTCTCCGATGAAACCGTTCAGCCTCTGCCTCCTCCCGACCGAAGGCTTTCACAACCCTGATCCCGGAAAAGGTTTCTTGAAGCGTCGAGGACAAGTCCCCCATCTGCTCCTGTCCGCTGGTCGCTAGTCGTTTCAACCTCTTTCCCACCCGCGCCATGGTCAATCCCGAAAGGGGAATGACAACCATCGAAATCGCCGCCAGCCTCCAGTTCTGATAGAGAATGACTCCGACCATCGCGAGAAAGGTGAGTCCGTTTTGGAAGATATCTTTCACGACACTCGATGCAGCATTTGCCATGATTCCCACATCGTTCACAACACGTGACACAAGGCGCCCTGATGTATGGGCATCATGAAACCCAACCGATTGCCGCATAAGCTGCTGGAATAATTCCTGTCGGATGTCCGCCACAACCCGGTTTCCGACATAGGCCATCAAATATCCCACGCCATAACTGAACACGGCTTTCAACGTTGCAACGCCTAAGAGCACCAGCGGCAGTACCATTAGCATCTGCTCATTCTTCTGAATGAAGATATCGTCCAATACCGGTCTGGCGAGCCATGCATAGGCCCCGCTTAAGAGCGCTACCAAGCCTGAACAGACAAAGGCCGCCAGAAACCGCGTCCGATACGGTTTCACATACCCCATCAGTCGTTTGAATCGTTCTAAGCCCGACATGCCGCCAATACCACCTCGGCTGCTCTCGCTGATGCGCCGGGTTCGCCTAACGCTGCTCGTACCTGCGCCAAGCTCCGCTTCATTTCAGCATAGGCCGTCGGATCCTCCAAAATCCGCAGCGCCTCTTCGTAGAGCCGCTGGCCCGTGGCCTCATGCTGTAACAACTCCGGCACAAGGGATCGACCGGCCACCAAATTCACCAGCCCGATCCATTTGACTCGCTTAAAGAAACTCGCGATCCACCATTCCAGTGCACTGATCTGATAGAGCAACACCATAGGGGTTCCCACCACGGCTGCTTGCAATATTGCTGTACCAGACTTGACCAATGCAAAATCGGACACCGCCAGCACTTCGGTGGTCTGCTCTTTGACCACGGTGACCGATACTCGATCCTGTTGGAGGAACGGTTGTAGCAGATTATCCCGAATTGTGGAGGCTTGTGCCAGGAGAAACTTCGTTCCTGGTCTATGCTGCACCAATTTTTCCGCAGCAGAGAGCAGGATCGGCAGTAGAACCTGGACTTCATGGGCCCGACTTCCTGGCAACAACGCAATCACGCGTTCCTCATCAGAGAAGCCAAACCTCCTGCGTAGCACCGCCCGATCATAGGGCCCGCCGACCGCATCAAGGATGGGATGGCCGACAAACGTACATCGCATACCCGCTTTCTCAAAAAGAGGTTGCTCAAACGGCAAGATCACCAACACTTGATCGACTCGTTTCTTGATCCAGTACATCCGCCAAGGTCCCCAGGCCCAAATCTGCGGCGCAATATAATAGAACACCCTTAGCCCCGCACTCTTGGCAAAATAGGCGTACCGTAGATTCAACCCTGGGTTATCGACAAAGATGACCGCATCCCAAGGTTCAGACAGAAACAATCGTCGCATAAAGAAGAATCGCCGAATGATGGCCAACAATGCCAGGGGCCCGACCATACCCATGACATCGAATTGCCCCATTTTGCAGACCAACTCCACCCCGGCGACCTCCATAGCATGGCCGCCAATTCCTGCCACAGAGACATGAGGATCACAGGCCTTGAGCGCCTTGGCCAGATTGGCCCCATGAAGGTCACCCGAGGCTTCACCCGTTACGATCAGAATGCGTGCCATGGTGGCCCATTAAACAGGTTTGAGACGAGTATCGTGGTTGGAAGAGCCCCGCCGATGAAACCTGATCCTGTCGATTCGGTCAAGGAGGCTCGGGCCGCTTCTACTACCCCGCCTTCTTCATGACGGACAGCACGCGATGCGCCAGTTCTACCGCCGCGGCTCCATCTTCACCAGAGACGACGGGGCAAGATCGCTCACGGACGGCATGGAGAAACGATTCAAGCTGTAATTTGAGCGGTTCTGCGTTGCCGGCTTGAATCTCTTCCATTGCCATCGTCGATTTTCCATCAGAAGCAACCGATCGGCGCCCCACCACCCCTTGCCGAGATTGAAAATCGATCGTGACGCACCCATCAGGTTGGAAGACTCGCCATTGTCGCATAGCCTTTGGCGAGATCCGGCTGGCGGTCAGCTGTGCGATACTACCTTCGCTAAACTGGATGCGTGCATTGGCGACATCATGGGTTGAAGAAAGCAGAACCCCACCAGTAGCCCACACCGTCTCGACGGAGCCAGGGTTACAAGAAAGCACAAGATCAATATCATGAATCATGAGATCGAGCACAACGTCGACATCGGTGCCCCGCTCACTATACGTGCCCAATCGATGAGATTCGAACAATATCGGAGTGTGTAGATGGGGGCGCATCAACGACATGATGGGATTGAACCGTTCACTGTGCCCGACTTGCAAAGTGCAGCCGCGACGGCTAGCCAACTCGACGAGGGCCCACGCCTCACTCGGCAAGACTGCAATCGGCTTTTCTACAAGGACATGCTTTCCAGCTTCGAGACAAGCCTTTGCAACAGCGTAATGACCGGAGGTAGGTACGGCGATGCTGACGACATCAACCTGCTTCAGAAGCTCAGGTAGTTCACGGAATGCCTGTGTACGGTGGTTCTGAGCGATGGCTGAGGCCCGTTCGCCATCTTGATCCACGACACCAACCAGCGTCGTATCCGGCGATGCGGCATAGAGACGCGCATGATGCTGCCCGAGATGTCCGACCCCTATCACACCGGCGCGAAGTTTGACCATATCTCTCTCAAACTGAACCTGGGAATCTCTTGATTCGACTGAATTGTTGAGTCGCTGAAACCAAGCGATCAACAGATCTCCGGCTTCCGAAACGTCTTCGTTGACTCAGGTCGACGCACTGGACTCTGCTTCACGAGCCACGCCGACAACGGCGATCCCTGCATCTTCAGCGTCACGAAGAAGCACGTCTCGATCCAGCATCACCGACCGACCAGCCTCAACGGCAAGCACGGATGCCTTGACGGACCGCATGATCTCAATCGTCCTCGGTCCCACAGCTGGCAAATCAAATCGAAGGTCCTGTTGCGGTTTGCAGCGCTTCACGACCACCACACCCTCTTTAGCGAGTGCGCCTCCGCGCTTGATCGCCTCATCGGTTCCTTCAACCGCTTCGACAGCCACAATGGTTCGGTCCTTGACGACCACGCATTGCCCGATATCAAGACGCCCGGTCTCCTTCGCAACATCCCACCCGTACCGGATATCGACCCACTCTTTTTTCGTAGGCTGGCGAGAAGTCAAGGTGCCTTCGGTGACCAAAATCCCGTCGAGGCCGAAGGTCGACTCACAGATCGTGATGCCATCCTTTTCGAGCTCCGCCGCCAACGCACGAAGAATATCGTCATCTTTCCAGAGAACCAATTTCGTCGCCAACGCCAACACGCGAAAATCGGGACGAGCGTTGCTGTAGATATGCGTCTTTTTAATACCTCCCAGCATCACGACATTACGTATGCCATCGGCCTTGAAGGCATTAATCAATTTATTGAGTTGCCCGATTTTGACCCAATGAATACGGTCAACATGCTGCTCGAGCTCCGGTTCTGTTTCGCCTTCATGGGCCACCGCAGACACGTGAAGACCCATCTTGCGGGCATTATCGGAAAAGATGATCGGAAATCGCCCATTCCCCGCAATCACCCCGATTCGACCGTCCACTATAGGCATGGGGAGAGCCATCGTACTCGATGTCATACCGGTTGATCGAATTCACGTTCAAGGTCCGAGCTGACAGCCCTCGAGATTCCGCGCTTAGTCCCCTCCATAAACGCAAGAATCTTGGCCACATCCTCCTGTCCCTTGAACTCCTTCCTCGCTAATTTGATCGCCTCAGCCGTTCGATGACCTGTTCGGAAGAGCAGATCAAACGCCTTCCTCAACGACGCAATACGGTCCGTCGAGAAGCCGTGTCGTTGTAACCCCACCGTATTGAGACCGTAGAGATGCGCACGATACCCACCGGCCGCGAACGTAAATGGTGGAATATCCTGACCGATCGCGCAACACCCTCCGACCATGACGTAGTCTCCGATACGCACAAACTGAAGCACGCCGGTCAACCCTCCGATGACGGAATGATCTCCGATCGTGATATGTCCGGCCAAGCTCGCTGCATTGGCCATAATAATGTTGTTGCCGAGCCGGCAATCGTGCGCCACATGTACATACGCCATAAGAATGCCCTTGGACCCGAGAGAGGTCACCCCCCCACCTTGGACGGTTCCCCGATTGATCGTGACGTACTCACGGATCACGTTGTCATCGCCGATAATGACCTTTGTCGGTTCCCCCTTATACGCCAGGTGCTGAGGAGGCCCTCCAATGGAAGCGAACGGGTGCACTTCGTTTCGCTCCCCAATCTCCGTCCACCCATCAATGTTCGCATGAGAGAGGAGGCGACTCCCCTTTCCAATGGTCACGTGTTCTCCAACGACACAGAAGGGCCCGATCTCGACATCAGTATCGAGCGTGGCCTTGGGATGGACAATCGCTGATGGATGTATCTTCACACCTGCCCCCTTTAAGATTCGTCAGCCGTCAACCACGATCCTTCGACCACGCCCCCCAGACCGTGCACCCATCGGACCCTGCGGCGTGGAGGTTGACACGTGACAATGATTGATTATTGCGCTTCGGTCTTTTCTTCCATTACCATCGCGGTCACCACCGCCTCACACACTAC
Organism: Nitrospira sp.; assembly: GCA_016788465.1. Lineage (GTDB taxonomy): Bacteria > Nitrospirota > Nitrospiria > Nitrospirales > Nitrospiraceae > Nitrospira_D. Next base: position 13,336 of record JAEURV010000186.1, on the reverse strand, counting down.
CTCATTGTCTACGAATGCTTTTCCCTGCATCTTCCAGAACGGCGGACGCTTCTTGAGTACGTCAATCTCAAACCGAAGCTGATCACCCGGAACGACCGGTTTCCTGAATTTGGCTTCCTCAATACCCGTCAAATACATGATGGTTTTGCCGACCGTCCCTCCCGATTTGAACACCAGCACGCCCCCCGCTTGTGCCATGGCCTCGATAATCAACACCCCGGGCATGACAGGACGCCCCGGGAAATGCCCTTGAAAGAAAGGCTCATTGACCGTCACATTTTTGATCCCGATGATCCGCTTGTGAGGTTCAAACTCTTTTACTCGATCCACCAACAGGAAGGGATACCGGTGGGGAAGTAATGCTTGAATTTCAGCCTGCTCGACCGATGCCATTGCCCTGCCTCCTCTCTGTCTCTGACCTAAGGGTTTTGCCGATCAAATTCTTTAATGATCAACTCCGTCACATCCAACGTCGCCTGGTGATAGAGGACGATGCGGAGCATCGAGTCCGTGCCCTTGTCCAGAATGGCCGCATAGCCTTCCTTTTGAGCGACGGCTTGCGCAGCTGCCGCGATCTTCCGCGAGTATTCCGCAACCATTTCCCCTCGCTTCTGTTGCACTTCTCGATTGAAGTCCTGCACCCGATGCTGATAAGCCTCGACCTTGCCCCGCAGCTGTTCTTCCTTCTCTTGACGGACAGCATCGGTAAGCTTGGTATTAGGATCCTCCAAGGATTGCTGTAATTCCTTGAGCTCCTGCTCATCAGAAGTGATAATTTTTTGTCTGGTCTGGGCATAGCCAGCCATATCTTCCAAAGCCGCCTTCCCCGCCTTGCTTCGCTCAAAGACGAGCTGCTGATCCATCACCCCTACCCTAGCCGAGTCTCCTGCATACAGCGGCGTCGCCCATGGAGTTGTGCACCACAGAACGGCCAGCACGATCATATTGATACGATTCATCATGCCCTACCTCCCCGCACACGCTACGGGTATTCGCGGTTAAACGTTTCGATCACTTGATTTGAGATATCCAACCCCTCTTCATGATAGATGGTCGGACCTCCCTTACTTTTATCAACAACCACCTGCACTCCCAAACCCTTTGCTACCTTTGCAACCACCGCTTCGACTTTGTCACGAAACCCTTCCAAGACTTCCTTCTGTTTTTCTTGAACCTCGCGATTCAATTCCGCGGCCTTTTGTTGATACTCCTGCATGCGTCGACGAAACTGCTCCTCGCGCTCCCGTTTCGCCGCGGGACTCAGAATGGATGCCTGCCGTGCAAAGTCTTCCTCCATCCGCCGCAACTCCCGTTCCTCCGACTCCATCAATGCTTGCCGGTTCTTGGAGAAGGAGGCCAGAATGTCTTTCGCCCGCTTTCCCACATTCGTTTCGTTCAGAAGACGCTGCGCGTTGATCACCCCGATCTTACTCTCAATTTTTGCGCCCGAGCTCAAACACCCGCCCACAACCAACAGGATGCCCATCAGGCCCAACATCCAGCTCAGTCGCCAACCCGAGCAGCGTGGCCGCATTCTCTTCACCCTCAGCTCCGTCACAACAACTTCTCCCTTTAGAACAAGGTTCCGATCGTAAACTCGAACACGCCGGCTCGTTCACCAGTCCGGGGGTCAAGATTAATTCCATAGGCTACTCTCAAGGGACCGAAGGGAGAGATCCACCGCCCTTCGAGACCTGCTGCAGGCCGCAAATTGATCGACAACGGTTCATCCTCATCGAACCCTTTGCCATAGTCGAAAAAGATCACCCCGTTCAATTTGGCCTCCGCCGAGATCGTGAAGATCAACTCACTGCTGAAGATCAACTGCTTCGCGGCACCGATGGGAGCACGAGTCGTGGGAACGACGGGACCAGCTCGTCCGAAAGCAAACCCGCGCATGGTGTTGATTCCGCCCACGAAAAAGCGTTCGCTGAGTGGAATCCGCGTGGTTCCGCCAAGTGCTTGAACCTCACCGTAGCGAGCCCGCAGCGAAACCCTCATATCGAAAGGCAATGGGGTGACTTTAATCACGTCGACATGGTACTTGATGAAATTGTTGGTGCCACCCATCAGAGGTGTCCCGATATCAAACCCACCGCCGATTCGCCAACCGGTCCTGGGATCGAGGTAGTAGTCTCTGGTATCTCGGAACAGCGCAAATCGAAACCCCGTCGACGACTGTGTCCCTAACTGTTGACAGACAATTGGTACAAGCTCAGCCCCAGGCGTACAGATACCTGCTTGTGGGTCCCTGAACGTGATCTGTTCCCCAAAGATGCTAACGCTCCCCGTCACATATTCCGATAGCCATCGACCAAGTGTGACATTTCCACCCGTCCGTTCTTCAAAATAGGAAAGATAGTTCGTCATACTGCGGTAACCGTCCACCTGAAGCGACGTTAACGAGTCATAGAGATAGGGATTGCGGAAGGTGATGGAGCCGAGGCTTCGGCGCTGGCCCAGCTGTCCGCGGATGCGACCGAGATATCCATACCCGCCCAAATTTCCCTGCGTGATATCGGCGATTGCCACGAGCCGGTCGAGAGTGCTGAAACCTCCGCCTAGACTGAACATGCCGGTCGGCTTTTCCTTCACCCGTACGTTCAGATCCACCTTGTCCGGCGCAACCTGATTCGGCAGAATCTCAACCGTCTCGAAGAAGTTCAGGTTATTCAATCGCTGAAAACTGCGCTTCAGTGAGGCGGTATCGATCACATCTTGCTCATCAACCCGTATTTCCCGTCGAATGACATTGTCGCGCGTCTTATCATTCCCGTAGATATTGATTTGCCGGATGCGCATCATCTCGCCTTCTTTGATGTTGAGAATGATATTGACCGTCCGCTCTTCATTGTTCGGATTGACGCTGGGCACCACCTCGGCGAAGGAATACCCCTTACTCCCGTACAGATCGGTCAACCGAGTCATCTCATCCCTGATTTTTGCCCGTTGAAAGATCTCCCCATCCTTAATCTTCAACCCGGCTCGAAGCTCGGGATCCTCGAACACCGTCTGCCCGCGGAACCCGACCTCTCCGACCGTAAATGGTTCGCCTTCAGAAATCGCGTAGGTGACAGTGAACCACTTCTTATCTTCGGTCAATTCAACGGAGGGTTGGCTGACTCGGGCATTGAAATACCCTTTGTTCAACAAGACCTCTTTGATCCGCTCGACGTCATTCCCCATCTCTTCACGTTTCAACACACCGGCATCAGAGAAGAAAGAGGGAAGTTTCAATTTCGTGACTAGGCCATACCAAGGGACCCATTCTCTGGTCGCCATCACATTGAGCAACTCCGCCTTGCTGGTTCCAGTCAGTCCGTCGAAAATCACCGTTTTGACTCTCGCCTTCTCTCCCTCCGTCACGTGAAAGATCAGGCGCATCCGATCTTCGTCGATTGCCTGAATCACTGGAATGACTTGCGCACTATAGTAACCGTCCTGCTGGTAGACGAGGCGCAATCGCTCGGCACTTTCCTTCACCTGTTGCTGATCGAGGAAAGTCTGGCTCTTAATGGTCGTTTTTTCCTTCAATTTCTCGTCACTCAGGTGCTCGTTTCCATCAAAGACGACCTCACTGATGAAGGGCTTTTCCCGCACGACAAACGTGACAGCAACCCCGGCTGAAACCGACTCGGTTTCCACCTGCACATCTTCAAAAAATCCCGTGTCGTACAGAATTCGAATCTGACCACGCACACGTTCAGAGGTATACGAATCATCAGGCTTGAGTGTGAGACGCCCGACAATGGCCGGGACCTCAATTCGCTTAGCCCCCCGGATGTCGATCGAGGCCACCTTAGGCTCAACCCCCTGTCCCAAAACATCGAGCACACCCCAAAAGACAGAAGCCACTAGAGCCACAACCATCAGTGATCGGGATCTGTAGACGGCATGCCCGGTCACCAATGAGGGTTCCTTTGATACAAAGCGGAGATGGACGGTAGGGGCGACATCATCAAAATAATAGGTTCCGCAGAATACGTAACAAGCCCGGCTTTTGATTTGACACAGATAACGTACCAGTCACCAACTGGCAGCGTTCTTACACAGGTTCCTCGCACAGGCAGTAATCCTGTCAGTCTCTGGACACACCACAGGATTGCAAAACTTCCGGATTATATTGAGGTCGTCACACATTGTAAAGCAGCGACCTCCTCCTTACCGCGAGACTCGCCGGTGCCCGCGCTCGTTATCTGTTGAACCATGCGCAACGAGTCCCAACCACCTATACATGTCGATTCAGTTTGATTTCCCTACTACTCCATATCAAGCAATCACCCGCGTGACATCGTGCGGTTCTTGCCCAACGAAAGATGATTCATGACGGAATGCTGCACCTCAACGAGTCATGATTGACACCACACAGAAGTCGGCCATCACAGCACCTGAACTCATTCTCACTACCCTCGGCGATCACTTAGTGCTCGATTCAGATTCCGTGCAATCTGTTCGCCTGTTTCTTGACTTCACTCAATTCATCACATACTATCCTCACATGTCTCGACTTGGAGTCAGAAAAGCCGTCATCCCTGCCGCTGGTCTTGGCACACGATTCCTTCCTGCAACCAAAGCCTCTCCTAAGGAGATGTTGCCCCTGGTCGACAAGCCGCTCATTCAATATACGGTTGAAGAAGCGGTGGCCTCAGGCATCGAAGATATCATTGTGGTCACGGGGCGAGGCAAACGCGCCATTGAAGACCACTTCGACCGTTCCGTCGAGTTAGAAGAGAATTTGAAGGGGACAGGAAAGAGCCAGGTCCTTCATCAGATTCGACAGATTTCCAACCTCGCGAACTTCTGCTATGTCCGCCAATCAGAGGCACTGGGCTTGGGACATGCCGTTTTGTGTGCCCAGCATCTGATTGGAGACGAGCCATTCGCGGTGATTCTGGGAGACGAAATCATCGATGCCGATGTACCGGGACTCGCTCAATTAATCCACGTCTATAAGAAACGACACGGGGCGGTTCTTGGCGTCCAGGATGTTCCGAAGACGGATGTCAGCCGATATGGCATCGTCACTCCGAAACGCCTTTCTCACGGCTTACACCGCGTTGAGGATTTGGTTGAGAAACCGTCACCCGCCGATGCGCCTTCCACACTCGCCGTGATCGGCCGCTATGTGCTTCCTCCGGAAATCTTTCCTATCCTGAGAAAAACAGCCCCAGGAAAGAACGGAGAAATTCAGTTGACTGATGCGCTCAAGACACTGGCAAAAAAATCTCCGATGTATGCACTCGAGGTCGAGGGTCAGCGCCACGACGCTGGAGACAAACTAGGCTTTTTGATCGCCACCGTGGAGTTTGCCTTAAAGAACCCAGCATTGGGGGCGGAATTCCGCGACTATCTCTCGACCAGAATGCACACCACATCGACGAACCGTCGCGGATGATCCTGTCGGCCCTGATGGGCACCCAGACACACGGATCGCAGCAACGGCCATCGGCACCAAATTTTATGGTGAGCGGATTGTTCGCTCAGCACTTCGCACAATCTCTATTGACGCTTCTTCCTGAACACGGCGTACGGCAATGAGGGGAATAGACCATCCCAAGAATATGATAGCGGCAACAGCGCCCTGGTTCGTTGAACCAGGGTTCCATATGTAGATCAACAGAACAGGCCCATATATTATGACTGACCCAAACGAGCAAGATATCCAGGCGCCCCAAAATATTGAGGTTCCTAGCCAGCTCCCGCTGCTACCGGTTCGAGACATTGTCGTCTTTCCCTACATGGTCCTTCCCCTGTTCGTTGGACGCGACATGTCGATCAAGGCCATCGAAGCCGCCTTGGCCGGCAACCGGATGATATTCCTTGCCACCCAAAAAGCACTGGATGTCGAGAACCCAACCCCTAAGGATATTCACACGGTTGGGACCGTCGGCATCATCATGCGAATGCTGAAACTACCGGATGAACGCATCAAAATCTTGGTCCAAGGTATCGCCAAAGCCAAGATCAATAAATATATCCAAACCGACCCATACTATTCCGTTCGAATCGACAAAGTCCCCGACACGAAGCCCACGGCCACGCCCCTAGAGGCCGAAGCCGTGATGCGGACCGTCAAGGAACAGATCGAGCGAATCGTCAGCTTGGGCAAGGTCTTGATCCCCGATGTCATGGTCGTCATTGAAAATCTCGAGGAGCCGGGACGCTTGGCCGACATGGTCGCTTCCAATCTTGGACTCAAAGTCGATACGACCCAAGCCGTCTTGGAAAGTGCAGACCCGATTCAGCGGCTTCGCCAGGTCAGCGACATTCTCGGGAAAGAAATTGAAGTTCTCTCCATGCAACAGAAAATCCAAGCGCAGGCCAAAGGCGAGATGGACAAGACCCAGCGCGAATACTTCCTCCGGGAACAGCTGAAGGCGATTCAGAAGGAGTTGGGTGAACTGGATGAACGCGCGGAAGAAATCACGGAATTCCGCAAACGCATCAAAGACGCCAAGATGCCAGAAAAGGTTCTAAAGGAAGCAGAAAAACAGCTGAAACGCCTTGAGAAAATGCATCCCGACACCGCTGAGTCCGCCACCGTCCGTACCTATTTGGAATGGATGGTCGAATTGCCATGGTCGAAGCGCTCGAAAGACAATCTTGAGTTGAAAGCCGCTGCTAAGGTACTGAACGAAGACCACTACAATCTTGAAAAGGTCAAAGAACGCATCCTTGAATATCTGGCTGTTCGGAAACTTAAAGAGAAAATGAAGGGACCGATCTTGTGTTTCGTCGGCCCACCCGGCGTGGGGAAAACCTCGTTGGGCAAATCGATTGCCAAAGCCCTCGGCCGCGAGTTTGTACGCATCAGTCTGGGCGGCGTGCGGGACGAGGCAGAAATCCGCGGCCATCGCCGCACCTACGTCGGAGCATTACCCGGCCGTATCATCCAAGGCATGAAGCAGGCAGGTACCAGCAATCCGGTGTTCATGCTGGATGAGGTAGATAAAGTGGGAATGGATTTCCGAGGCGACCCCTCGGCGGCTTTACTCGAAGTGCTCGACCCAGAGCAAAACACGGCCTTCACCGACCACTACCTCGGAGTCCCGTTCGATCTAACCGAAGTGATGTTCATCACTACGGCTAATTTGATCGATCCGATTCTGCCTGCACTACGCGACCGGATGGAGGTCATCGAAATCCCAGGGTACACCGAAGAAGAGAAACTCGGTATCGCTCAGCGCTACTTGATTCCACGCCAGCTGGAAGAACACGGCATCACAAGCAAGCATGTTCAGCTCACGGAACCTGCCATCAGACAAATCATCTCGCACTACACCAGGGAAGCCGGGGTTCGGAATCTCGAGCGTGAGATCGCAAACGTCATGCGCAAGGTCGCGAAGAAAGTGGCTGAGGGTAAGGGACAGGGCTTCTCCATTGATCCGTCCAATATCAATAAGTACCTTGGTGTCTCAAAATATGTTCCGGAAGCTGAGCTCGAACAAGATGAGACCGGTGTCGCTACCGGTCTGGCCTGGACCGAAGCAGGTGGCGATGTGCTGTATATCGAGGCGACCGTCATGAAGGGCAAAGGCCAGTTGACCCTCACCGGCCACCTGGGGGATGTCATGAAAGAGTCCGCTCAAGCTGCCCTCAGCTATGTCCGTTCGAGGGAGAAAAGCCTGAACATCGATCCCTCCATGTTCAGCAAGCAAGACCTGCATATTCATGTCCCCGCTGGTGCCATTCCAAAGGATGGGCCTTCAGCCGGCATCACAATGGCTACGGCTATTGCCTCGGCCTTTTCTGGTATTCCCACAAGGCGGGACCTAGCCATGACGGGAGAAATTACTCTCCGCGGCCGTGTCCTTCCCATCGGAGGGTTGAAAGAAAAGATCCTGGCGGCCAAACGGGCTAAGCTGACGACTGTCATCCTGCCTCGCCGGAACAAAAAAGATCTCGAAGAAATTCCCAAACACCTCCTGAAAGGCATTCAGTTGGCGTTTGTCGATACCATGGACGATGTCATAAAGGTCGCGCTCCGTCGACGTAGGAACACGCCGCCGGCTTCAAAAAAACAACCAGCCCCTCCGGCACCAGCCCGTATCCGCCCTCTCCGATCTGGCAAAGGGCGGCGGTCTCCCGAGCTCCCAGCCACAGTGATGGCTGGCCGGCGCCCAGCTCGCTCATAGGATCACCTAGTGGCCAATCGCAAGGCCAACTCAACCATCCAGGAGTTCCCGCTGATCCGTGGACTGGCGCGTCAGTTCGCTCGCCACGCGCCAGGACTTATCAAAGGTATCGGTGACGATGCGGCGGTTGTGGAACCAACTTCCCAGACCTGGTGGCACATCACAACAGACCTGCTCGCTGAAGGCATCCATTTCGACTTCAAATCTGCGTCTCCTCAGTCTATTGGGTATCGGGCTGGCATGGCCAACCTGAGCGATCTTGCCGCCATGGGAGCAGTCCCTCGCTATATGGTCGTCTCACTCGCCATTCCAAAAACCCTGAACTCATCGCACATCGTCAAGATCTACAGTGGCTTGATGGACGCATGTCATCATGATCGCGTTGCGCTCATTGGTGGTGATACGTCCGCCTCCAAGACCGGGCTCTTTCTCAATATTACGCTTATCGGCACCACCCCCACACAGCAAGCGCTATTTCGTCATGGAGCTCACGTTGGAGACCTCATCTACGTCACCGGAACACTCGGAGACTCTCTCGCTGGCCTTCGCCTCGTGCTGCCGGTCCACAGAGGGCGACGCTCGATCAGGCGCAGGATACCCTTGTCCTCCGCGCATCAACGGTTTCTGATAGACCGCCACTTCCACCCAACGGCAAGAGTGGCTGAAGGACAGTGGTTGAATCAGCAACAGCTGGCCTCTGCCGCCATCGATGTATCTGATGGTCTATCGGGAGATCTTCGGCACTTGTGTGAGGCCAGTCGAGTCGGCGCTGAAATCGAGATCGAGAGCCTACCAATCTCGCCAGCCTGCCAAGCCTACGGCCATGCAGCGGGTACCTCACCCGTTCAGCTCGCGCTCACAGGAGGAGAAGACTATGAGCTGCTCTTCACCGCCGCTCCGAGCGCCCGAAGTATGATTGAACACCAAGCTCGTACGCGCGGCTATCACGTAACCTGCATCGGCACAATTCGTCCGAAGCGATTTGGAATTCAAATGTCATCCGGCGGGAAGACGCAACCACTGCCGGTTACCAGCTATGAGCATTTTCATTAATGTCTGAACTCAGCAAACATCCGGTGAAAGGGGGCCGATCGTTCCGTGCTCTCTTGCGCCAAGTCCTTCATCTGCAAGAATCCCCGCGCCGGACGGCCTTGGCCTTTGCATTGGGTGTCTTTATTGCCTTTTCACCCGCGTATGGTCTGCATACGGCCATGGTCGCGCTGTGCACCTGGCTGTTCGGTCTCAACTTTATCGCCTTGTTAACCGGAGCGTTAATCAATAACCCCTGGACCATCATTCCGATCTTAGGCGCAACCTATTGGACCGGAGCCTATATCCTAGGACGCACCGATACACCGACCTTCGACTGGCACGACTTGAGCTTTAGCGGTATCTATGACCAAGTCCTCCCTTACGCTGGCCCATTTGTACTGGGAGGTGTCATCCTCAGTGTACTCGGCACCTTGGTTTCGTACCCCGCTGCGTATTTCTTTATTACAAAATACAGGGCTGAGTCGGCATCCGACTCGGCCAAACCATTGCCGCCCTCGAACGGGCTGGGCTAAGATATTCACCAGCTATGGAACCATTAGACCGTCCTGATGCCCCCTACGATGGCTCCGCCCTCATCGCAGATCCGATTCACGAGTACGTCACCTTTACGGTCCCGTTTGCAACCCCCGACCCACAAGAACATACGGAGAAGGACCTGATCGACTCCCCCTGGGTCCAGCGATTACGATACATCTATCAGTTGCAAAGTGCCCGTTGGGTCTATCCGTCAGCCGAACACACCAGATTCGTCCACTCTTTAGGGACCATGCATGTGGCAGGGCGATTCGCTCGACATTTGTATCCTTTTCTTAAGAAAACCGTCAAAGACGTACCGTCGGCCAATTATGTGGAGGAGCTCTTACGAATCACGGCCTTGGTGCACGACATCGGACATGGGCCGTTCTGCCATTTCTTTGATGACAATTTTCTCCATGGATTTGGCTTGACCCATGAACGATTGGGACAACTTATCATCCGAGACCATCTCGCTCCCTTGATTAAGAAAATCCGCCGAAGTCCCTCCGGTCCCTTCGCCAAGGGTGAAGAGTTGAACCCGGACCAGATTGCCCATCTGATCCTCAAAGAAAAGGGCAAGGACAACTCCCAGCTCCCTCGATGGCTCAACATGCTCCAACCCGTCATCTCCGGGAGCTACACTGGGGATAATCTGGACTACGTCTTACGGGACTCGTACATGTGCGGAGTTGCGGTAGGGCCAGTCGATCTCACACGATTGATTCACTACACCATCGTGACCGAGAAGGGATTCACCATTCATAAGACCGGACTTCCAGCGCTCCAGATGTTCCTCAACACCCGGATGTACCTCTATTCCAATGTGTATTTCCATCGCACAACCAGAGCCATCGACATTCATCTTCGCGATATTTTTGGGGAGACGATGAGGCTCATTTGTCCCCACGATCCGCGAGAACATATGGATGAGTATTGCAGATTGACCGATTGGTCGCTGTTGGAGGAGGTCCGAAGATGGACGGAGAGCCGCAACAAGTCCCGCCAACAATTAGGGCAGGAATGGCTGCGGATCCTAAATCGCGACATCAAATGGAAGATGGCCTACAGCACGACCTTGAAAGAAAAGGGACAGGAGCGCGGTATGGCCTTTCCCAACCATCGACACTTTGAGCAGCAAATTATCAAGGAGCTACCGACCCGTCTGAAGCGATTTCCCTTTCGGGTGGATATGGCCCTGCTGGATCCACGGCCCGACCCCAAAGATTCACGCGGAAATCCCTTGTACGTCTACGATCCCGGCACAGGCCAAGTTTCGACCGAGCTAGTGGAAGAATCCTTAGATTTATTGCCCACAAGGCTGGTCCAGTTTCGGATCTACTCACCAGACCATGCCAATGACGCTGCCCTCTCACAAGCCGCTGCGACCGTGCTGAATAAGACACCGACGAGTCTGGAATCACACTACTGAACACCCTCGGTGATCCGCTTGACCATGAAGCGGCTCACCCCACTCATTCCCGGGCCAACGCTCAACACTACATCCTTCAATCTCTAACTTTCATTCCCTACATTTATAGAAGCGTCACATCCTACGACTGCTCCCGGCTCATGCATATTTGAACACCCCTGTACCAATAGTGACAGAGGCTTCGTGTTGAGCCTTAAACTAAGCCTTATTTTTCAAAAACATAGCAGTATGGACTTTGGTCTGTGATTTGCTGACCTATGATTCATTCACATGTGTGTCTCTTATACGACTCACGAGCAAGGAGCCGCGTCATGTCAATGATAAATCAACACCTTAAGCGAGGAATCGGGCTACCAGCTTCGATTGTGATCTGCGCCCTGGCGTTCTCCATCACTCCAGCGCACGCAGCATTCGTGTCCTACTCGTTCACTGGCATGACCGACGCACAGGACCCTGCCGACTCGCTTCCGGTTCTAGGCTCCTTTCAACTTAATAAGGCAACGGATGGTAATGGTGGCGTCTACAATGGCGCCGTGACGAATTTCCGTATAACGATTGGAGGATATACCTCGGTCTTTGCCCCAGGGATCAATGGGGTTACGCTTTCGCAGGGCACTGCTCTGGGAGGAGGGCCCAGTGGCGATCGTTGGGCGCTCGTATCTGCAGCGACCGGACCTATGTTGAATGGGACCGTGCCATATAGTTTTGATCTCCATCTTGACCGTGCGGGGGGAGGGCTATTTACAAGTACCGCGCTCCAAGATCCGCCAAGTTTTGGGAAGCTGACTCAGGCAAGATGGCGACTCTTCTTTGAAGATGCACAAGGTACTCCCTTTGCCTCTATCGGGTCGATCGCAAGTCTGACAGCCGTACCGTTGCCCCCGGCAGTTCTTCTATTTGGCGCTGGACTCGTTGCGTTGGTTGGGCTAGGCGTGGGCGGGCTGAGGAACCTCCGAGACTCTCAGAAGTAGTCGGGATAAACCCTGCAGTGCGCAACACAACGTGCTCCACCCCAAAAAAATTGTTTCTCAGTGGATAGTCCGTTGAGTTGAAACCCCTGTCCATCTCCCTCAGTAAGATTCAGACCTCAGAGAATCTCACCCGCTGCACCCACGACCCCGACAAGCCATTGCAATCTTAGCACTTACGCTCAACCATCAGAGGCAACCGCCCGCCTATTCTGCACTGAGTCATGTGAACTGGAGATTATCGTCAGCCTGCTGAAGCGACGACCAATGCCCACACACCAACAGAGCATGTCCGGGAAAAGATATCGAGCCAGGTAAACTTTCGTAAGTATGTTGAGCAATTCAAGAGTTTTTGAGACACTACGCTCAGTTACTTATCGACCTAACGACACTTCAAGACAGACGTGCCTTCTTGGCACCTAACCCATGAGGCGAGGTCTATGACACACCCTATCACCATAGTCCCAAGAGGCCTTCAACAGATCACGGTGTGCGTGCTCACAGGAATGCTCTTGATCGAGGTTGGCTGTGTCAGTCAGAGTGCCTATGAACGGCTCAAAGCCCAGGCCCAAGAAGACACGCAAATGCTTGAGTCGGTTCAAGGCGAAGTGAAGGAACTTGATCAACTCATCGCTGGGCTGCAAGCCGCCAATCGGCAAGAAGACGCAACGACCGCTGAACTGCGTATGACTCTTCAACGCGAAGAGGAACAGTTACCTGTCATAAGGCAGCGGGCAGAGGTGATGCTGACCTCGCTCAAAGGACAGGTTTCGGCGTTGATGAACCAGAGTTGGCACCTTGCACATAAGATCGCGGAACTTCGCCATGAAAGCGCCTCCTTGCAGAGTACTGCCGCCCAATATAAGCAGGAGATGGAAGATGCCCAGGCTGCTGCGCCAATAAGCACGGATGAGGAAGACCCAGGCATCGCTCAGGCCATTGTCGCTGAACCACCCGCGCCGGCAGAACCTCCGTCGCAAGCACCCATCGTGGCTCAGAGACCGGAGCCAGTGGCTCCTACCGCGAACCTGTCACCCCCGGCACCATCGACGCCATCACCGTCAATGACTACAGACTCCTCAGGGACGGACGACTCATGGATCAGTATCATTCTCACCTGGCTCACCACATTCTGGAATTGGCTCCTCAGCTAGACCTGCCCGTCCTGCTCATCATTGATGCGCCCTTCCCTACCTTTGTCCATCACATGAGCCTTGCTCCATTGAGCCGAATTG
>JAEURV010000184.1 GCA_016788465.1 Nitrospira sp. | reverse complement strand
ATGTTTCTGAAACGCTGGCTGGTTGGAGACCCCCTTAAGACCGCTCAAGCAAGGCACGAACGGCTCTCCAAGACAATCGCCCTTGCCATCTTCTCGTCGAACGCAATCTCTTCCGTTGCCTATGCAACGGAAGAGATTCTTCTGGTACTCATACTCGCCGGAGCGGCTGCGGTCACCTGGTCAATCCCCGTCAGTCTTGCAATTCTGTTCCTCGTGCTGGTCCTGACCATCTCCTATCGCCAGATCATCTATGAGTATCCAGAGGGGGGAGGCGCCTACGTTGTCGCGCGGACGAACCTCGGCGATCGACCCGCTCTCGTAGCGGCTGCGGCGCTGATGATTGACTACGTCTTGACCGTGGCCGTCAGCGTGGCGGCAGGTATTGCAGCACTCACCTCGGCCGTCCCAAGTCTATTCGTTCACCGCGAAGCCTTGGGGCTGGTCGCCATTCTATTCATAATCGTGATGAATCTCCGTGGGGTTCGTGAATCCGGCAAGTTTTTTGCCATCCCAACCTATTTTGCCATCGGAGCGCTGGGCATTCTCGTCGTCGTGGGAACAGGTCGGTCTTTATTCAACTCCGGAGCCCCCGCTGTCCCGGCAGGCCCCGTCGAAGCGGAAACGCTTACTCTATTTTTAGTACTCCGGGCCTTTGCGGCAGGCTGCTCGGCAGTCACCGGCATGGAGGTTATTTCAAACGGGGTCAAAGCCTTTCGTCCACCAGAATCGAAGAATGCCGCAACCACTATGATCTGGATGTCGACCATTCTGGCTTCTCTGTTTATGGGCATCAGCTGGATGGCCTCACATTACGGCATCCTGGCAAAAGTAGATGAAACCGTGGTCTCCCAACTAGCTCGTTTGACCTTTGGCACCGGCCCCATCTATTACGCCATACAGATCGGGACCATGGCCTTGTTAGTGTTGGCGGCAAATAGCGCCTTCGCAGGATTTCCTCATCTGGCATCGATCCTGGCTCGCGACAAATTCATGCCCCATCAGATGGCCACGTTCGGCGATCGCCTGGTCTTTTCGAACGGCATCATCATCCTGGGGTTCTTCGCCTGCCTCTTGCTCGTCGTGTTTGAAGGAGATACGCACGCACTGATTCCGTTGTATGCCATCGGCGTATTCCTGTCATTTACGCTTTCGCAAGCCGGCATGGTGAAACAATGGCTCGTCAAAAAGGGAACCCATTGGCAGACGAAACTGATCATCAATGGGGTCGGCGCCGTCACCACCGGTATCGCAACAGTCATCATCGCCAGCACCAAGTTCATGCAGGGTGCCTGGATCGTCTTCCTGCTCATCACGATCCTCCTCCTCATGTTTCAGGGGATTCGCTCGCACTATAAGGCCGTCAGTGAGCAGATCGCACTGGACCGCCGAGGGGAACGGCCGCCATTGCCTCGGCGCAATATCGTCATTATTCCCGTCAGTGGGATGAATCGCGCCGTGGTTCGTGCGCTGGACTACGCAAGGAGTCGCCCGGGCGAAATTCGCGCGGTATTCATCGACGTGGACCCTGAGGAAAGCGCCAAGGTCAAGATCCAATGGGCCCAATGGGGAGGCGGCGTGAATTTGATCGCACTGTCGTCGCCCTATCGCTCGGTTCTGGGATCGTTACTCGACTACGTGGAAGAAGTTCTTGAGAAAGATCAGAATACCTGGGTCACCGTTGTCATCCCGGAGATCCTTCCGGCACGATGGTGGCAGAACATCCTCCACAACCAACGGGCCCTCATGCTCAAAGCCTCGCTGCTGTTCAAAGAGCGAGTGATTCTCATTGATGTCCCCTATCATTTGACGCGATGACAATGCGCCGCGAAGCGTGGGTCGTACAACGTGACGCTCAGCTTCGAACCTCTCGCCTCACTCTCTTCATTGCTTGCCTTGCAATGGCTTCTCCGATTCATGCCTTCAAAATTACTGAGCCACCAGAAGGTACCAGCCTCACCGCAGGAGCCACCATCACTGCTCGCGTGGATTTGGGGAAGGATGCTGGCATCGTCAATGTCCGCTACTATTGGTACGGAGAGCAGGATGAAGTCTTAGTCGAACAGAATGATTCAACCGCGACAGGCTCCATCGTGGCCCCTGTCGCCATGATCGGATCGATCGAACAAGAACCTCCGTTTGGCGGACCACTCTCCGTTCCCCACGACACCATTGGGCCGATGCGTCTCTTAGCCGTAGCTGAGATTTCCCGTGGCCGATTGGGCATGAGATCCGTCTTCGATGAAGTGATCGTGAACGTTGAGCCACCGGCCACTCTCACCGCAATCGATTTTGAAACGGAGAAACCGCTACAACTGGGACGAGCCGGGCAATCATCAGCCTTTGGCCATGTAGATTCATTGGGCAAGATTTTTGAGCTTCCCGTCGTCGGTGTCTTTGAGGATGGAGTCGCCCGGCGGATCAGCACCCCAGCCAGCGGGACCAGCTATGCTTCATCGAATGACAAGGTTATCAAGGTAGTGAGAGATGGCCTGCTTCAGATCGTGGGGAATGGCCAAGCTGCCATCACCCTCACCAATCGAGGTAAACAGGCCACATTAGAGGTCGACGTCAATGTGAACGATGAGCCGAATGAACCGCCGATTGCCGATGCCGGAACAAACAAATCCGTCAAGGCTGCATCCCGGGTCAAACTAAGTGGCCTGAAAAGCCGAGACCCGGAAGGTGAAGCGCTCTACTATCATTGGAGCCAAGTTCGCGGCAGCAAAGTCTCACTGCTTGATGCCAACAACTCGGAAGCCTCTTTCCTCGCACCAACCGTCTCAGAACCTCGAATATATCGCTTTAAATTGCGTGTGACGGACAAGAAGGGAGCCGACAGTCTTCCGGCATTTGTGGAGGTAACAGTGGAACCTTAGAAACTTTCCAAGTTGGGTTAGAGCTATTTCCTGCCAACTACTTGATTCCGAATCCAGCGTGTCAACGCATCCTTACCCATCTCGCCAGCTGCAACCTGAAGAGTAACTTGCTCAAGATCTTTGGGATCAGGAAGCTCTTCGATTCCATTCACATGGAGAAAAACAAGGGCAGACAGAACCGCTGCCCGCTTGTTTCCATCGATAAAAGGATGGTTTTGTGCGATGTGGAACATATACGCGGCCGCCATCGCAGCAATATCTTCATGGAGATATTCCCCACCGAATTGCTGACGCGGCATGGCCACTGCAGCATCCAGCAAACCGTGATCTCTCACGTCTTGTGAGCCACCATCACTGTCGATTGTATCGTGGTGGATCAATAGCACATCATTCACGCTGAGAAAAATGATGTCTTCCACTGGGTCAGTCCGCGAGGCGCTTGAGCATAGGCCCGTACTTCTTGCGCAGCTGTTTGATCGCAGCCTTCATACGCTCAGGACCGACACCGACATTCGCCGGTGTAATAACGAGCGCATTCCCGTTAACGGTGACTTGCAGCGGAGTTTCTTCCGTGATGCCTAGCGCCTGCATCACCGGCTTTTCGATAATTAACGCCGCGCTGTTCCCATGCTTTTGTAATCGCTTAATCATCACTCACCTCGCGTCCTTACAATGTTACAACTCGTCTTTGGTAATGTCTAGAGAGAACAATCCAAACCCTAAAGATAGTTCCGCGTGAACTAACCACATTGATTCATAGACTTGCCTGGTAAGCTGAGATTCTTTGATAGACGGCCCTAACAATGGAATGAAGTGGCTAATTGGCAGGTTTTACCGATCTCGGATAGTGTGTATGGAAATTTCGTAAGGGGAACGGGAGCAAAACACATGGTACGCTCGCTATTGATCCGCTCCACTCCCTCCCCGGACACACCAGACTTTGAACGTGGAGGCTTTGCTGGTCAGATGGACATGGCCATTGCTCAAATGCAGATGCCAGGCCTTCGAGGATTCCCCATCAGTAGAAACAGACCAGTAGAACCCCGACGGGTTGTTGAGAAACGGATGGCCGACTGGAAGCATCGCATCGGAATCCTGGATAGATGGGTCAAGCAAGCTAGTCAGTTCCACAATCGATGGTAACCGCCATCCTCTCTGACCATCAATCGCTCTATTCAGACAAGACGACCGAGCCGCCTTCCAATCTGCGAGTACCGTACGAGGAGACCGCTCCCAGAGCAGACCCGTGTCTTGATCCAAGACCGCCTCACTGTTGAAGTTCGCCAGCACGATGAACCTCGCCTCCGTTGGGAGAGTTCGATTCCATGAAACAGCGAATGAAGATGACCGATCTGGCGCGGATTGGGCTTGCACCACCTCGGCCGGGCCAACACGGAGGGCAACGACGCTGCCGACTATGATTCCATAGATGATTCGCCTGAGCTTCAGTTCCACCGTACCCCTCCCACGCTAGACGATCGAGCGACCAGCCACACTGGTCCGATTGCATCAATGCTTTTGCTGAGGTTCGTTAGAGAACAACACACGTCGGGAATGGATGGGAGGCCGGAGTGAAATCGTTCCGCTATGCCCCCTGTTTTGCCTTGCCTCGCGCAACCAGCGCCACCACCTGGAGCAATTTTTCCACCCGAGCCTTGTATTGATTCATGAATTGAGCCGTCCACATCGTGTTGTATTCGATGGCTGCACTCTTTTTCATGCCGGCGTCTTTTTCCCCAACCGGGGAGGAATAGTGGGCAATCAGACGATCCAATTCCTCTTCGCCAAAATTTCTCGAGTATGCCTGTTTGAGATGATCATGGAGGGTTTCCACCTTCCCCATGGACTGTCTGATGTCCTTCAAGAAGGCATCGAGAAGCCGTTCTATTTCCTTCTTGGTCTCGCCTGACACGTTGGGATAGCTGGCGGCAATGGACTTTCTGATCTGTTGCTCGTACTCGGTGACATATTTTTGCGTGAGCGTCTCATATTCCGACTCAAGTTCCGAGACTCGGATCAGCGCCAGTAACTTCTCGATCTTGATGGATTTGGAGTTCTCAATCTTGGCCGCATCAGCAACAGACCCCCCAACGACCACTGTCATGCTCCAGAAGCACCCGAGTAGAGCAACCCGTGCAAAACAGCCTTGCTGTCTTTTCTCCTGGTCGCGCATAGTGCTCACCTCTTGCGACCGAGTCTACTCCGATTGAAGTACTCGTCAAGAAATAGAGCACCTTCTACGATGTGACTGGAGTGACGCGCATCGGCCCATAGGTATGGCGGGCTGCCTGCAATTCCTTGAGATGTTTCCGCAAAACAGGAGCAAACGGAGAACGGTCAACGTCACGCGACATGCGCCTGCTGCTGCGCTCGACACGATCAAGCAACTCGGTGAGCTGTACAACTAAGCGCCGGCCTGAATCCGTCAACCATCCAAGATGGTGGTCGGCATAGTGCAAGTCTTGCAGCGAGTAGCGGACGGACGCCAGTTCTTCCATGCAACGGAATCGGGCTCGTTGTAGATCTCTCATGGTCAGCCCCGCCCGCTTCCACTGTGATGCCCCAGAACGGCCGCCCCCCCAAGAGGAAAGTCGCTCGAACAAGAGCGCGCCCATGGTAAAGGTAAAGGTTGCATGGAGAATTCCCCGAAGCGGGCGGAGACTTCGCCGCCAGGGCGAGTAAAAGATCTGCTGATTATGGTCTCCTCGATACATGACATTCTTGCGCAACAGGAGATTCAGGTGGTGATGGCTGTTCTCATGGATCAAATCATCAATCAAGTCGAGATTGTCACGATCGAAACAATTGATAAAAGACAGACCCGGTCGATGGCGATAGCTGAAGCTGACCACACCATGTGCTTGAAGCGGGATGATGCGATTGGTCAACAACGCCAGCACATCATGACCTTCCGGCCACGCGAGTCGGATCGTCTCCCACGCACGAGTGATACGTTCGACCTGTCGTTGATCCGTGGGCCTCACTCGTCTCGGTTGACGATCCTTCCCATAGACCAACGTCGGCCCGACGGTGACAGGTTCGTGGATGCTCTGGACGGCAACGACCGGAGGATGATAGGCCCAGTGCCATTCGGTCGATCCTTCGCAAGCCGACCAGACTAGTGACACCATCTTGCCGACCTTCACCTTTATGCCACTGGACTCCACTCGAAACGTCACAGCCCCAGACGTCTGAGACAAGGTCTTTCGCACATCAGGCGGAGCTTGACACCAGGCTCCAGCAATCCCGGTGGAGATGGCTCCTGGAAGTTCTGCCTTCTCAAAATGATCCTTGAGATTACCTGACACATCCCATCGTCCCAGCCTCTTCCGTTGCATCCATGTTACAGACAACCTCGGGGCAAACCAGAGTGACTCCTGCGTCAGTTCCCCCGCTAATCGCCGACAGAGCGCGTACAACCGTTTGTCCAGGTCACGAACTTGCGGACGGCCGCTTGGGAATAGATCGTCAAAGTAACCATGTTCGAAAAACTTCTCCTGACACTCGTGAAACAACTGCGTCACGAACTCACGCCGATCTTGCTCTCTGGTCAATTGCCGATACACATCGAGAAGATAGACAAGGTCGTTCAGTGCCTCGATCCAGCCCACAACTTTCCAGGTAGAATAGGAGTCTAGCCGGAAAGCCGACCGGAGATGGTCGAAGAAACTGGTCGGAAGCTTCAGCGCTCTCGACAGGTCAACGTAGTCGGCATGCAGCTCCCGACACAGATCAGCATGCAGCCGACGCATCGAGAGACGAAATTCATGCTGTACTGTGACAAGAGGCCCAGGATCGAGCAGACGCATAGTGAGACGATAGCGAATAATGTTGCAGAACTCTAGCGCAGCGGGAAAGTGGGTGCAAGGGTGCGGGGTGAAGATGCGCGACCCGCTATTGTCTTTTGTCAGTAGAATTCGACAAATCACCATGAGTGCCTGGATATTCCTCCCCTGCACGCACTACCATGTAGCCTTCTGCCTCTTGTGGCACTGCAGTGACAGGGATCATGACCTACCGATCAAGTGTGAAGGATTCGCATGATACTGAACCGAACGGATCTGGCACTGGCTTTGGATGAAATTGCTCCGGTGTTACGTGACGGCTGGATTCAGAAGATTCATCAACCACAGACTCGCACCATCGTATTCGATATTCGTGTGCCCGGTGCAACTCATCGGCTGCTCGTCTCGTGCGAGCCGAACAGCGCACGAATCCACCTCACCACAGGCTCACATCCGAATCCTTCGACGCCTCCCCCATTCTGTCAGTTCCTCCGAGCTCACTTCCAAGGGGCCAGACTTGATAATATTCGCCAAATCGAGCATGACCGTATTGTCGAGCTGCAGATCACCTGTAGGACCGGACCTCGCACGATCATGTGCGAATTGACCGGGCCAAAGGCCAATCTCCTGGTCCTTGATCCCGAACGCCGAGTCCTGAGAGACTTGACTCGCCAATATACAGAGGTCGGACAACCCTATATACCACCACCCCAAGGCGACATCGCCCATAAACCGGCACCTAGCCGTTTCACAGCTAGCCCCGGAGGCACCCATCCTGTCTCAGAGGCCATTGATGCCTATTATTCCAAACAGGAATCCGTATGGGCCGCCGGCCGGATCAAAGAGGCACGTCTACGCGTTCTCAAGAAAGCGCTTAAAAAAGAGCAGCGTTTGATTGAAGCCTGGCGAAGCGACCTTGCGAAAGCAACCACCTACCATGCCTATGCACGATATGGAGAATTGATCAAGGCCAATCTTGGGACCATCACAAAGGGAACCGATCAGATTGAGGTGACCGACTACTTCGATGACCGACTTCCCATGATTAGAATTCCCCTTGATCCGATGAAATCACCACAGGGCAATATGGACGACTACTTTCGAAAGCACCGCAAGTATCTTGCCGCTGAACGGGAACTCAAACCGCGCATTGAACAAGCCGAGCTCGGTCTTGAGCGGCTGCGGCAGGAACTTCAGGACATCGAGCAAGGAACTTGGGCCCCACCTACAGTACCTCCTCCCCGCCTACACCCGCTCACCAGTTCCAAACCCCGTACCGTAGACCGACACCAAGGACCATTCCGTCGATTCACCTCGACCGATGGACTGCCGATCTTTGTCGGACGCAATGCGCGCGAGAATGATGAACTAACATTCGGTCTGGCCAAGAGTGATGATCTTTGGCTGCATGCACGCGGGACGCCCGGATCGCACGTCGTCGTCCGCTTAGGAAAAGGAGTAGATCCTCCACTGGAAACGCTTCGTGATGCAGCCACGCTGGCGCTGCTCTATAGCGATCTAAAGAAAAGCGGTAAGGGAGATGTCATCTACACGCGGCGGAAATGGGTCAAGAAAGCAAAGGGACAGGCTCCCGGAGCAGTGACCGTGACACAAGAAAAGTCAGTACATGTCAGCCTAGATAAGAGCAGGCTGGACGCGATCAAAAATCGAACTTGTCAGAATTGATCTGCCTCCTGCTCTACCTCACAGCCTTACCCGAGACAAATACTGACTCATAGAATATTGTCCTCCTACGATATGTCGTTCCAGGCTGAAACAGCGGTTTCACTCGCCCAATTGTACAGACGGGACTATGATAGCCTGAACCGGTAGAGGACACGCATGACGGCCATACAAGCACAACCACCGACGATTCTCATCGTCGATGACGACTTTCCGATCGTGAGCCTCTGCAAGGCATTTCTGGAAGAAGCTGGATTTGCTGTTCTGGGGACAGACGGCAGCTCAGAAGCGCTGAAGATCTGCACGCAGCACAAAGGACCGATCGATCTTCTTCTGACAGACCTGGTGTTGCCTCCACCTGGATTTCAGCTTGCTTCAGCCACCAACCAATTCCCCCACGTCAATGGCCTTGAACTGGCCGTCCGAGCAACGACGATTCGAAGCGGGCTCCGCATCATTCTCATGTCAGGAAATCCTGAAAAGGAGCTTGCCGGCCAAGGGATCAAGCGGGGCACATTTCCGTTTCTGGCAAAGCCATTCGACCGCGACCGGCTGCTCGCCCTGGTGAAAAACGTGCTCGCACAGCCGGCCACAACCCTTGGAGTGGAAAAACCTCCCTCTGTTGAGATTGATGCTGAGTGGTTCGGGTAACCCACTGGATCGCGTTCTTCCCACTCCCAGACCGAGTCCAACCGCTAAGAGTGCTCCGTCATAAACCATCCGGCAATCGAGAGTCGCCGGTGCTGACCCGCAGCGGCATCTACACGACAAACCCGATGGAATCGGGGCACCGTAAACATCACCAAGGATCCCGGACGCGGCTCGATACAATGTGTCGGGAATAGGTCAGGCTTGGAGGTCTGTTTACCCCCTCGTGCGGCGTAGATGATCAATTCTCCTCCCCAATCCGGCTGCCATTCCTCATGAAGATACGTGACTAGGGCGATTCGACGTTGCAGGGTCTGACGCCCGGCGATCGGTCGCCCCTGATCGGTATCATCATGGGTCAGGAGACAATCACCGGCCGCATAGGAGTAGTAGCTAAATCCTAAATGTCGCCCGACGATATTGGGAAAGGACTCGATGTAGTCTTGGATGAACGGAAACTGCACTCGTGACAACAACCGTTGCCCATCCGGCTGACCGATTTCTGCTTTTGCCCAGTTTCCCGATTGAGGAAAGTCTTCTCGGACATTGGGGAGATCCGAGAGACTTTTCCAGGCCGCCTGATTCATCCGGTCACGAAAGAACTGCCGCTCCTCGGCTGACCAAAAGTCCTCGAGGACCAGTACCGAACTTCTCTGAAAGGAAAATGTCGCGATGTCGTCTGACGTTCTTAATGATGGCAGTCCATTCATGCTCCCACACACATCCTCGCCGACATCGGATTCCCCGCAGTACGGCAGCCAATTTCCCTCGAGATAAAAAAGAAGAGGGGCTGCCATGAGTGATGGCAGCCCCTCCGTCCAAATGTCTGGAACCGATTACTTACCAGCGATCGCGCTTTCCACCGCCTCCACTGCGACCACCGCCTCCACCGAATCCACCACGCCCGCCACCACCACCGGTCCGTGGCTCTTGGGGACGTGCTTCATTGACTGTAAGAGTCCGGCCACCCATTTCTGACCCGTTGAGTGCCGTGATGGCAGCTTGAGCTTCGGCATCAGACGACATTTCCACGAAGCCGAATCCCCGGGATTGCCCGGTGAACTTATCCGTAATGATGCGCGCAGAGGCTACTGCACCATGCGCCGCGAATAAGTCACTCAATTGCTGCTCGGTCGCCGAGTAGGGCAACCCACCGACATAGATCTTCGAACCCATTGGGGTTCCTCCTTTAGGATAATGACATTGTCTTGAGCACGAGGAACGGGGAAGG
>JAEURV010000145.1 GCA_016788465.1 Nitrospira sp. | reverse complement strand
AGCGTCAATAACACAGCGAATACATACCCCACCCACACCGCCACGCCCAACGGCGTGAGCGCATCGGAGACAATGGTCGCGATGAGTACGACCGCGATCAGTAATTTGGCCAGGTGACTGTTCATCACAATCCTGAATCATCCTCCCCAGCCAGGGGACGACGGGGCAGTGGGAACCGGAAGGAATGTATTCCGTATGATACTACAAGCAGCGATCAGGGTGACACATGAGACGGCACCGACAAGAATGGAAAGAGCCTAGCTCTTGAGCTCGGCTGTTTGACGATTGACGACCCAGACACCGGCGAGGATGAGACAGATCCCGATAACTTCAATCAAACCAACAGCTTCTCCTAAGATTAGGGCGGACAGTCCAATCGCTGCCACCGGGGTCAAATTCCCTAGCACCGAGGCCCGTGACGGACCGACACCTTTGACGCCAAACAGCCAGGCCTGTTGCGCCACAGCCGTGGCAAAGACCACAAGGTACCCAAGCGCCAGCCAATCGGACGTGGTGACCGATCCGACCCCAGCATGCATCATTTTTTGATCTGTCCATAACAGTGGGATTTGCAGGACCGTGGCAACCAACAAAGTCGTCCAATTGACCGTCAAGGCCGACATGCGCTCCATGATCGCGCGGCTGCCGATACTATAGAGCGCCCAGCTGACGACCCCAAGAAACACGAGCATACTGCCCAACAACGGCTGATCGCCGGCCGCCTGGAAACCTGCCACGGAGACCACCCCAACTCCTGCGAAGGAGAGCATCGCCCCAGCCCAGACCGCGCGTAATGGCACATCCCTGATCAACATGGCCGAGAGGACGGACGTCACCACCGGACTCGCTCCGATGATCACCCCACCGACCGCGCCGCTCACATAATTCAGGCCCATCATGATGAGCAGATGGTTGCCCAACACACCAAGTCCCAGCAGACCGAGCAGCCGAACATCAGCGCGGCTCAACCTCACGGCACCACCCTCTTTTGACCACCAGGTCGCCAGGAGGATAGCCAGCCCTCCGATATCACGGAGGACCGAGGCCTCGACCGCAGAAAACGACGTGAGCGCCATCTTCTGCGCGACGATCGACCCGCCCCAGAGGACAGCGGCGAGGACGACCGACCCATAGGCGACGGTTGTGGACGGGTGA
>JAEURV010000121.1 GCA_016788465.1 Nitrospira sp. | reverse complement strand
ACGCGGGTGTGGGGGCCGAATCCCATAAGCCCACGGTAGACAGTGGCTCCGGCCAGTTGTTTGGAATGAGCCTGTGCAACAATCCATTCATAGAGCGGCCGACCCTCGTGCTTGTCCCCTTCTCCGATATAGATTCTCAGTAGGCAACCCTGTTCAACGCGCATCATTTACTTCCAGAGTAGATAAGCGGTGGAGTAGCCAAGCCAGACTGCACCAATGCCTAGGACGGTATGGCTGAGGATATTTCCGAAGGCATACCACAATTCTCCATCACGCAGGAGGTTCATCGTTTCGTTGCCGAAAGCTGAGAAGGTCGTGAAGCCGCCCAGTATTCCGACGATCAGAAACGATCTGGCCTCCGCCGGAATGACGCCTCGATGATCGGCAAGCTCGGCGAGGAAGCCAACCAGCGCACAACCCATCAGATTGACTGCCAGGGTGCCGAAGGGAAATTGAATACTCTTACTGAGTTGTTGCGCATAGCCACTCACCAGGTATCGCAAGACGGACCCGATGAACCCGCCGGTGCCGATGAGAAAAAGTATGCGCAGGGTGTGACACTCTCAAAAATGTGAGCGTGATTGCCAGGCCATTGTACCCAAGTGAGTCTGGAGAGTCACGGGATTCACGCTGGTTCTGAGGAGGGGCTCATAGTACAATCGCAACGGCGAAACAATCGAGTCGGAGGACACAGCGCATGGTTGAAATCTACACCGATGGAGCTTGCAGCGGGAACCCTGGTCCTGGAGGCTGGGGTGTCTTGGTGCGAGATGGGAACGCCGAAACGGAATTCTCTGGTGGCGAGCCTGCCACGACGAATAATCGGATGGAGTTGCTTGCGGTGATTGAGGCCTTGCAGTCGTTCCCTCAGCCGGTGCAGGCGAGGGTCTATACCGACTCGCAGTATGTGCAAAAAGGCATCAGTGAGTGGATCCACAGTTGGAAGCGACGAGGGTGGAAGACGGCCGGGAAGGATCCGGTCAAGAATGAAGACCTGTGGCGGAGACTGGATACCTTGGCTGCGAGCCATACCATTGAATGGCATTGGGTGAGAGGCCACAACGGCCATCCGGAGAATGAACGAGTGGATGTCCTCGCCCGAGCTGGACTTGAGCAGGCACGTCGAGGTGGAAAGCCGGTCACTCGTCCATCGGTGGTTCCTGTCGAAGCGTCTCATTCTTCAGCCAAGACAAAGCCGATCGTCGAGATTCAGCATGCTACGGTCTATCGAGGGGACACGTGTGTCTTTGGGGATTTCTCGTTTGCACTGTACGAAGGTGAGCATGTGGCCATTCTTGGACCTAATGGAGCAGGAAAGTCGACCCTTCTGAAGTTGCTGTCCGGTGACGTGCACGCGATGCCCAAGGACGAGACGCGGTGGGCGCTTTTTGGCGAGGAACGGTGGAATGTGTGGGACGTTCGAAGACAGATTGGCATCGTCTCGCACGATCTGCAACGAGACTATTTGATCTGTGCCGAAGGGCTCAATGTGATTCTCTCCGGGTTCTATGCCAGCAACGATACCTATGTTTATCAAGAGTTCAGCAAGTCACAGATGACCAGGGCCTATGAGGTAATGCAGGAGCTGGGCGTGATGGACTTGGCTGGACGTCGCTTCGGCCATATGTCCACCGGTGAGCAACGACGGTTTCTCCTGGGGCGAGCCTTGGTGCATGATCCTCCCGTGCTGGTGTTTGATGAGCCCACCAGCGGCCTTGATCCGAAGGCCTGTTTCCAATATCTCGACCTATTGCGTAGGCAAATTAGCAAAGGCAAGACCCTGTTGCTGGTGACGCATCACCTACATGAAATCCCACCGGAGATTGATCGAGTCATCTTCCTGAAAGAAGGAAGGATTCTCGCCGATGGTCCCAAGTCAACGCGGCTAACGAGTGACCAGGTCAGCCGTCTTTTTGACAGTAGAATTTCCCTCGTCCATGCCAATGGCTGGTATCAGGCCCTACCTGGATGATTTTCCCTCAGTTCCCTCTGATAATCCCTCAAGACGCCGATCTTTTGACGAAATCCCATTTGAGCGATAGGCTTCAAAGGTTGCTCATTTCGGCAACCAGGCATGTGTCAACCCCACTCACGAGCCATCCGTCGACGAATCCAGGCTGTTTCCGTTGTATTTCTCCAGCTGTGTGCCATCACCTCACTCGGTCTCAGCTCCGCATGGGCTGAAACCTGGATTTGCCCGCGGCCGGGACAACCAGATCTGTATACGGATCGTGAATATCCTGGCTGTCGGCAACTTGGGGAGGCAAAGACCTATTCCCCGTTGACTATTTCTCCAGCGTCGAAGGCCTCCCCTGGCCGCAATCTTTCCCCCCCGGTGGCCCATGCCGCCTCGTCGGAGTTGTTACAGAACCCATCGGGGAAAAAGCCCTTGCCCTTCTCAGACGTCATGTTGTCCTTGCCCCTCTTGAGTATTGGGCAAGACCGGGTTGGGTCCATTACTGGTTCATGGAGAGGACTTGTGGCGCAACTCATGGTTGGGTACAAAGCGGATGCGAAGGGGCCGGAGATTCTCGGTGACTCGAACTTGATGCCCGTATCCGCTCGATCGTTTGCGACGGCGGTCACGGTCGCATCGAAGGCGGTCGGCTATGACCCTCGATATCTCAGTATACGCATTCTCGTCCCGAACCCATTAGATGGGCCCAGTGCCGGAGGGATTTTTGCTGTGGGTATTGCTGCGGCCCTACTCGGCGATCCGATTCGTCAGGATATCTGCATGTCTGGAACGATTGAGCCGGACGCGGAAATTCAAGCCGTAGGGGGGCTTGTGGAAAAGATGAATGCCTGTAGGGATCTCAGGAAGACTACGATGATTGTGCCCGATGCGGTGGATAACAGCCACCTGGCCTTTACCGGTTCGGAGCGCTCCATCCAAGTGATCGAGGTCCACACACTTGCGGAGGCCTATAGCGCCGCTACCGGGCAGGTACTCCGTCAGGTCCAGTAGCATTGTCACAACCCGCGCATGTTTCATATGCAGTAGGTTGCACGAGAAGGAGGCATCGTCATGAGGAGAATCTTGCGAATAATGGAATCGGCACTGATTTGCCTGCTGTACGTGGTGCCTGTTGCAGAGGCAGCAGACCCGGTCACGATCAGTTCCCTGCAGGCTTATCCCGAAGCGTACAAGATGAAAGTCGTCCAAGTGACGGGGATGGTCAGTGGGTACCAGATGCAGCATTTTATTGGAAGTAACTCGAAGCTGGAGAAGTGCATCCAAAACTTTTTGGTCGATGATGGCAGCGGGATGATCGAGGCCAGCTATGCGGCGCTCTGTCAGATGGGCCCCGTCCTCCTGAAAGACGGCGATCAGGTCACGATCGAGGGCCATTATTTGGGGATGTTGGATGTAAAAACGGTCAGGAAATACTGAAGACGAGGCTGCTTGCTGCTAGGATGCACAAATACAAGGCGCGAATAGTGTTACTTCTTCCGAAACCCAAATAACGCTCCAGCGACGCCGGCGCCGGCTGAGGGCAGATAGCCGATTGCCACGTCTTTCAAGCTTTGAGCTTGGCCTCGCGCCCAATCCATCGTCCGATGGACATCACTCTCGATCAAGTTCCACTCCAGATGGATCCAGCCGGTGGTTTTGAGGATGGCCACCAGCGCCGCCAAGGAGAGTGTGATCAATAGGGCAATCTTGAGTGTCTTCCGAAAGGCCCAGCCGACCAAGAACCCACCGAGAAAGCTGGCGCCTCCGCGGGCGAGTGCCGGCGACATCATATCGCTGAGCCACGCCCCGATCCCGGCAACGGTCGTGGCACTCGCAGCCATAAAGGATTTGGCCGCCCATGGTGGGTCGGACAGGATAGGCCCAAAGGTTTTTGCCAGAACGCTACTTTTTGCGGATGGAGCTGGGTTGCTCATAGACGGGTATTCTCAAAGGTGTTGCAGACTGCGGGGTCGCCGGACTCCAGGCCACGCTTAAGCCAGGTCATCCGCTGTTCCGACGATCCGTGGGTCCAACTTTCCGGTTGAACGTAGCCACGCGACTTTTTTTGCAGTCGATCATCACCGATCGCGGCTGCTGCGCGGAGCCCTTCTTCAAAATCACCAGGTTCGATCAAGTTCCGTCCGTGTTTGGCATGGTAGCCCCACACACCGGCGTAGCAATCTGCCTGAAGTTCCATGCGGACGGAGAGCGCATTGCCTTCTGCTTCAGAGGCTCGCTGTTGGAGGCGGTGTACTTTTTCCGCAACGCCCAGAACACTTTGCACATGGTGACCGACTTCATGTGCGATCACATACGCTTGAGCAAAGTCCCCCGCTGCACCGAGGCGATGCTCCAACTCATTGAAAAACCCTAGATCCAGATACACTCGGTGGTCGCCGGGGCAATAGAATGGTCCGACGGCCGAGGACGTGGTCCCGCAGGCGGACTGCACGGCACCGCTAAAGAGCACCATCCGTGGATCTTTATATCGTGGGCCGAGGAGTTCCCGCCAGGTCGTTTCTGTGTCGGCAAGGACGACGGATGCAAACCGGCCGAGTTCATCTTTCGGAACTCCGACCGCTCCTGGTTGTGATGGAGCCGAGGGCGAGATCGATTCGGTCACACTTTGGACGCCCGTTAAAAGATTCAGGACGGTCAGTGGATTGACCCCGGTGAAATAGCTGACCGCCAAGGCCAGCACAATCGTGCCGATGCCCAAGCCGCCTCGTCCTCCGATGCGGGCAGGCCCCATCCCTCGGCGATCTTCAATATTGTCGCTTTCACGTTGGTCGTCGATGCGCATACTCGCCTCTCAGAGCCGACACTATCAGTCTGAGTCCTTCTCCATCGTTTGAATGAACTTGTCGGCTTCGGCAATGGAACGGTTCATATCTTTCACCAGCTGATCCACCTGTGCATCCACTTTGACGAGTTCGCCTTTGATGGCGGAGAGTGCCTGCGCGTTCAAATTGTGTTTCAGATACAGCACCTGATCGCGTAGGGGCTTGAGAACCGGCTCTATTCGCTGCTCGGCCCGCTTCATGGCGCCAAGCATGTCCCGGTAGCGACTCTTCGTCTGAGTGAGCTTGGCTTGACTCTTCCGGCGTAGATCGGCGCTGGAGTATTGCTTGAGTTCTTCTTCCCATTCCGAAAATAGCGCGTCGGCCACGCTCTCGACGTCGGAGATCTTCTTTCGGACCGCTTCGGCGCTGTCCTCGCTGTTCTCCAGTTCGCCGTTTAGCTTCTTATAGGTGGCCTCCAGATCGCCTCCTTCATACGCGACGACCTTGCCGAACTGCTCGAGCGTGGTCTGAATTTCTTGTTTGGCATCTTCCTGCGCATCCCGCGCGGATTTGACTCGTGTGCTCAGGATATCGCGCTTGGCATATCCCATCTTCTCCATCGTGGCCATATAGGCTTTGTCGCAGGAGGAGAGGCTCAGGGGGAAAAACGATAGTATGACGGCCAGGAGAAACCGTGACATCTTCACCTCATCTATTCGGTCGTGCTTCGTCGAGTACGCATGTCAGAAAGGCTCACCGTCGATGGTGCATCATAACTGAAGAACGTACAGTGGGAAAGCCCCTAAGTCAGACCGCGTGCGATGAGCAGTAGTATCTGCTTCAGTCTAGCGGTATAGTGTGTCTATGCGTCTCACCTCTTTCAAGTCGTGGGGCTTGGTGATCTGGGTGCTGACCGGAGCCTGTTCTTCGCAGCGGGTCATTCCCGAACCGCTCGAACCTCTCATCGACCGAAGCGTCAGCTTTCAGGAGATCGTGGACGCCCCGGAATCGTATCAAGGGAAAGTCGTGGTCCTCGGAGGAGAGGTGTTGAAGGCAAAACGACTCAAGGAGGGCACGCAGATCGAACTGTTGCACTTACCGCTCAACAAACACGACGCTCCGATTCTCGATCGTCAACAATCACAGGGACGATTCCTCGCACTCCAGCCGGAGTTCCTCGACCCTGCCACCATTGCCGAGGGAACGAAAATGACGATCGTGGGAGAAGTCTCCGGAACCAAGATTGAGCATCTCGATGACGTTGAGTATCGTTACCCTGTCGTGACGGTGAAACATCTTTATCCTTGGGTGAGACAACCTGATGACTATGTTCGTCCCTATCCCTACCCAAGATTTTCAATCGGGATTGGGGGTGGCACCGGAGGGAGAATCGGGGGAGGCGGCGGGTTTGGGATCGGATTTTGATT
>JAEURV010000100.1 GCA_016788465.1 Nitrospira sp. | reverse complement strand
TTCTCCGGCTAGGTCCGTCAAGAGCCCAATAATGGCATCGTACCTTGTCTCGCCAATGGGTCAACTACTTGCGCACTTCTCACGGAGTGGAGAAGGTGAAAAAACTGGACTGTCAGTGCAGATTATTGCCACGGTCGCCCGTTGGTTCGTGATGGCCGTGGAATGCCAGGGACCGATGAGTGGAGCAAACCGGTTAACTCTAAGACGACCGTGGTTTAACCGGCAAAGGAGTGAGGAGAACGTACGGAGAACTGCGGGAGATCACGCAGCCGCTTATGCAGCCAGGTCACTAATTCATGGTTTACACGGTCTGGCTCGTCTTCATGCACAAAATGTCCGGCATCCCCCAGAGTGACGACAGTCAGGTCGCTCACGAAACGGTGCAGTTCATCCAGGTTGTGTGGCCCGAGGGCATGATCTCGTAATCCCCACAGAACCAAGGTGGGAATCTCGATTATGGGATAGCCCAACCTGCGTTGACGCAGGGCCCCTCCGCCACGAAGTGCCGCTCGATAGTAGTTCAGCATGGCGGTGAGGGCGCCAGATTCGCAAGCTTGCTGCCGGTAGAGCCTCACGATGTCATCGGGCATGTGCTCCCAGTGAAGCGCCATACACGTGAAGATTCTCTTGATCCCGTAACCCTGACTCATGGACAAGACTGTTTCCGGAAGCCAGGGAATCTGAAATACCCCCATGTACCAGGAGCGGCGCAATTGTCGCCAGCGCCACAGTTCTCGTTCAAAGCAGGCTGGGTGGGGAGCGTTGAGGATGACAAGCGCTTTCACGCGGTCCGGATGCCGAAGGGCATAGTACCAGGCGATAATGCCGCCCCAGTCATGTCCGACCAGGATAACCTGTGACGTTCCCGCTGCGGTCAGCAGCCCACTGACGTC
Source organism: Nitrospira sp. (assembly GCA_016788465.1). GTDB lineage: Bacteria > Nitrospirota > Nitrospiria > Nitrospirales > Nitrospiraceae > Nitrospira_D. The sequence continues at coordinate 1,283 of JAEURV010000100.1, read as the reverse complement.
GTTCAGTAACGACTCGATTGAGTAGGATTCGACACCACTGGGGCGTGTCGTGCCTCCATAGCCACGGAGATCTGGAGCCCAGACGTGATAGCCGGATTCTGCAAGACATTGAAGCTGGTATCTCCATGAAATCGAATATTCAGGGAATCCGTGCAGACAGAGAACCAGCTGATCACCAGTTCCTGCCATGGCAACCCGAAAGGACAGTTGGTTGGCCGCGACTCGGGAAAATGCCCAGGTTGCGGGAGGGGAGGGATCAGGACTCATGATGTCTTCATGCAAAAAACGGGAAAGTTCTGGTCAGATCATATTGGCTCGGCTATGCTCACCGGAATGGAACGACCAAATTGGGTCTTTCGACAAGAGCAGGGGAAATGGCTGGCGCATCCCGAAGGCCATCCGCAGCGAGAAGTCCAAGCGGCCTCCTTCGATGAGCTGCAGGTAAAGGTGCAGCAGCAGAGTCAAGACCTCGTAAAAAGTCCTCGCGAACTTCCCCGTACTGAGCGATCCGTCGTCGATCAACCACGCATGGACACGCCGCGGTATGTGATCTCGCTGGATCAAGACAAGTGGCGTGGGCATCTGCAGGGATATCCTGATCAGTCGGCACAGGGGGATTCCTTCGACGAAGTAGAGTTCAAGCTGAGTCTCCTCTGGCGCGACCTCGTCAACAGAAAGTCTCCTTCCGTCAGGAAAGCAGCCTAACCTGCTTTCTTTTCTAGCTCCGTCGGCTTGAATCGTCTACGCTCCAGCATCCAGAAAAGGTTTGGCCGGGAAGCAATCGCGTGAGCCCCCATTCCGGATGATTGAACGCATCGCTCGCACAGGTCATCGGTTCGATGGCCAGCGCGACGCGTGGGGCGTCCGCGATGGCGTCACCCGTATAGACGACCAGCGCAGAAAAGGCCGAGTCCATTGTGACGGTGATCGTTCGGTGGCTTGGTGCGTGTCGGAGCGAGGCCGTCGCGATTTGTTGAGCATTCCGTTCCAAGGTCACATAGCAGTGGTTGAATCGTTGTCGGGCGATCGGGCGAAATTGACGGTAGTCCCACGGTGTATCCGCCACTTGGCAAATCCTTCCAGTCGGTACGAGTCGTTCATTGAATTCCAAGTAGCCAGTGCCAGGAATCTGCACCTCAGCATCATCAATCATGGCGGTTCCCACGGTGAAATAGGGGTGAAACCCGATGCCAACCGGTGCGGCACGATCACCGATGTTTTCTGCCCTGAAGGTGCAGGACAGACCGTTGGCGTTCAGTTCGTAGGTCACCGTGATGTTTAGG
>JAEURV010000090.1 GCA_016788465.1 Nitrospira sp. | reverse complement strand
CACTGGCTTGGCATTGATCAGATCGTGCGGGAGAACCGTCTCCATATCAAGGAGATTCATACGCTCCTTGATACTGCGCTCCATCCGAACGAGCCCAAGGCGAAACTGATTTTCGAGCAGCTCGCCAACGGATCGCACACGCCGATTGCCCAAGTGATCAATATCGTCGATTTCACCCTTTCCGATCTTCAGGTTTACAAGATAGCGAATGACTTCCACGATATCCTGCGCCGTAAGGGTCCGCTGTTCGAGCGGTAAATCCAATCCGAGCTTCTTATTGAGCTTGAGACGACCAACCGGCGAGAGATCATACCGCTTGGAGTTCAAGAAAAGATTGTCGAACAAGGCCCTCGCGGTCTCGACGGACGGAGTCTCACCCGGCCGCAACCGACGATAGATCTCGACCATCGCCTCTTCTTTCGACCCGATCTTTTCCATCTCCAACGTATCGAGGATCACCGGTGTAGCGGTAGCCATATCGAGGTAGATCACCTTAAACTCCTCGACATCGCTCTCTACGATCTGCTCCACGATCTCGGGAGTCAACCGTTGGTTCTTCTCAGCCAACTTATTCTTCCTTGAATCAACCAGCTCCGTGAGAACAGCACGACCTACCAGCTCCCCGGGAAGCATGGGAATCTCTTTTACTCCGGAGGCCTTCAGCTTGGCGATCATCCCCTTTGTCAGCCTGGCCCCTTCCCGGACCAACGGCTCCTTGCTGTTCTTGTCCGTTACCTCCGCCGAACACCGAAGTCCGTGATGAATCTCCGGATCCAGCTTACGGAACATCTTGCCCTTGGAGACCCGAATTTCCTCTACCGGGTAATACATCTTGAGCAAGTCATCGCTTGAAAATCCGAAGGCTTTCAGCAAAATCGTGGTGGGCATTTTCCGCCGACGATCGATCCGGACATAGAGAATGTCCCTTGCATCAAACTCAAAATCGAGCCATGAACCTCGATAGGGGATAATGCGCGCCGAATACAACACTTTCCCGCTCGCATGCGTCCGCCCCTTATCATGAGTAAAGGAGGCGCCAGGCGACCGATGGAGCTGACTGACGACGACTCGTTCCGTTCCATTGACGATAAAAGTGCCCCGCTCAGTCATCAGCGGCAATTCACCGACATAGACCTCTTGTTCCCGCACATCGAGCACCTTCTTACGCGGCCCCTTATCTTCCTTATCAAATACCACCAAGCGGACACGCAGCTTGAGCGGAACGGCGAAGGTCATACCCTGCTCGAGACATTCGCGCTCATCGTACTTTGGCGCACCTAAGGTGTAGCTCGAAAATTCAAGAACAGCCGTGTTGTTATAGTCTGGAATCGGGAATACGCTGGCCAACGCCGCCTGTAATCCATAATCTTTCCGGCGATCCGGCTCGACCTCAAATTGCAGAAACTCCTCATAGGAGCGTTTCTGAATTTCGATCAGATCTGGAATATCGATATTGGTTCGAATGCGTGAAAAATCTTTCCGCTCGACGAACTCCTGCAGAGTCGTTTCGGACATTCCTACTCCTCCACACTGGTTGGCGGTGAACAGCAGTCACCGG
>JAEURV010000037.1 GCA_016788465.1 Nitrospira sp. | reverse complement strand
GCACATGGAACTCACCAAAGGGTTCTTCGAACGGACATTCGGGCGGCTATGACCCGCCAAGCCCTCATTCCCTGAGTTATAAGAAACTCCCCTATAACTCACGCTAACATGCTATTATGAGCTATACAGGAAAACCTATCGCTCATGGCGTGGAATTGGCAACAAGAGGAATGGCCGGTCTTTACCTATGAAGAGGAGGCGTCGGCTCACTATGAAACTCGCTTTCTGCATGAGGCAGGAGTGGTTCGTGGCGCTATCAAGCATCTTACTGAAGACAGCAAGACCCGCCTGACAATCGATCTTATCAGCGATGAAGCGATAACCACCTCGGAAATCGAGGGGGAAATACTCAATCGCGACTCAGTCCAGTCTTCCATGCGTCGGAACTTCGGACTCGAAACAGGCAATCGTAAAATTCCTCCTGCCGAGCAAGGCATCGCGGCAATGATGACTGATCTCTACCGTCACTATGACAGCCCCCTATCCGAAAAACAGTTATTCACCTGGCATAGAATGCTCGCACAGGGTCGGAATGATCTCACAGATATCGGTACCTACCGAACTGGTCCAAGCCCGATGCAAGTCGTCTCCGGTCCAATCGGAAATCCAAAAGTCCATTTTGAAGCACCTTCGGCAAATGCAGTCAAGAGAGAGATGAACCGGTTCCTCTCCTGGTTCAACCACACTGCCCCGAATGGACCACAGCCCTTGCCAGCGCTGACACGCGCAGGGATCGCTCATCTCTATTTTGTGTCCATCCATCCGTTTGAAGACGGCAATGGACGAATCGGGCGGGCACTGTCGGAGCAATCCCTATCTCAATGTCTTGGCCACCCGACGTTGATTGCACTCTCGCACACGATATCGAAGAACAGATCGGCGTACTACAAAGCCCTTGAGGAGAACAACAAAGAGCTGGCAATCACTGGATGGCTGGTCTATTTCGCCCAGACAGTATTGGAGGCGCAGCGCTATACCCAACGCCTGATTGATTTCCTCATCGAAAAAACCAAGCTGTATGACCGCCTGCGCGGTCAACTCAACCCACGACAGGAGAAAGCGCTCGCGCGGATGTTTCGGGAAGGCTTGGAAGGATTCAAGGGCGGGCTGAGCGCGGACAATTATCTGAAAATTACCGACACATCCAGAGCCACCGCCACCAGAGACCTACAGGATCTTCTTGAGAAAGGCGCCCTCCGCAAGACCGGTGAATTCAAACACACCCGATACTGGTTGAATGTCCTCACTGACTCCGTGGAAGACTGAGCCGCGCAAGATGGTGCCGAACCACATGACTCATTTAGATGACTGAGCGGGGTAAGATATCCATACGTTGAAGGAAAGCACGGCATGCTTCTGCGCATCGGCCATCGTGGAGCAGGCGGTCATGCACCGGAAAACACCCTCGCCGCCATTGAGCGCGGCATTGCGCTTCACGCACACCTCGTCGAGTTCGATGTGCGGGCGACCAGCGACGGCCAGTTGGTCTTACTGCACGAC
>JAEURV010000368.1 GCA_016788465.1 Nitrospira sp. | reverse complement strand
CCTTGTCCGGCGAGAGATTGATCACACAGTTGGAGATGATGAGATCGACGGAATTGTCGGGCAAGGGAATATGTTCGATATCGCCCTTCAAGAATTCCACATTCCTCACCCCGGCCTTTATCTGATTGGCCCGTGCCAACGCCAACATTTCTTCCGTCATATCGAGACCATATACCTTGCCGGTTGGTCCAACCCGCTGTGCGGAGAGCAAGACGTCGATGCCACCGCCCGAGCCGAGATCTAAGACTGTCTCGCCCGGAGCGATCGGTGCTAATGCCGTCGGATTACCGCAACCCAACGACGCCGCCAGCGCATCGTCAGGCAGCGTGGCCGCTTCATGGTCGCTGTATAGATTGCCGGTGATGGGATCAAGTTGCCCCGCCTGCAAAACAGTTCCGGTCCCGCAACAGGAACGGCGCTCTTGCTTCTGCGCCTGCAGAGCTGCCTGCCCATATCTGGTCCTGATTTCTTCCTTGAGCGTCCGTGCGTCACTCATCATTGACCTCCAATCAATAAATATTGATTAATAAGATCTGCTCCATCAAGAAAAGTAACTCATCACATCATATCTATCTTAAGAACCTGCAGGATGGTCAAAAAGACTGTCCCGCGAGGCCGCAGCGAGCGAAGAGGCGAAGCGTACTTAGGGAGTCGTACGTTGAGCCTCTAAGCGACGGGAGAACGATGCTGGCAGGACTTTTTCATCATCCTGCAAAAATCAGCAGCAACGTGTCGAGGACACCGCCGCCCTGGCTGCTTTCTTGAAAGACCCCACTAATTCTTCTAGCTCCTCGATCGCCTGGACACTGAGGGAGTAATACATCCACCGCCCCTCACGGCGATCTTCCACCAGCCCGGCGTCTTTTAATACTTTCAGATGAAACGACAGCCGTGACTGCGCGGCATTCATCGCATCTGTCAGCTCACAGACACACTGCTCTCCGTCTTTCAATCGGTCAAGCAGCGCTAATCTGGTCTCATCCGACAGGGCATGAAACAACGCCACCGCCTTCTTGGTAGAAAGAGCACGGGCAACCATACGCAGAAGATATAGCAATAAATCTTGATGAGTCAAG
>JAEURV010000318.1 GCA_016788465.1 Nitrospira sp. | reverse complement strand
ACTCCTCTTACCCAATCGTATCGTCATGGCTCCGCTCACTCGCGTGCGAGCTGGGTCTACCCATGTCCCCAACGACATGATGGTGGACTATTACTCACAACGTGCGTCCAGCGGCCTCATTATGACGGAGTGCACCATGGTGGACGTCCATGCCTGCGCCTTCATGGGTGAGGGCGGTGTCTATAGTCCCGCGCACGTGGAAGGCTGGAAACGTGTGACGGAGGCGGTCCATGCCAAGGGTGGCCGTATCTTTATGCAGATCTGGCATCCTGGCCGTGCCGCGCATTCGCTGTTGAACGATGGTGAGCAACCGGTTTCCAGCAGCGCCACTGCCATCCGTAATGAAATGACCCACACCCCTCAGGGCGACAAGCCGTATGAAATCCCTCGCGCACTTCGCACCGATGAAATCCCTCGGTATGTGGAGATGTTCCGGCTCGCTGCTGAGCACGCCCAACAGGCTGGCTTTGATGGGGTGCAGATCCATGGTGCCCACGGCTACTTGATCGACAACTTTCTCCGCGATGGTGTCAATGCTCGCACCGATGCCTATGGGGGCTCCGTCCCGAATCGTGCTCGATTTCTGCTGGAGGTCACCGACGCTGCAATGAGCGTCTGGGGGGCCGGACGTGTTGCCGTGCGAATCTCGCCGCTTGTTCCCTTTAACGACATGACGGAGAGTCAGCCCGAAGCCCTCGTGACCTATGTGGCTCAGGAGCTCAGCCGGCGTGGGATTGCCTTCCTCGAAATCCGGCATGAGAACCACACGCTGCCCGAGGAACAAGCGATCTTGCGGATTACCCGACGACATTTCCACGGCATCCTCATGAGCAACGGAAGTTATACGCGTGAGAGCGGTGAATCGACGGTTACACAGGGAGCCGCAGACGCTATTGTCTATGGACGGCCGTACATCGCCAATCCGGATCTGGTCGAGCGCTTTGCAAAACAGGCCCCGCTCAATGCTGTGAACTACGATCGCCTGTATGGAGGCGGGCCGGACGGCTACAGCGACTACCCCACATTGGCCGGATAACACCCAGCCTAATCAACTAAGCCCGGTTGATGTCTGGATAGGCTTCACTCTGCACAAAATCATTCTGCAGGCTAGAAGAACGCCATCGGATTGGTTCATAATCGGATCCCCCTACTCGAATCTAGTTTGGAGACTGACATGATCTCGCGACGACTATCACTCTGCACCCTCTGTGCCCTGCTCCCCTTGCTCCTAGCCATGCAACCGGTGGATGAGAAACTGCTGATTGCCGCACGAGATGGGCAGATCGCCCAAGTGAAAACGCTCGTCGAGCAAGGCGCCAATGTTCAGGCTGCCAACGCGCAGGGAACAACCGCCCTGCATGCGGCAGCCTGGAATGGACATCACGACGTGGTGACGTTCTTGCTGCGCAAGGCCGCGCCGGTGAATCACGCGACCAGCGACGGAGCCACGCCCCTCTACATTGCGGCACAAAACGGCCATCCGAAGGTGGCAGCCCTCTTGCTTAACAATGGAGCCACGGTGGATTACGCCACCACAGGCGGTGTGACGCCACTCTTCATTGCCGCGCAGAACGGCTATCGGGACATTGTGGCTCTCTTGCTCCAACACAAAGCCGACGCAACTCACGCTGCGGATGATGGTGTGACCCCCCTCTTCATCGCCGCACAAAAAGGCCAAGACGATGTCATTGAGCTCCTGCTACGACAGGGAGCACCGGCGAACCAGGCCTTGGCTGATGGGTCGACGCCGCTGTTCGTTGCCGCCCAAAATGGGTATCTCACAACCGTTTCGCTCCTTGTAGAAAAGGGAGCGGTCGTGAACCAGGCCATGGCAGATGGTGCGACGCCCCTGCTTGTAGCCGCACAAAACGGGCACCGTGCCATTGTGGAGTTTTTGCTCGAACAGGGCGCGCCCGTGAACCAATCGGTCCAGAACGGTGTAACCCCGCTCCACGTTGCGGCACAAAACGGCCATCGGGAGATTGTCACACTGCTGCTGAAAAAGAAGGCTGCCGTCAATCAACAAGCCAGGAACCGTGCGACGCCGCTCTTCCTCGCCGTACAAAATAATCACCGAGAGGTTGTGACTCTCCTCTTAGAAAAGGGCGCCCAGGTGAACCAGTCAACAGCTGACGGCGCGACCCCCCTCCACATCGCCACTGCAGCAGGCTATCGCGAGATGGCCGCCCTCCTGTTAAAAAAAGGGGCATCCATCAACGCGCAGACCGCGGATGGGAAGACCCCGCTGCATCTGGGTGCCTATCATGGCAATCGAGAGATCGTGACGCTCCTTCTCAAGCACGGGGGAAACAAACGTGCGAAGACACAATCGGGCGAACACCCACTCGATCTTGCTCGTCAACAAGGCCACCGCACACTCTATGCGCTTCTGAAGCTGTAGCCCACAGTATTCATGCGCACTTTAACTGCTCCCCCCGACATGTCACTTCCATGAGCTGCAACCAGATAGCGTGACTTGGAACTCACTTTCTATAATCTTTAGTGACAAAGAGCGGATGAAATGAAATCGGATACGCTGAATTGGGCACAAACTCTCTGTTCACTCACACTCCTTGTGATCAGTGGCTGTGCCGCTGCACCTGAAGAAATGTTGCGGCAAGCTGCGGCGAACGGGAATCTGCTCCGAGTGGAGACCTTTCTTGGACAGGGCGTCAATGCAGAATCAGCCGATGCGCGCGGGATCACCCCGCTCCACCTCGCCGCGAAGCATGGGCATCGGGACGTGGCGGCGCTGCTGCTTGAACGAGGCGTAGCCGTGAATCCTGGAAGTCAGGATGGCGTCACGCCGCTTTCCACTGCGGTTCAAGAGGGGCGGCGAGAGATGGTGGCATTACTCTTAGCAAAAGGCGCACGGGTGAATGAGCAGGTGCAGATTGGCGGCGCGACGTTACTGCACGTTGCAGCCTATCGAGGCGATCAGGAGATTGTCAGCCTCCTACTGCAACACGGTGCGGACAAGCAGGCCAGAATGACATCCGGAGAACGCCCGGTAGACCTGGCTGAGCAGCAAGGTCACCAGGGGCTGATTCCACTCCTTGAGCC
>JAEURV010000294.1 GCA_016788465.1 Nitrospira sp. | reverse complement strand
ACGATGGCGCTGCCGACAATCACCCCGTCCGCCATCTTTGACACCCGCGCCGCATCCTCCGGCGTGGCCACACCGAACCCCACGGCCACGGGAGCAGCAGACACCTTTCGAAGTTTGTCGATATTCTGCTGGATGTCCGTCGCATTGCTGAGCTTCGCCCCGGTAATCCCCGTCAACGACACATAGTAGACAAAGCCGTGCGACTCTTTCGCCACCAGTTTCCGTCGATCCGTCGTGCTGGTCGGTGCAAGCAAGAAGATCAGCGAGAGCCCCACCGCATCCGCCGGAGCCTTGAGCGGTCCTGCTTCATCCGGTGGCATATCGGGGACGATCAAGCCATCAACTCCAGCCGCCTTTGCCACTTTGCAAAACTCTTCACAGCCCATGGCATGGATGGAGTTGTAGTACAGCATGAGGATGATTGGGATCTGCGTGCGCTGACGGAGGGACGTGACCGACGCAAGGATCTGCCGAAGTGAGGTGCCGTTTTTCAAGGCACGCTCGGCCGCCTGTTGAATCACCGGCCCATCAGCAATGGGATCTGAAAACGGCACGCCCAGCTCGATAATATCGGCGCCGGCCTGCTCAAGGGCAACAACGAGCTGTTCGGTTTCAGCCAATCCTGGATCCCCGGCCATGAGATAGGCGATGAGGGCTTTCTGTTTGTTCTGACGAAGACGTGCAAAGGTGCTGTCCAACCGTCCACTCATAGCGTGACCCCTCGCATTCTGGCCACTTGCTGGACGTCTTTGTCCCCACGGCCCGATAGATTCGCGATAATGAGCTGCGACTTTTTCAACGTCGGCGCCAGCTTGACCACGTGGGCAATGGCATGGGCGCTTTCCAACGCAGGCACGATGCCCTCTTCACGCGCCAGTAGGTCAAAGGCCGCCATGGCTTCACTATCCGTCGCGTAGGTGTACTCGATCCGGCCCAGATCATGATAAAGACTATGCTCTGGCCCGACCGCCGCATAGTCCAAACCGGCTGAGACGGAATGGGTCAAGTTGATCTGGCCATTGTCATCTTGCAGCAGATAGGTCATGGTGCCCTGTAAGACGCCCGGCTTTCCGCCGGAGAATCTCGCCGCATGTTTACCGCTGACGATGCCGCTTCCCCCAGCTTCGACCCCGACCATCTTCACCTTGGGGTCTTTCAGAAAGGCATGGAACAGTCCGATCGAATTACTCCCGCCGCCGACACAGGCAACGAGATAGTTCGGCAACTTCCCTTCCGCCGCCAGAATCTGCTTCCGTGCTTCCCGTCCGATGATCGCCTGAAAATCGCGGATCATCATGGGATAGGGATGGGCCCCCAGGACTGAACCAAGAATGTAATGGGTGGTGCGCACATTCGTCGTCCAGTCGCGCATTGCTTCGCTGATGGCATCCTTCAACGTGCGGCTCCCGGCATCCACGCCGGTGACCTTCGCGCCGAGCAATCGCATGCGGAAGACGTTCAAGGCCTGTCGTTCCATGTCTTCCGTGCCCATGTAGATTTCGCACTCGAGCCCGAACATCGCGGCGGCCGTCGCCGTGGCCACGCCATGCTGCCCCGCCCCGGTCTCGGCGATCACCCGGGGCTTCTTCATGCGCACCGCGAGTAACGCTTGCCCGATCGCGTTATTGATCTTGTGGGCGCCTGTATGGCACAGGTCTTCCCGTTTCAGATAGATCTTGGCACCGCCCAATTTCTTCGTCAGCCGATCGGCACGATAGAGGCTGGTCGGGCGCCCGACATATTGCTTGAGGTAATAAGCCAGATCCGCTTGAAACCGACGATCCTTCTTAACCTTCGCATACTCCTCCTCCAGCTCCAGCAGCGCCGGCATGAGGGTTTCAGGCACGTACCGCCCGCCATAGGGTCCAAAGCGGCCACGATTATCGGGAAGGGTTGGCATGTGATCTCATCCTCCTGAGTAACAGAACCCTGAAAACGCCTCCCAGCGTTGTTCTCGCTTCGCTCATCGGCTCAACCTGCGGCAGCGAGCACACCCCGCCGATTCGCAAGCTACCGCCTAGCTGAAAAGCGTTTTGGACATCCTGCAGATTCCACACGAGTATAACTATGACAATCAGACAGCCACAAGTCTGGCGGCTTCAATAAACGCCTTTACTTTCCCATGGTCCTTTTTCCCGGGGCTGAGCTCCACCCCGCTACTCACATCGACTCCATGGGGACGCACGCAGGCGATGGCCTCAGCTACATTCGTTGGGGTCAGCCCCCCTGCTAGAACGACCGGTGTCGAACGAGCAGCTTCCTGCGCCAAGGTCCAGTCCACCGTCTGTCCGGTTCCGCCATAGGCTTGATCGGAAAAGGCATCGATGAGGAACCCCCGCACGTTGGCCCGTCCTTGAAATTCTGCCAGAGCCAGAAAGGTCCCCCGGTCTTTGAGGCGAAGGGCTTTCATCACGGGACGTCCGAGATCCTGACAATAGGACGCGGTTTCATCTCCATGCAGCTGAGCCAAGACCAGACCACATTCATCCACCAAAGCCCGCACTCGCTCTGGCTCCTCATTGACGAAGACTCCAACGGGCAACACGAACGGGGGTAGCGTTGCCACAATACTTTTCACAACCACCGCCTCGACGAAGCGAGGACTCTTCCGATACATGACGAAACCCAAGGCATCCGCGCCGGCTGCCACCGCCACCTTCGCGTCTTCCACATTGGTGATGCCGCAGATCTTAATCTTCACCATAGCCGCATCACCTATCCTGAATGGCCACCACTTGCCGTGGTTCCAAGTAATTCTCGAACCTTGTCTCCGGTGTTGTCC
>JAEURV010000282.1 GCA_016788465.1 Nitrospira sp. | reverse complement strand
TGCTGTATTGGTCTCATGTTCAGGCGCTGCCGATGCTTGATGTTCTGCGGCGATCAGCGAGTAAAACACGGGGACCACAAAGAGGGTGAAGAGAGTGCCGACGGTCATACCGGTGACGAGCATCATGCCGATGCTGTTGCGGGCTGCCGCTCCTGGTCCCGTAGCGAGCACCAGGGGGAAATGGCCGAAGATGGTGGCGGCGGAGGTCATCAACACCGGTCGCAGTCTGGTCAGGGAGGCTTCGCGAATGGCTGCGAGTCTCGAGAGGCCTTGCGCCTGCAGCTGATTGGCAAATTCCACGATGAGGATCCCGTTCTTGGCGATGAGTCCGACTAATGTGATGAGTCCGACTTGCGAGTAAATATTGATGGTCGTGAGGTCGAGAAAGCTGACGACCAGTGCGCCTGAGATGGCGAGTGGGACTGAACCGAGGAGCACGATCAGGGGATCGCGGAAGCTCTTGAACTGGGCGGCCAGGACCAAGTAAATCAGGACGACCGCAAAGCCCAGTGTGACGGTGAGGGCAGATCCCTCCTGACGGAGTTGGCGTGACTCGCCGGCGTAGTCGAGGATGATTCGTGGGCCGACCGACACCGCTGCCTCCTCGAGTACCCGCAGACCTTCTTCCTTGGTGACGCCCGGTTTGAGCCCGCCGAAGATGCGAACGGCGTTCCGCTGTTGGAATCGGTTCAAGGTACGCGGGGCCGTACTCGTTTCAATGTGGGCGAAGGTTGACACCGGCACCAATTGGCCGCCTGGGGCCTTGATCTTCAAATCGAGCAGCGGGTCGATCGTTGCACGGTCTTTGTCGCCGAGTTGCGGGATGACCTTGTAGCTCCGGTCGAAGTAGTTGAACCGGTTGACGTAGGCTCCCCCGAGCATGGTGCCCAACTCACGGCCGACTCCGGCTAAATCGAATCCTAAGTCTGCGAGCCGCTCACGATCCAACACGACTCTCGCCTGAGGGAGGTCGATCTTGAGGTCGGTGTCGACGTAGAGAAATTTGCCGCTTTGCCATCCTGCGCCCAACAGGGCTCCGACGGTTTCGAGTAGCTGCTCAGCCGGTGCGTCGGATTCAAGAATTAACTCGACGTCGTATTGTCCCGGAGTCGGAAGCGGGGGATCGAGTCGGGGGAAGACGCGCAGTCCCGGAACCTGTGAGACGGCTCCGTACACGTCGTCGTACATGGCTTCGGTCGAACGCGCACGATCATGCCAGTCTTTTGCGACCACTCCGCCGAAGCCGCCCCATGCAGTGGTGAGCGACCAGGTGTAGTCTGTTTCGGGGATGGCGGTAATCGCTTTGACGATTTGGAAGTGCTGGTGATTGGTGGCGTGGACCGTCGAATCCGGTGAGGCTTCGAAGAACAGGCTGATATGGTTCTGATCTTCCACGGGGGCCAGCTCCAGACGGGAGAATTGATACAGCGGCCATGCCGCGACCATGATGACGATGGCAGAGACCACGATTCCCCAATTCATCGTGAGGGCCCCGTCGAGCAGTCTGGCATAGATCCTCCGTGCTTCCTCAAATCGTCGATTGACGAATGTGGTCAACCGACCTTCTTTGCCTTGGGGATGCACGAATCGTGAACTCATCACCGGCGAGAGGGTGATGGCAACGATGCCGGACAACACCACAGCAACGGCCAGTGTGATCGCAAACTCGAGGAACAGAGAGCCGGTGAGTCCTCCCTGAAAACCGATGGGGGCGTAGACGGTGGCGAGCGTGATAGTCATGGCCACGATGGGACCAAGCAGCTCACGCGCAGCCACTTGTGCGGCCTCAATTCGGGATCGGCCAAGGCGTACATGCCGTTCCACATTTTCTACGACGACGATGGCGTCGTCTACGACCAGCCCGACCGACAACACAATCGCCAGAAGCGTGAGGAGGTTGAGGCTGAACCCGAAGGCGGCCAAGAAGAGTGCAGCCCCGATGAGTGAGACCGGCATGGCCACGAGAGGGACGAGGGCCGTGCGGACGGATCCCATGAAGAGAAACACCACCAAGGCGACGATCAGAATCGTCTCGGACAGGGTCTTGGAGATTTCCGTCAGGGCGTTCCGAATGAACATCGTGCTGTCCCAGACGAGTTTCATGTCGATGTCGCTCGGCAACGTCGGGCGGATTCGTTCGATTTCGTCGCGTAGGCGGTACCCGACCTCGATCTCGTTGACGCCGGGCACGGCCCAGATGCCGAGATACACTCCTTCCGTTTCGTCGTATTTGGCGATGATGGTGGCCTCTTCCGCTTCACG
>JAEURV010000265.1 GCA_016788465.1 Nitrospira sp. | reverse complement strand
CTTCGCGTGAGTCGGATCCCACTCCTTCGAGTTGCCTGCACAATATCTCTGCGAGCCGTAGCCGGCAGTGCCTCGGGAACATAGACGCCAGAAAGTTCGCGCGGCATGCACTTCACGAATAGAGCGGTCAGATGGGCAGTGCCCCAGGCGATCGGGGACGATGGAATTCTTCGTCGGCGCAACTCGAACATCGACGGAAACAATGCATCCCAGCGGATGAGGCACGATCGTCCCTGCTTGTCCCCGTACACCAAGACTGCCAGGGCGAACCGCTCATTGTGCAAAATCCCTTGCTGCACCAAAGTAGTCATCGCGACCGGAGTCGGCGTTGCAGGAAATCGCGCAGGGCTGAGCCCTCGAGACTGACGCAATTTCCCCTGACGATACCATCGCCGGAGACGGTCGATGTCCATCCCTCCGATTTTCGCATCCATCTGTTTCAGTCCGATGGTTCGCGGAATTGTCACCACTTCATCTTGCGCGGCCAGCACGACCCCGACTCGTCCTATCGGCGCGGGGAAGCGGAATAGTTCGCGTTCTCCGAATCGAGAGCCGAAGCGGAACCGACCGTCACGATAAATGCGGGGGCGCGACACCGCTTCGTCAAACGAAGACTCCGCTGACCACTGTGAGACCGGGGCATCGCTCGCCGTCTCCTCAAAGATCCGCACCTCCACCTTGTCCACTCGATCAAGTTGAGCGGCAGCCTGTGCCGCGAAGAGATTCGTGAGTCCCGGCGCAGCGCCTGCGTGAACGAGCGCCCATCGGCTGTTCTTCCGAAACTGTTCATCGAAGCGGAACTGCTCCGGCCGAAACGGGTTGGCCCGCAAGTGTGAGGCTGTGTCGAGATAGTGCGCCCGCAGTCTCAGGGCGGCGCGTATGACGATGTTGTTGAAGACCGCAGGACAGGCATTGATGAGCAACTGACACCCTGTGGCTGCCTTGACGATACTGCGGAGATTTCTGGCATTGACCTGTTGAACCGCAACCGTGGATCTCGCACCGAGAAAGTCACGTGCACGAACCGGATCCCGGTCGCCGCACGACACACAATGCCCCTGACGAGTGAGCAACTTCACCAAGAGCGAGCCGGTCGCTCCGACGCCGAGCACAAAGACCCTCATGGGGTCGCCACTGTACCATAACAACCCTTCCGCATCATGGATACTCGGGAAGAGCACGCCACGATCGCGATGGTCCCCATGATCAACGCCGGTAGTGTGTGCCTAGCCTCACTGCACGGCCTCAGACATTTTGTCCATGCCGACGGAGGAATGAGATCGCCCCTCCGACATTCATCATGCTGATTGATGCAGCTTCGCCAACTCCTGCAGGAGCGTCCGCTCACGATCCGACAATTCAGTCGGAGTCCGCACCTCCACCACGACAAAGAGATCGCCCTTTTCCTTCTCTCCGACCTTCGGCATACCTTTCCCGTTCAATCGCAGCGCCGTCCCGCTTTGCGTTCCGGCCGGAATCGTCACGTGGAGCGTCTCTCCGCTCAATCCCGTCACACACATTGTTTTGCCCAGTGCCGCATCCGGAAAGGTCACCGATTGAACCATATAGAGGTCAGCACCATGACGCTCGAAGGTGGAATGGCGCCGGATGTGTGGACTGATGTGAAGATCTCCCGATGGCCCACCATTGGCGTTGACTTCACCCTGCCCCGGCAACCGAATGATCATGCCGTCGTCTATGCCGGGAGGAACTTTCACGTTCAAAGTGTGGGGAACAAATCGATAGCCGCTGCCCTGACAGGCTGAACAGGGAGATTCAACGATCTGCCCACGCCCTTGGCAACGCGCACAGGTGGTCAATGTGACCAGCCACACGTCCTTTCTCATCTTCATGTCTTGCTTCTGTCCGCTTCCACGGCAGTCCGGGCAGGACAAAGGTTTCGTACCGACCTTGGCCCCACTCCCTCCACAATCCGTACAGGGCTCAGATCGTGCGAGCTGGATCTCCCGCTCTCCCCCGCAAGCAGCCTCTTCCAGCGTCAGCTCGACATCGTAGTGAAGATCCGCCCCTCTGGACGCACCAGCTCCTGGCCGCATACGTCGTCCGAATAAATCCCCGAACATGCCCGACAGATCACCGAACCGACCCCCGAAGAAATCTCCAAATTTGAAATCCCGCATGAGGTCGTCCGTCGACCATCGTTCGCTCACGCCGGCATGGCCCGTTGTATCGTATTCCTTTCGTTTCATATCGTCGGAAAGGACCGCATAGGCTTCGGCGAGTTCACGGAACCTCGCCGCTGCGTCGGGATCCTGGCTCTTATCCGGATGGTACTTCAGGGCCAGCTGTCGGTAGGCATGCTTAATCTGGTCGCGGGTGGCGATCCGATCCACACCCAAGACCTCATAATAGTCTCGCTTGCTGTCGGTACTTGGCACCGGCGTCTCCCTCCTCAGGATGACCGCGTCATGTAGTTCTGGTGGGCAGCACCAGCCCTTCCATCCTGGTCAACTGTGGACAGCGACGCCTCGCTATTCACTGTCATCTTCTCCCTGGCCATCCGTAGGGACTCAATTGTGGAGGTCCCCAATAGGATCCCCCGTACGGCCCCCAGTAGACACCGAAATGTGGATAGGGACGGAACCAGTAAGTGGGCAGACTCGGTGGCCAAATTGTGAGCGACAAGATGTCACACGTCGGATAGGCGTATTCAAACTCGTCGACCATCGATGTCGTCGACCCGGTCACTTCACCCACGACCGTCAGCCTGGTGCCGATAGGAATAGTCGCCGGATCGAGGAACTCTTTGTGGACAGCGAAGAAACGGCCCTTGGAATCCATCAGTCGACCATAGGGCTCGTCATCGCTCGTGAGCGGCAGTTGAAGAATCTCGATCTGCGTCCCGCTCTGCTTGAGCGGCTTCACCGAAAGGACGGTCCCCCCAACTACGACGATCTTGCCCAGATAGGATAACGGTGAGACCTTGATCTGCTGAAATGAAATATTCCGCTCGATTCTCTCCTGGAGTTCTGGAGGCACAATGGACGTACCGGCGCACCCTGCCACCCATAGTCCTGCGACGACGACCGCAAGAGCCTTTGTAACGTCCGTGGCAACCTGCGAAGCCATATCTAGATTGTTCAGCAAGAGGAGTGCCCAGGATTCACGAATAGGTCCGGATGAAACCTCGTGTGTCTTCAGGAGAAGTTGAAACAGTGGTAGGGCAGTCCAACTTCTGGAATGAAAGACTGGGGGAGATTGCGACAGTGTATGGGAAGCACTGCGGCGTGAAGGGACAACCTGCTCCTCTTGATGCACTCAGGGCTGCGGCGTACATGCTGTTGGCTGGACTCCGAACGACACTGCTTATTACGAAGCCGCGCGATGGCCCGTCTTCCCAACGCCCTTCGATGTCGTGAGCGTAAAAATCATGGCCAGCGCGGCGCCACCGAAGGCAGCCGCCATGTCCTTCTGCGCATCCCACTCATCTCCTTGCGTGCCGAGATAGGCGTTGCCGAGTTCCGGACTGACGAGAGCGGCCACGATAGACTCAACAATTTCGAACAGACCGCTTTGGGCGAGAATCATGCTGACCGACAGAGGGTAAGGCCAGAGGCCCTGCACACCGGCCAGACGCATGAGGATCTCACGAACCGGATAGGCGAAGAGGACGCCATAAGCGAAGTGGACGATTCGATCAAAGGGATTTCTGCTCAACGACAAGAAATCCTGAATCCAAAACCCCAATGGCACCTCGGCATACGTATAGTGTGCGCCCGTTGCATGGAGCGTCATGAAGAGGGTAATCAGGCAATAGGATGCATTTGAAAGCTGAAACCGGCGGTAGGTCAGGAGCAACAGCAACACCAGGGCGAACGCCAGCAGATTCTCAAGGAGCCAATCTCTTCGATTGACGGGGGCGATGGCCAACCAGGTCCAGAGCAGCCCATACCAGAGAAGCAGTCCCGAGAGCAGAGGAGTGCTCCTCGACTCTGCCCGACCAAGGTTTGGAAGTCCGCCCTTCATCTACGTAGATGAATCGATGACGACCGGCTGAGCCTGGGAGGGCAGAAGTGTACCTCGGACTCCACGGATGACTGCAAGGATTGTCACGCAAATCAAGGCTCCGTAGAGCGCGGCAGCAATATCCTTCTGGGCATCCCAGACATCGCCTTGCGATCCCAAATATGTAACACCCAATTCCGGATGGAGGGTACTCGCCACCCACGACTCGATGATTTCCCAGAGCCCGCTCAGTCCCAACACCGTCATGACCGGCAAATAATACAGCAGCCAGCCTCGCACCCCTGCACCGAGGCGGAATAGTTCTTCCATCGGGTAGGCGAGTAAAAAGCCGAAGCTGAAATGAACGATCCGGTCGAAATGATTCCGGCCGAGATGGAAGACCTGATCCATCCACTGACCGACCGGCACTTGGGCATACGTGTAATGGGCACCGATCGCATGGAGGGTCAGAAAGAGAGTGATGAGGATGTAGGAGATATGGGACAGCGGAAACCAGCGATGCGTCGCGATCAACCCCAGCACGAACACCGCCGGCAACAGACTCGAGAGCAGCCAAAACTGGGGGTCGGTCGGCGACTGAGCCGTCCATATTGAGAGGGCCAGGTACCAGAGCAGCAAGCCGATCAACAGAAACTTGTCACGCGACCACATGGCTTTTCCTCAAAATATGTTGAACCGATCAGAAAACAAACGGCAGGACAGATATACTCTACGGCATGATCGCCCCACCCGCAAGCAGGCGTCGCAACACCTCCGCCTGCCCCTCTATTTAACCCCTGCCGTCGCAAGAAAAATCATGGTGAGCCGTCACAAACCGCCCCACACAGGCTAAAAGCTAGTGGATCTTCACCGAGATCAACTTCCTCTTCGCTTCCTCCGTCTTCGGCATTCGGATTTCCAGCACGCCGTCTTTGAATGACGCCTTGATTTCGTCATCCTTCACGTCGCAGGGCAACGCGATGGTCCGCAAGAACGACCCATAGGACCGCTCCCGGCGATAGTGGTCATCTTCTTTGACTTCCTTGTGCTCTTTCTTCTCGCCTTTGATCCTCAAGTTCGCTTCTACAAGGTTCACTTCCACATCTTCTTTCTTTATTTCAGGCAGTTCGGCCCTCACTACGACGGAGTCCTATTCCTCATAAACATCGAGTGAGGACATGCGGATCGACGACGAACGGAATGGGCAACCACCGATCCCGCCCGAAGAGGCTGGGAAACGGGCACCGCCATAGGTCGTCCATGAAGCGTTCCATCCAATGCTCGAGGCCCTCCACCCGCGACGCAATATCATCTGGCTTTTTTGTGGCAACGGTTTTTTCTTCTTCGACTGCTTTGGCCATGGCACTCCTCCTGGTTTGGTTATGAGGTTTCGTTGTTGCCTCGACACCGGACTTTCTTTTTATCGCATCGGCCTTGGCAACCAGATACCTCGGGACAGCAATGGCGATGCCATGTGAAGGACTCATCGAGAAGCCATTGATCCTTCAGGTCCATGAGCATTCACGCCCGATGAGGCGAACCGTGAGTAGAGCAAATCCGTGGGGACTAATTCCCCAGGAGAATTATTCCATATGCTGCAGAACGCCACGGTTTGATCGTTTGATCGATTGACTGATAAGAGAAGTGTCCTGCTGAATGGGCGCCGAACTAAGGCACGCATGATGCACAGTGAATAAGTGGAGAGGTGTGGTGTGCCATGATTCTTCCACTCTTACAGATTCACAATCTGACCTTTGCAGCAGGCAATCAGAAGATCCTCGACCGGCTCGATCTGACAATCCACCCAAGAGAAATCCATGCGCTTCTCGGCGCAAACGGCTCCGGCAAAACCACTCTGGCTTATCTCCTGATGGGGTGCGAGGGGTATATTCCCATGACAGGATCCGTGCTATTCAACGGCACGGACCTTCTCCGACTAAAGATGCACGAACGGGCGAAGTTGGGTCTCACCCTCGCGTGGCAGGAACCGGCTCGGTTCGAAGGCCTCACCATCCGCGAGTATTTGAGCCTAGGCCATCCGGAGCTCACCCCTGAGTCATTACTGCTTCAAGTCGGCCTGGACCCAGAACGCTACCTGAATCGGCGAGTCGACAAGGCGCTCAGCGGCGGAGAGCGTCATCGCATCGAGCTGGCATCCGTGTTGTGCATGAAACCGAGGCTGGCGATCCTGGATGAGCCTGCCGCCGGCATCGACATGCTGTCGATCAGCCATATCATCACCGTCATCCGCACGCTCAAGGAGAACGGCGGGGCGGTTCTGCTCATCACCCATCAAGAAGAGGTGGCGGCGATCGCTGACTCCGCTTCCCAACTCTGTAACGGGCGGATCATCTTTTCCGGCGATCCGACCCATGTCATCGAACACTTTCGCGGCCGGACCTGCGTCCGGTGCGATGGAGAGGTCTGCGGCTATGTCCGAGCTTGACGAACTGACTCGTGTCTTGCCGATGGTTGGCGCGGAGCCGACGATCCTCGCGGACGAAACGATCGCACATGTCGTCGGACATGGCCATCGCATCCTGAGCCGACGATCTGTTCCCGGCCTTGACCTGGATGTGCACGAAACTCCCGAGGCGCTCGTCGGAAGAATGACCGTTCGGGCAGGCGTGACCATTGCGCAACCGATCCATCTGTGTTTTGGCTTGGCCCATCCGACCGGCAGTCAGCACATTCGGATGGACGTCTTCGTGGAAGAACGGGCGACCGCTCGCGTGCTCTCCCATTGCCTATTCCCCTTCGCTCAAGCGGCGGAGCATCGGATGCAAGCCACGATCGACATCGGGCCAGGCGCTTCGTTGACCTACACGGAGGGCCATTACCATGGCCAGCACGGCGGGATGCAGGTCCTTCCCCATGCGACGATCAGAATCGGGAAAGGCGCGCGGTACTTTTCCGACTTCTCACTGCTGTCTGGTTCAGTAGGTAGCCTCGACATCGATTACCTGGTCGAGGTGGAAGAGGACGCCATCGCCGAACTCACTGCAAAGATCTTCGCCCACAAGACTGATCGGATCACACTCAAGGAAGCCGTCATGCTCCGCGGGGAGCGGTCGCGAGGGCTCATTAAGACAAGGGTAGTGTTGGAAGACGAAGCCTTTGCGGAAATCACCGGCATCACCGAAGCCCATGCCAAAGGATCCCGCGGTCACGTGGACTGCATGGAAATCGTGCAAGGCCAAGCCCATGCCAGTGCGATCCCCATCGTGCGGGTGTTTCATCCCGAAGCCAAAGTCACCCACGAAGCGGCCATCGGCAGCGTGGACAAGAAAGAATTGGAAACGCTGATGGCGCGTGGGCTCACACCGGAACAAGCGGTGGAGATGATCGTGAGCGGGATTCTCCGGTGACCGGTCGTTCAGCTCAACCATGCGATCTCCTGACTTGCGGAGAACGGTTGACTCGTGTCCGATCACGAACTGGTGCGCACGCGGAATCGAGGTTCCAGCGCCTTCAGGTTTTCCATGATCCCGGTATATTCCAGTTCCGCCATGGGCAGCATGGCCGCACCGAAAAAACCTTGGCGTCGCATGCCGATGGCTTTGTCGGAGACCGTGTCACG
>JAEURV010000225.1 GCA_016788465.1 Nitrospira sp. | reverse complement strand
CTCTTTATGGCGCCACGCTGGCTTGCTGTCATGGATTGGCATCAGGTCTGTGGGCTCATGGCCGTCGTGGTTGCGGTAGCCTTGGTCGGGTTTGAATTACTGGTTCTTCGGATGACCCCGGCTCCTGAGTCCCGTGTAGGGGCTTGGTGGCACAATGTTGCGGAACTGATTCGGCGGCGATCGGCCTACTGGCTCTGCTTCCTCTATGCGATTACGTTTGGTGGTTTTGTGGGGCTCTGTAGCGTGATTCCGCTGTTGCTGCATGATGTATATGGTGTCGAGGCGATTGAAGCCGGAATCGTGGCGGCCCTCTGCGGACTTGTCGGTAGCGTGATCCGTCCGATCGGCGGATATGTTGCGGATCGACAAGGAGGGCTGAGGGCACTGTATTATGTGTTGCCGGCTATTGCGGGGGCGGTGGTTGCCGTTGTCAGCCCATCGCATCTGATGGGCGTGACCATGATGGTGATCGCGACAGCGGCGATGGGATTCGGCAACGGTGTGATCTTTCAGCTCGTGGCCGAGTGGTTTCCTCATGATATCGGATTGGCCTCGGGTGTGGTCGGTTCGGCAGGCGCTGTCGGGGGATTCGTGCTCCCGATTCTGATCGGGATGATGAAGGAACTCTCAGGGAGCTACGAGTTGGGATTTTGGCTGTTTGCCGGGCTTGCGGTCTGTGCATGGGGGACTGTGATGATGGCGTTACGCCCGAACGGATCGTTTCCGATGAATCTGCCTTCCTGAATATTCTGGTGTTCAAGCCGCCAGCAAAAAATCATGTTCAAGGTTCGGTCTGAAATGCTAGATTGGATACCTTATGCCCAGCCCGTTCAATCATATTGAAGACGCGATCCGTGACATCAAGAAGGGGAAGTTCATTATCCTCGTCGATGACGAAGACCGTGAGAACGAAGGTGATCTCGTCATTGCTGCGGAAAAGGTCACCCCGCAGGCGATCAACTTTATGGCGAAGCATGCCCGAGGACTGATTTGTTTGGCGTTGACGCCTGAGCGAGTGGAGGAGTTGCAGCTGCCCCAGCAGGCTGCGGAGAATACCGCCACATTCGGGACGGCGTTTACGGTTTCGATCGATGCGCGTAAAGACATTACGACGGGCATTTCCGCCGCCGATCGAGCCACGACCATTCATGTGGCGATCGACCCAAAATGTAAACCGAGTGATCTTGCACGGCCTGGACATGTATTCCCGCTCAAGGCGCAAACAGGAGGCGTGCTTCGGCGTGCCGGACAGACGGAGGGGTCCGTCGATTTGGCGCGTTTGGCCGGGCTCAAGCCTGCCGGAGTGATCTGCGAAATTATGAATCCCGACGGGACGATGGCTCGTGTGCCGGAGCTGGCGAAGTTTGCCAAGACTCATAAGCTGAAGATGGTGACGGTGAAGGCCTTGATCGAATACCGAATGCGGAGGGAAACCTTCGTCAAGCGGGTGGCGAGCGCCCGACTGCCGACTACGTTTGGTGAGTTCGAGGCGGTCGCGTTTGAGAATCAAATCGACGGCGTGACCCACATCGCGTTGGTGAAGGGACGACTTGAGGGAGGGATGCCGACGCTTGTTCGCGTCCATTCCGGATGTCTGACCGCCGACGCGCTGGGATCGCTGCGATGCGATTGTCGTGACCAGTTGCACTCTGCCATGGAGATCATTCAAAAGGAAGGCCGAGGAATCTTGTTGTATTTGAATCAGGAGGGTCGAGGTATCGGGTTACTCAACAAGATTAAGGCCTATGGACTTCAAGATCGAGGCAGTGACACAGTTGAAGCCAATCTGCAGCTCGGGTTTAAGGCTGATCTCCGCGACTACGGCGTCGGCGCACAAATCTTGGCGAATCTTGGTCTGCATCAGATTCGGTTGATTACGAACAACCCCAGAAAGATCGTTGGGATCGAGGGGTATGGTCTCAAGGTCGTCGAGCGTGTTCCCATTGAGATTGCTCCCCGTGCAGCCAATGTGCGCTATTTGAGGACGAAGAAAACGAAACTGGGGCATCTCCTTAAGAAGGTCTGAGCGGCTCCGCGAGGCCGGCACGATCATGATCGGCCCGTGGATGAATATGGAGTTTCTGAATAAATGGCAAAGAAAACAACACGTACGGCAGCAGGCCTTCGGTTCGGTATCGTGGTGGCGCGATTCAACCAACGGATTACCGGCAAGTTACTGAGTGCCTGTACCGACACGCTTGCGCGCTGTGGGGTGGCTGCCGACGACATTCAGGTCGTGCGTGTGCCCGGCGCGTTTGAAATTCCCCTGGTGGCTCGTACGATGGCGAGGACGAACCGCGTTGATGCGGTGATTTGCTTGGGAGCCGTGATTCGCGGAGACACACCTCATTTCGACTATATTTGCTCCGAAGTGAGCCGTGGGATCGGCCAGGCGGCTTTGGAGACCGAGGTGCCGATCATTTTTGGCGTCCTGACCACCGAGACAGTGGCGCAGGCGGAGGAGCGTGCGGATCAGCAGCAGTTCAACCGTGGCGGCGCAGCGGCGCAAGCTGCGATTGAAATGGTAAAGGTCATGCGAACGATCAGTGGGAAAGACAGAAAGTTAGAAAGTGGGGAGCCTGCAAGTCAAAGCGGGCGGATGCGGCAGAAGGGAAAACGGTGATGTTCATGAGTCCCTTGTGTCTAGCAACATGCGTCGTAACTTTTCAACTTTCTTGCGTTCAACTGTATGGGTAGCCGTCATCAGGCTCGCGAGCGCGCCTTGCAGATTCTCTTTCAGCACGATATTCATGGAAAGGGGGAGCTTCGCCTGGATGAGTTTTGGCGAGAGTACTCCGCTTCCGAGGAGTCTCGGGCTTTTGCAGAGCAGCTGGTTCGGGGCGT
>JAEURV010000194.1 GCA_016788465.1 Nitrospira sp. | reverse complement strand
TCCACGGCGACATTCGCGATATAAAGGCACCGGCGGTGGTGGCTGGCCACTATCGGGGGGTGCCTCCAGTGCGGGCGGTCGGGGCGCTGGATCAGGCGCTCGAGTTTTGGATTTCTCGGGCCGTCAAGCGAGGCATGATCGGTGGTGGATTGGGAGAAGTGTTCCTCATTCCTAATACGCATCGGTCTCTTGCCGCCGACAACGTGATTCTTGCCGGTATGGGCGAGTATGGACGCTTCCATCGAGAAGATGTCGATCTCCTGTTTGCCAATGTGACGTATGGTGTCACCGCGCTCGGGTGGCGAACCTTTGCAACGCTTGTGGTTGGTTCCGGTGAGGGCAATCTCTCGCTAGAGCAGGCGATCGAGGGCATGCTCGAAGGGGTGGCATCAGCACTCAGACGGATTAAGGAGCAGGGGCGTCTCGAGACCATCCAGATCGTGGAGTATGACAAACGTCGGTTCAAGGATATTAGAAAGATCTTGGACACGATCAAAGCTGGGAGTGACGGATCGCTGACATTGACGCTGTCATCAAGGCAATTGCCGAAGCGAGCCCATCGTCGGCCGACGGCGCAGTCAGAGCAAGCCGAGATGCTGGAAGGCAGCCGTGTCACGATTGAGCGAGACCATGATGGATTCCGTTTCTCGGCGATCACGAAGCAAGCGGTGATTCCAGTCCGTGAAATTTCTATCCAATCGTCCTATGCCGACGGCATTGCTGACCTCTTGCGAGAGGCTCGGACGCTGGAGGAGCAGTCGAAATATGGGAAGCTGTTCCATACATATCTCATGCCGGAGGATTTCCAGGACACGCTGGACATGACCCCACTGACTCTCATGGTGGATCGTGCGACCGCGGCGTTCCCATGGGAAATGGCGGCATTTGAGCGGCATGGGAAGGTTGTATTCTATGGCCCTGGGCGCCACCTTACCAGACAGTTTCGGACTACTTTGTCTGGGGCGCCAGGATTGATCGCCCCGTCCTTCCCTAATCGGCTCCGTGTGCTCGTCGTGGCCGATCCCGCACCTGAGACAGAGCTGCAATTGCCTGGCGCGCGTGAGGAAGGGCGCGAGGTCGTCAAGATTCTGCGAGAGATGCAGGAGCAGCAGGGCCTGGATATCACGATTGAACAACGTATCGGGGCGAATGAATGCGATCCGGTCGAACTGCTCGCACTGATCCTGAGCGAAGAATTCGACCTCATCCATTACTCGGGGCATGGAGACTTTGATGAAAAGAATCCCGCCAAGAGTGGATGGATCTTGGGGAAAGAGCATGTGCTGTCGGCCCGAGATATCTTCCGTGCACGGCGTGTGCCACGCTTGGTTTTTGCCAACGCCTGCTTCTCCGGCGTCATTCGACCCGGAAAGCCTTTTACGATGCAGGAATCCAATCGGAACCTCGCCGGCTTGGCTCAAGCATTTTTTGAGAGGGGGGTCGAGAATTACATCGGTACCGGCTGGCCGGTGGATGATGCAGCCGCGTTGGAGTTCGCCAAAGTGTTCTACGCACAAGCGCTCTCTGGTGAAGAACTCGGGTCGTCCCTCTCGAAAGCCAGAGAGGCGATCCTCACCATCGGGTCCACATGGGGGGCCTATCAACACTACGGTCAAGCCACGGCGAAGTTGATCACCTTGTCGGGGAGGAATGCGGGGGGTGAACTAGAGTCCTAAGAGGAGGTGGAGAGAGTGTCCTTGGTGCAGGGGGGGTAGCCGCCCCGCACCAAGAAGTGAGGATTATTTCGTCGTGGCCTGTGCGACGTCCAGGATCTTCACGTCGAAGTACAGTGTTTTGCCGGCAAGGGGATGGTTGAAGTCAAGAACGATCGTGTCGTTCTTCACTTCAGAAATCCGTGGGTAGACTTTTCGGCCGTCGGTGGTGGTCCCTTCCAACTGTGTCCCAATCTTTTGGGCGCCAGTCGGTACCATCTTTTTATCCACTTCCTGAAAGGCTTTCGGGTCGATGCTGCCGTAGGCCTCTGCTGGGGGGACAGTCACGTTCTTTTTTTCTCCAACGGCCATGCCCTCCAGTGCTTTCTCCAGACCGGGCACGACTTCATGGTTGCCTTGTGTGACTTTTATCGGCTCTCCCCCGACAGTCGTATCGACGACCGATTGATCGTCGAGCTTCAGGGTGTATTCGAGTGTCACCTGTTTCCCGTTCGACACGGTCATCGAAGAACCGTCCTTCCTGCCGTCGCCTGCCGAGGCGCAGGCCGCAGCAAGGAAGAGGATCGCGCAGCAACCACAGAGTGACGGGAATATATATAGACGTCTCATAGGGCACCTCCTGTGAGAAGTGGGTTGTGAGAAAGACTGGAAAGGGTCGCGAGTCGAGTGTGCGTGGGCAGGCGATCGGTTCCAGACTTTATTGTGTGGGTTATGTTCACGCTACCATATGACCGCATGTGATGCTACCCACAAAAATGTGACTGTTCTACTCTGAGACAGAGTGAGGGAACATCCTGTATCACCGGTTGGTGATCGGACTGCTGTACGAGAGGCACCGGACAGGCCTCTGAAATCTCCGAAGAAAGTTGTATCGGTGGCCGATCCGGGTACAATGCGATGGAGATCCTGCTGAGGAAATTGAGCCCCTTGGTGGGGGCAGGATGTAAGCGGGCGTTATAGGTGGAGGAGGATTATGGCGCGTCGGACGAGCGGTGAACAGAAAGAATCAAGCAACAATGAGCCCCGTGTTTCGGTTGCCAAGGTGGGGAAAACGGTCAGCTCGCGCCGGGCTACTCAACGGGAGTTGTTTTCTGTCGGTCCTGCCAGCGGAAGGGTAGAAACTCAGGTAAAAGGGCAGGACCATCTCCATCAGCAGATCGCGGAACTGGCCTATGTTCTGTATGAACGAAGTGGGTTCCAGGATGGGAACGACCTGGAGCATTGGCTGGAGGCCGAACGGAAAATTAAAGGCGTACGTGACCGGGCCGCATAACCCCTCACCGCACAGCTGTCTATCCTCTCAACCTATTAGGCTTGTGAATGAGCCGCTGTCAGATTGAGATGCCCCTGGTGTTTGGAACGTATGCTGAAGTCCGAAGGGGCATCGTTGTCTGATGTGCGGGGTCGCGTTTATTGTTTCCTCGTATATATGATCTCCATGATTTTCATTTCTTTCTGGCCCCGGTGCGCGCTATACATCTCCACCAGTTGGTTGTCGGCATCGATGATCTTCCAGATAGCTCGATGAGTTCTTGTGCCTCCGCCCGGTTCAGCGTGTGACCCTCCCAGGGTAATAGTTTTTCCATCGGCACTTCCGGTCCCCTCCATGATGAAGACGCCGGTTCCCCTCGTATCCACCCAGATCGTGACGTATTTCTTCCGGATGTTGTCATAGGCGTCGATGCTCATGCCGGTGAATGGTTGACCCATCATCTGTCCGGAAAATTCCTGGTGGAGAAATCGCCCATCCATCAGCATTTTTGATTCTGCTGTGCCAGTTGATTCCATTGGTGGTTTCCCTGGTTCTATCCATTCCTTTGTCGTGGTGGTCCAGCTGCCGGCCAAGGTCGCAAAGAGTTTATGCGGCTCACCGGGCATGGCGGCCTGTTTCCACAGCTCCATCATGGCCAGCGGGTCCATCGGTTTCTCACTCTTTTTCTCTTTGGCCATAGCAGGGGAGATGGTGAGCATGATGCAGAGTGAGGTCAGCACAAATGAGAGTCGTTGCATAGTGAACTCCTTGTGAATGAGTAAATCTCAATCTAGCATTTTCGAGCGGACAGCTCTACGGCAGCCGTTGGGTGGGCAAAATCTTGTGAAGCTCTTCAAAAATGAGGTATGTGGATTCAGAACTCGTCGCCCGCTCACAAGGGGGCGACGAGTTGTCGTCCTGAAAGCCGGTGAAGGCAGCTCACTGGGTTAGCTTCTGTCTCGGCACATCGTACGTCTTTGTGATGACATGATCGAGATACCCAGAGAGATTCGTCCAAAGTCTCTGGAATGAATCTTTCTCGCCGTTAGCCCTTATGGTTTCCTTGTATAGGTGATCTCCATCATCTTCATTTCCTTTTGGCCGTGGTGGGAACCGTACATATCGAACTGTTGGGTGTTGTTGTCGATCAACTTCCAAATCGCGCGATGTGTCATCTTGCCTCCGCCTGGCTCTGGATGTGAGCCGCGCAAGGTGATGGTTCTGCCATCAGCGCTGGCGGTTCCTTCCATGAGGAAAATGCCGGTACCCATGCTATCCATCCATGCGGTCACGTATTTCTTTCTCATATTGTCATAGCCGTCGATGCCGATGCCGTTGAAGGGCTGGCCCATCATCTGGCCGTTGAATTCCTGGTAGAGAAATCGCCCGTCCAGCAACATCTTCATCTCTGCGGTGCCGGTGGATTCCATGGGAGGCTTTCCTGGTTCCATCCATTCCTTGGTGGTTGTGGTCCAGCTGCCGGCCAGGGCGGCAAATTGCTTATGGGGCTCGCCCGGTGTACCCAATTGTTTCCAGAGCTCCATCATGGCTTGCTCATCCATGGGCTTCTCGTGTTTCTTGTCCTTGGCAAGAGCAGGGGACACCATCAA
>JAEURV010000187.1 GCA_016788465.1 Nitrospira sp. | reverse complement strand
TGCGTGGTCGATAAACAAGCGCAGACGCTCCTCGCTCTCATACCGTGCCCGTTGTGCGGTTATGATTCGACGATCCGATCGCTTTTTCGTGATCAGAGCCCACGCCGTGCCCAGAAGCAATACGGTCACCATTGCTCGATTTGGACCGTCGTGTTGTGCTAACGCGTGGGGAGACGCAACGGCTCCGGCCCAGGTCAGCACAACGGTGCCAACGCCCGTGAGAAGAGTGCTGGGTAAGTCCGATATAAATCTTGTAAGAAACAACGGCAGAACATAAAACATCGGCACCGAATACCCAAGCGGCGTTGCCACATCAGCGGCGAAGACCACTGCCACCGCTGCCGCGACGGACCAGCCATGCGACCATCTCCCACCCCTTTCTGCTCCTGACACAAGTTTCGCTCTTTCTCGAAACCATGATACGACTGCGTAGAACACGGCAATACCTTTTTGCTCTGAGATCAACTCCATCTTGCAGATCGCCACGGAATAATATTGGTTGAAGATTCGGAATCAAGCGCCTCTATTCTAAGTTTCCAGGACATGCCTCTCAAGGGCACTGAAGCGGCTGAGGGAAAATAGTTTACGACCTCAGGTAAATCGCTACACCAGATCAGGGCCCACCCTAGATGACAGACGGCGGTTAGACAGGAACGACTCAAGAAGATACCTACCTTCTGGCGCATACCGTTCATATCCTTGAAGCCACACAAGAACATGATTTTGCTGCTCGGGGCCGAATCCCGAATCTCTTGAATAATGTTGCTGACACCTGGGACTGTCTCCACATCAAGAATGAACACATCAGGCGTTATACGCTGATACATCCGCACGACGTAACCGATCTTTCCGTTCTCCAAAATCGTCTGCAAACCGACACGCACGATGTGCTGACTACTGATAATCGCTATCGTGAGAGCCGGAGTCGCTGCGCTGGTATCACTAAGTAGTGAAATATCTGAACAGGCTTGAATGGGTTGCTTGTCGGATCTGGGGACAAATGCGGCAACCGTGAGGAGAAATGTGACAACTGTCCAAGCCTCATCTTAAATAATCAGGCTGACTACGACAATTCCTACGGTGTTGTGATTGGATCAAACTGGCATCTTTGGGAAGCACCATCTCAGTGATCGCTGAGGCAAGCCGGAGGCATACCCCGCTCTTGATTCATGATTTGTAAGTCAGCACACAGGCCGAGTAGGCACTCGCCTGCCACAAGGCAGAGGTCTGCACCCATAATACGGCCCGTTCATATCCACCGTGAGGCATATTTGACCGGTCCGTGTTAAGTCATCGAGTGTCCGGGGTAGCCTCATATCAGATCAGGGCAGAGCCCCATGACCTTCTCCATGCTCCATACTGCAGTTTGGATTTCACCTTCCACATATGACCACTCTCTAGGAGCTAGCTATTCGCTCTGACTAGCCGAAGAATGGTGTGGACTATTCGGCGCACGTGTGCTTGCAGTACAACCCGCGAGGTAGACTTGAAGCTCGTGTACGATCTGACTACCCTCGGATTCTCGGTGTTCTTGCCCCAATTCGCATCGAGAGCGAGGCATACACAGACACTCCTCCCGCAACTAATACGCTTGAAACCACATCTCGGTAACGCCTGGCGTAAAGACAACCAATCCTAATAGACCTAGCTACCAGGTACCATTGTTCCCCTGACCTAGTCTTCTACCAGTTCACCGAAGGAACCTCTTGAATTAGAGTCGCCGATAGAAAGGTATGAAAGATACCTATGACATCGGCACGAACAGAGAGGGGGTGAAGGGGAAAAGCGGCCGATGATTAAGAGAGCAGAAGAAGGTAGAGAACGAGTGATGGATCATGAGGGAGAGTGAGGTCTCCGAAGGAGCCATCCCCTCAATCACCATGACTGGGAAGTCCGGTCAATTCAAACCAACAAAGGAGATCGTAATGGCCATTATTAACGGAACACCTTTCAATGACGTCCTCAACGGCACATTTTTCGCCGACACTATTAATGGATTTGCCGGAAACGACACCCTTAATGGTGGCTTTGGCAACGACACGCTCAATGGCGGCTTTGGCAACGACACCCTCAACGGTGGCTTCGGCGCCGACACCATGAATGGTGGGTTCGGCAACGACACCTATGTGGTCGACAATGTCGGAGACGTCGTCAACGACCCGAACTTCGGGTTTATCAGCGGGGGGAATGACACCGTAGAGAGCAGCATCACCTATACACTGGGTGCGACTGTTGAGAATTTGACCTTGACCGGGCTGGCCGCCATTGACGGCACCGGCAATGCGAATAACAATGTCATTAACGGCAACAGCGCCAACAACGTGCTCTCGGGCCTGGCCGGCAACGATACCCTGAACGGTGGCTTCGGGGCTGACACGCTCAATGGTGGTCTTGGTGACGACCAGCTCAACGGCGGCTTCGGAGCTGACACGCTCAACGGTGGCTTTGGCGACGACCAGCTCAATGGTGGCTTTGGCAATGACCAGCTCAACGGTGAATTTGGCAATGACACCCTCAACGGTGGCATCGGCGCTGATACGCTCAACGGCGGCATCGGCAATGACACCCTGAGCGGTGATTTTGGCAACGACACCCTCAACGGGGGCTTTGGTGCTGACACCCTCAACGGTGGCATCGGCGCTGACACGCTCAACGGCGGCATCGGCAATGACACCCTGAGCGGTGGGCTCGGGAGGGACATCCTGACCGGTGGTGGTGGTCTATTCGCCAGAGACACCTTTGACTATAACTCGACAGACGAGAGCCAACCTGGGTTTTTCAACAGAGATGTCATCACAGATTTTCAGGGATTGGGCTTTTTTCAAGGTGACCAGATTGACCTGAGGGATATCGATGCCAATGTTTTTGCGGCTGGCAACCAAGCGTTCACCTACATTGGGAGCGCTGGATTTACAGCAGCCGGACAGCTCCGATATTCCGGCGGGATCCTTCAGGGGAGCACCGATTTCGATGCGGCGCCGGAGTTTGCCATTCAGCTTGTCGGCAACCCGGCACTCTTCGTCGGTGCGGGGCCTGGCACCGACATCCTTCTGTAAGCAGCCTGTGCGCAAGAGGGCGCCCCCTAACGGGGGTGCCCTTCCTGGCCGATGAGAGGGAATCGACAGAGTCATGATTCGCCTCCATTCGATTGCCGAGAGAAACGGCAGCATAACAACCTGACCAGAAAAACTAGGCGTTCGCCCTAGCCGCAGGAAGAGAGCTGTCTAGGATCGAGTACAGAGATTGTATTTCATTTCCGCTGCCCTTGGAGAATCACCAATGTAGAGTGCGGGAAGGGAACCGGCTTGCTACAAGTCTACACTCGCGAGATCCTTGGTGATGGCATAGCGCATCAACTCGGCTGTTGTGTGGAGATTCAATCCCTGCATCAGGCAGGTCTTATGGAATTGAATGGTCTTCACCGACACGTCCAGCAGGGTGGCAATTTCTTTGGTACCTTTCCCCTCCCCGATGAGTTGCAAGATCTCCCGTTGACGGGGCGTCAATTCCCTCATCGCCCCGTTGACGACTGGGGCCTCCTCCGACTTCAGCGCTTGGTCGATCATCGGCTTGGCGATCGAGGGGGTGAGGTAATGTTTGCCCTTGAGAACAGCATCGATGGCCTGGGGCAATTCCGACGCGGCCGACTGTTTCAACAGGAACCCATGCGCGCCCACTTTGAACGCTTCGGTGGCATAGCGGGAACTCGCATGCATCGTCAGAAAGAGTAGTTTCGTCTCGGGCAGGGTTTTCGTGAGTTGCCGGGCTGCCTCCAGACCGTTCAACAACGGCATGGAAATATCGAGAATGATGAGCTCCGGTTTGAGTCGATCAGCCGCCTCGAGCAAGGCGCGGCCATCTTCCACCGTTCCCACCACATCACACTGTTCTTCGATCAGTTTCTGCAGCCCTGCCAGGAGAATGGAATGGTCGTCGGCCATCAACACGCGCGGCTTGTTCACCTGATTCATCTGCTTGCTCCTCCATCCGTTGTGACTGTACATCCGTCAAGCGGTACCCAGGCATGGACTTCCGTTCCGTCACCCGGTTTGGTCTTGATTCGGAGCGTGCCACATAATGCTCCAACCCGTTCTTCCATGCTGATGATCCCGATGCCCATGCGTTTCCCACCCCTTGCCGGAGGATGGACAAATCCTCGTCCATCGTCATGGACACAAAGCCCTACCCCACGCTTCGTGCCCAAGAGCCGAACCAGGACAGAAGTCGCGTTGGCATGTTTGCGGACGTTCTGAAGACTTTCCTGTAGGACCCGATAGAGGCACGTGGCATGTTCGAGTGACAGGTCGATCGGCAACCGACGCACCTGGATGTTCGTCTTCAAGCCTGTCCTCGTTTCGAATTCCTCGACATGCTCGTACAAAGCTTCTTCCAATCCGGCATGTTCGAGCAGTGAGGGATGCAGCTGATGTGCCATATGTTGGACATCCGTCGCAATCTGCTCCGCCATCTGACCTGATCGATGAACCCGAGCGATCAACGATTCTTCGGATCCTGGCCGAACCGGACGGAGACTTTGCAAATCAATCGCCAGCAGGGCCAGGCGTTGCGTGATATCATCGTGCAATTCCCTCGCCAATCGTCGCCGTTCGGTCTCCTGAGCTGCCAACAGCTTCGCCGTCAAGCTTTCAAGCTCGACTTGTTGACGACGCAGTTCTTCTTCCACCAACTTCTGGTCCGTGATGTCAATCTGAAACCCCACGAGCTCAACAGGAACACCGGCCGGATCGCGAAGAAGACGCGACTCATCGTGCAACCAACGATACGTTCCGTCCTGATGGAGAAAACGGTATTCCTGCACCTGTCGCTCCTGTCTCAACGCTTGTACGAGGTTCATAAGTACCCACTGGCGATCATCAGGATGAAGATGTCCGAGCCAAAACTCTGCATCGGCCGTAAAATCCTGTGCGCTGTAGCCGAGCTGCTCTTTGACATTCTCACTGATAAACGTGGTGCCATAGCTCCCGGTTATCCGACACGTGTAGAGCACGACTGGCGTGGCAGTCAAAAGCAGGTGTTGTCTGGCTTGCACCGTGCGTAAAACAGTCTCCATCTGCTTGTGTTTGGTAATGTCAGTCACAAGGGCCAGGAGATGCGTCGGTACACCTTGGTCGTTTCGGAGAATTGATACGTGCGTTTGCACCCAGGCGTTGCGGTCGGATTTTGTGTGGTACCGATTCTCAACTCTAAAAGATGGAATCTCCCCACTTAGCAAGCGGCGAACGTACTCCATGTGGCGAAGTCGATCCTCCGGATGAAGCAGTGAGGAGAACTGCATGGTTGTAAGCTCATGCTCAGGATACCCGACGATGGCGGCATACGCAGCATTGCATCGGACAAACCGTCCCTCCAAATCGGTCACGGCGATCCCTTCAGCGGCATGCTGAAAAATACCACGAAACCGTTCTTCCGCTTCTCGCAATGCGGCCGTGCGCTCAACGACACGCTGCTCCAGTGTCTCGTTGACCTGCCGCAGCGCGTCCTCCACCCGCTTGCGCGCCGTGATGTCGTTACCGATAGTAATCAGGCACAGCGTTCCTCTGAGTTCGACCAGGTCCGAGGATACCTGGATATGTCGCAGATCTCCTGATTTTGTCTTGAATGTGAATTCGAGATCGCGAACCGGCTCACCGGCTTTCACCCGCTCGATAAGTCGATCTCGATCCTCTGGATTGGGCCAGATCCCTAACATCAATGTGGTGTTCCCGATCACTTCCTCGCGGCAAAACCCAAACAGCTGTAAGCAGGCGTCGTTCACCTCAATGCAACAACCCGTAGCAACCTCCGTGATGCCGATCGGATGCGGACTCGTGCGAAAGGCCAAGGCAAATCTCTCCTCGCTCTCATCCCTGGCCTGCTGGGCTGCCGTGATCTTCAGTACCGATTCTTTGTGGATGAACAGGAGCCAACCAATCGCAAGAAGCAACACCGAGCCCATGGCTCGATTGGTGAGGGCCTCCGGCGTCAATTCGCCTGGAGAGAGCGGCACTCCGAGCCACGTGAGCAGCAGAACACCGCCGACCACGAGGAGAGTACTCTGCCGACCCGGCAGCAAACCTGTGAGCAGGATCGGCAGCACGTACAACATCGGCACTGCATAGCCCAATGGCAGCAGAAGATCGACACCAAATACTGCTGCTGCTGCTGCAATGATCCAGCCACCTGACGAGGAGGTCACAGGTTCACTTCCCCTCGGAGGAATGCCTCCCACAGAGAGACCAGGGCTATCTGTCCCACAGCTCCAATTAGTGGACGCCACCGAGTCAAACATAAATTCACTTCCGTAAGCGGGGCGAGCCAATCGGTCGCCGGTTCTTCAGCAGACCTCTATTACGAAATAAGGGGTCTTACTCCCTACATTCAATATATGGACCTCGCAAGAGGGTTGTGCACTTTGGTCGAGCCGGGACTTCAAACCAAGTAAACGCCTGGTATGGAACTGTGAAGTTACCAGGATTGATATGGAGTTGTTCTAATTTATCGTCATGAACCAGGTAGATTCGCTTGCTGTAGCACTAGTTGATAGAGAGAGCCTATTCAGACTTCCACCGAGCCTTCGTGTATCTATTTAGATTCAGAATCCAATACGATCCAGAATCAAATTGGATTCATGTTAATTGAAGATCGTCGTCATCCCTCCCAAGTCTGACAGCACAGTTCCACAAGCCTTCGATCAAGAAAAGTCCCTACAAGAGCCCGACATCTGAGAACTTCTTCACCACCTCGGTCACTCCTTTCCATTACCACCAGCTTCCTCGGTACTACCTATCCCGCCGCCTCTCTCACCTGACCACATTATCGATGACACGCCTTAATTCTTAAGAATGTCCATGGTTCACGAAACGGAATAGAGTCGCCGATCCATACGATGGGGAATCGTGCTACAGGATAGATATTATTACTGTGGCAAGAGACGACAAAATACCCACTGTCACTGGCTTGACTCACATGAGGGTATCGACATTCCCAACCTTGCTTCCGCCAGCAACAGAGTATTCAGACTACTTCTTAGAGAGCCCTTACTTATTCACAACCTTGAGGTACTGGACTCTTCGCGTGAGTCGGATCCCACTCCTTCGAGTTGCCTGCACAATATCTCTGCGAGCCGTAGCCGGCAGTGCCTCGGGAACATAGACGCCAGAAAGTTCGCGCGGCATGCACTTCACGAATAGAGCGGTCAGATGGGCAGTG
>JAEURV010000170.1 GCA_016788465.1 Nitrospira sp. | reverse complement strand
CCAGGAAAGTGCGCCTCCTGAACTCGATCCATACTCATCGGCAACAGCATAGTTCACTCCGAGCAACCCGACCAAGTCACGGATCGGGGTATTTTGAGTGAGGCTAAGGGACACGGAGTGATTGAGCATAGCCGCGCTTCTAAACGCCAACGAGGGAGTAATGCCGGACTGGTACAAAAGAGCAATCGATGTCGTAGGATCCTTCCAGAAGACCGCAAGGCTGCCGAATGGCGCCATCGTCGAGGAAATCTCTACTCCGCTGGTTTGTCCCGACATCTCCCGCACGCCACCAGTGGCTCTGAAACTGACGGAGGGTGAAAACCTGTGGGACCACCCTAGGGCACCGCCTCTTGTCGTAAAATTTCCCAATCTGCCCTGATCAAATTCGCTACCCGTGAAGTCTACCGATAGGCTGTCATAAAGCGAGGTCAGCACCGAGACGCCAGCAGTGTAGGCTTGACTGTCTTGGCTGATCAAGGCAGCAGCAGCTTGAACAACTTGCGATGTAGCGGTCTGAGGGAGTTGTGATCCCCCAAATCGGATAAAGCTGTGCGTATAGCTCCCGGTCAGCTTGACAGCACTATTGAGCGGAAGCTCCAGTTGGGTATTGACGCTATTGGCGCTTGCGTTCGTGCGGGCCGCCTGAAAACCTGTCAGCAGCAGATTCCCCTGTTCTCCTGATTGATTCCCTAATAGGAAGGCGGGAAGTTCGGGGCTATAAGAATAACTATTCGACACCGTCCACCTTGCTCCCGGCCTCCACTTGCTCATGAGATCACTCATATCCAGCCCCACACCGGCATTCCCGCCCACATAATTGAGTCCGGTATTGTTCACAAAATAACTACCGACCGCTCCCACTGAAGCATTTACCTTCACCAGTTTTTCATGATCGGTATACAAGGCTCTGGCTTGCGGTGAGACCGTTGTGACAAAGTCATCGGGCGATGTTCCCTGAAGCTGATTCTTGGATGCAAAAAACACATTGCTGTCGTATCGTTCAGAAACTTGCAGGGAAGGGATAATGCGCAACCCATCCACCGTTCCTTGAATCGAACTGGGATCGGTTGCCCCGCCAAATGCTGTTCCCGGAGCATTCGACATTCCCCCACCCATCCCACCGCCTACCCCGCCCATCTGAGCCTCACTGAGCGGACACAATCCAAGGCTCATCCCCAACGTGATGCCTGCCATATGCGCACACAGCCATTTCCTACTCACCTACGGCACCACGATGACATCGCCGCTCAGCAGAATAAAATTTCCCGGCACGGCAGTACCCTTCAGAATGTTGTCATAGTGCACCGGAATTTCAATCTGGTGTTTCTCTTCATGCCCCTGAGCCCCAATACTCACATTGCGTAACACCTTGATCTTATTCCTGTTCGCGAAAGGTGCGAAGCCGCCACCCAGTGCAATGCCCTGCATCACGTTGGCATAGGATTTCAGCGGATACTTCCCCGGCTTCATGACTTCTCCCAAAACATAGATGAAGTAGCTGTTCACCTCCTTCACTTGAACTGTGACAACTGGAGATGAAACATATTCCGTGAGTCGCTCGCTGATGCGCTTCGCCAACACATTTGCGGTAAGGCCAACAGCCGGCACATCTCCGATAAGGGGAAGAGTGATCGTCCCATCTGGACGAACCATCACCTCACCCGATAGATCCGGACTCTTCCAGACCGTGACTTTCAGTACGTCCTCCGGCCCAAGGATAAAGTCAGAGGGCTCGGCCAGCTGAACCTTATAGTCCACCCGTTTTTCTACGCATCCCATCACCGCAGATATGACTGTGGCGACAAGGATCCAGTTCAGGACCAGTGAACTCCTGGACTTACTCGTGACTATGACCATCATCAATTATCTCCACGTTGAGTTGATGCTCACAGGTCTGATTGACTACCGGCAGCTTGGTAATGTCCCTCGGCCACCTCGGACAACACCGCAATGGCACTTTACAACTTATGCCAGGCGGCCGTTTTTTCGGTTGTCGTGTACCCGTAGTACCACTGCACCTACGCGGCATTGATCTTCAACGCAGTACCTTCCTCAGCTTCGCTGTCTCACAGATCTATAGATGACAGGACCCTACCTGTTCAGCAACACCTGCTGCCTAACAATCTCCCCTGACATCTCTAATCAAAGCGGCCCGAAGCGTTGCATAATCGAGGGAGAGCTCAGCAAGCTGTTGCTTCAGC
>JAEURV010000135.1 GCA_016788465.1 Nitrospira sp. | reverse complement strand
TTGATGTAGCTGTCAGCGTAGCCGATGTGGATCTCCCGAAACTGTGCCAGTAGATCAACGCAGGCACAGTAGGCCGACCAGAGTTTGGGATGGTGCTGTTTGCGATCGCGAACATAGCCGGACAGAAGGGCGCGTCCTTGGCCGTCACTCCGACTCTCCAGAGCCTGAATCAAAGCTCGGTGGCGGGGCGGCATGTACGCTCGCATTTCTTGCAGATATACCGTCAAGGGATCAGGGGCATGGTGGATACCCAGTCCTGCATCCAGGCAAGGGACAATTGAACTCTGTGCTCCAGTCTCGCCACGAAACTGCTGTGGCTGTTGCGCGTAGGCCTCGACCTTGTCATAGATGAGGCCGTTGGGGAGTGACGGGCTGTTCTTCCAGCCATGGATGTAGGGTCTCACACGGGTGTAATAGACATAGGGATCGCAGCGCTCCTTCATGCGCAGCAGCGTCTCTCGCATGGCGGTTTGAGCGGATGCCAGGGCTTGTAACCCCAGCAGAACTTCATCGTCCTTCCCGTTCGCAGCTCCGTTGATCGCCCGTATCAGGCCGTCGAGGCCAGGGCCTGCTTGCTGCTCGATCTGGATGTGGACCACGACGAACCATTCCTCATCCAACCCACCGAGAAAGTTCTGCAGCAGTACGATATTGTCGAGCTGAATCGGCTTTGTGTTATCGAGACGGCGCCAGTTATCCAGCGCATAGGAAGCGTAGGAGAGAACCGGTGGGCGACTCAGCTTCTGGCCTATGTCGTACCAGGGACGCGCGAGCTGGGAGGGGAGCTTGGCCGCCGGCTGCCCAGGCATTTCCCACACATAGGCATGGCCGGCAAAGGAGAGGATACGCATTGCGGTGCGATAGTCATCTTCGCCCCAACTCGAAGGGATGGACGGCAGAATTGACGGCTCTTCATCGATAAATCGCCGGACTTGGTGGGCGCTTAACAGCTTGGGGAGCTCATGACTGAGGTGGTTGAGCGCCGGACAGTCTAGCAGTGATTCACAAGGATCAGACGGCAGAAAACCCCGTTCGGGAGAGATTCCAAAATCTGCAAGCGACAGCGGTTGGGGCGCGCGAGAGTTCATAGAGCCCTCTTCGCTCTCACTTTACCACTCCATAATCAGATTGCAACCGTAGCCAGTTCTGGATGATTGGATTGAGAGGAGTGTAGGTTTTCTTGGAGAAGGTGGGGAGGGCAACCAAAAATTAAAAGGCCGCCTCATGTGAGGCGGCCTTTCTCTTCTCTCTATTCTTGATGGTACAGCGTGGGTGCTCTCTATGTTCCCATCTCCCACGATGCCAGATATTTTTTCTGCTCTGTGGTGAGTGTATCGATCGAGACACCCATGCCGGCCAGCTTCAGTCGGGCGATCTCTTTGTCGATTGCCTCTGGGACCGGGTAGACTTTCTTTTCCAGCTGCTTGTAATTCTTCACGAGGTATTCCGCGCCGAGCGCTTGGTTGGCAAAGCTCATATCCATCACGCTGGATGGATGGCCTTCGGCGGTGGCCAGGTTGACGAGGCGGCCTTCACCGAGCAAGCTGACGCGATTCCCATTCTTCTTGAGGGTGAACTCTTCAACGCCGGTGCGAACCACCCGACGCTTTCCGGCCATCTTTTCAAGGGCCGGGATATCGAGCTCGACGTTAAAGTGCCCGCTGTTGCAGACGATGGCTCCGTCCTTCATCGCGGCGAAATGCTCGCCACGGATGACATGGATATTGCCGGTGACGGTCACGAAGAAGTCGCCGACCGGGGCGGCTTGTTCCATCGGCATCACGCGGAAGCCGTCCATGACCGCCTCCAGGCCCTTTAATGGATCAATTTCAGTCACGATGACATCCGCCCCCATGCCCTTCGCGCGCATCGCGATGCCGCGTCCGCACCAGCCGTAGCCGACTACGACCACCACGGAGCCGCAGACCAACCGATTTGTCGCACGGATGATGCCGTCCATGGTGGACTGGCCCGTGCCGTAGCGATTGTCGAACATGTGTTTGGTATCAGCGTCGTTGACCGAGATCACAGGAAATTTGAGCACTTTCTTTTCCGCCATGCTCCGCAAGCGAATGACCCCGGTCGTGGTCTCTTCCGTTCCGCCGATGACGTTCTTCAGGAGTTCCTTCCGCTTGGAGTGGAGATGCGAGACCACATCCGCGCCGTCGTCCATAGTGACGTGGGGACGATGGGCGATCGCCGACTCAATGTGACGATAGTAGGTGGGGTTGTCCTCGCCCTTGATGGCAAAGGTCGGGATCCCTTCATGCTGAACCAAGGCTGCGGCCACGTCGTCTTGTGTGCTCAATGGATTTGAGGCGCAGAGGCGGACATCAGCTCCGCCAGCCTTCAGTGTGATGGCCAGGTTCGCCGTTTCCGTGGTGACATGTAAGCAGGCGGTCACTCGAACGCCCTTCAACGGCTGCTGCTTCTTGAACCGCTTACGAATCAGCCGTAAGACGGGCATCGTGGCTTCAGCCCATTCGATCTTCAGTTTGCCTTGATCTGCCAGCTTGATATCTCTTACATCGTAATCCACGGAGCTCCTCCTTCTGAAAGTTGCGGTCGTGATTTGGTGGGGCGGCAATTGCCGTCATGACAAGGGGGACGGGTAACCACCCCGTCCCCCTTACGTTGATGTGATACGACTCACGCAGCTTATAGTCCGGCGTCCTTACGCAGGGCCTTGGCCTTGTCGGTTTTCTCCCAGGTAAACTCCGGCTCGTTGCGGCCGAAGTGTCCATAGGCCGCAGTCTTTCTGAAAATGGGTCGTCGAAGTTTGAGATGATCAATGATGCCACGCGGCGTCATCGGGAAGTGCTTGCGCACGAGTTTATCGAGCCTGTCAACCGACACCTTTTCCGTGCCCTTGGTATCGACCAGCACAGAGACAGGATCGGCGACGCCGATGGCATAGGCCAGTTGCACTTCACACTTAGCCGCTAATCCGGCGGCGACAAGGTTTTTCGCGATGTAGCGTGCCATATAGGAAGCGGATCGGTCGACTTTTGTCGGATCCTTTCCCGAGAAGGCTCCACCGCCATGGCTGCCATGGCCCCCGTAGGTGTCGACGATGATCTTACGCCCAGTGAGACCCGTGTCGCCCATGGGGCCGCCGACCAC
The DNA here is from genome assembly GCA_016788465.1 of Nitrospira sp. Taxonomy (GTDB): domain Bacteria; phylum Nitrospirota; class Nitrospiria; order Nitrospirales; family Nitrospiraceae; genus Nitrospira_D. Next base: position 1,774 of record JAEURV010000135.1, on the reverse strand, counting down.
GAATCGACCGGTCGGATTGATGTGATGCTTCACACCGGTTGGATCATACAGACCCTTCGGCATCACGGGCTTGATCACCTTTTCCATGATGTCGCGCTCAATTTGCTTATTCGTCACATCGGGGCTGTGCTGTGTGGAGACGACGATCGTGTCGATCCGTACAGGCTTGCCGTTTTTGTACTCGACCGTGACTTGCGACTTCCCATCCGGCCGTACCCATTTGAGAATGTTCTTCTTACGCACCTCGGCAAGCCGTTTGGTCAATCGGTGAGCCAAGACGATCGGCATCGGCATGAGTTCATCGGTCTCGTTGGTGGCGTAACCGAACATTAATCCTTGATCACCGGCCCCTCCGGAGTCCACGCCCATCGCAATGTCACCAGATTGCTGGTGAATGGCGGTGAGAACGGAACAGGTGTGGAAATCAAATCCCCAGGAGGCATCGCAGTAGCCGACATCCTTGATGACTTCCCTGATGATGTCTGGAATTTCAACGTAGGCCTTGGTCGAGATTTCTCCGGCGACCAGAGCGATACCCGTGGTTAAAATCGTCTCGCAGGCGACACGCGAATATTTATCCTGAGCGATGATGGCATCCAAGATGCCGTCTGAGATCTGGTCGGCAATTTTATCCGGATGTCCTTCGGTAACCGACTCAGAGGTAAACAGAAAATTTTCTCGCATAGGCCCCTCGTGGGTTGAGGTTATGGAACTCCAATGTTGGTCTGTCTTAAGGATTCCGTGAACGTGCAGAAAGTAGTGGCGAGTGACATGCCACACACAAACGAAAGTGATTTTAGAGGAGATTGGTTGGTTTTGTCCATCATTTCGTATCGCTCATGGTGAGAAAAAATCACCAGGCCTCATTTACTTGACTCAGGATTTTGGGGACTTGTAACATGACTTTGAATAGGGTGCGAAAGCGACTGAAGGGTGGGCTCAATGATTTCACGACTGTTACGTAGCTGCCGGTTTGCGAATGAGAAACCATCAGAGTTGTACTGAGTGCTGAATATGAAGCATAGCCGAATGATTGCGATCCTCTCGCTGGTGCTTGTGGTCGGCGAATTGGTCCCGGCGTCCGCCGTTGATGCTCAGCTGGCGCAGTCGGTCAAACGGGCACCCATTGAACGCGGTGTCGTCCAAGTCGGTGATGAAGCACCGAATTTCATGTTGCGAGACCTTGCCGGAAATATCGTCAGTCTATCGCAGCTCCGGGGGAAGGTCGTTTTGCTGAATTTTTGGGCGACCTGGTGCGGACCCTGTCGGGTCGAGATGCCGGCGATGGAACAACTCTATCGCACGTTACCCCGAGGAGAGTTCGAGATTTTGGCCGTATCGACGGATTCTCAAGGCGCAGCGGTGACACGGCCTTTTCAGAAGCGGATGGGCTTTACGTTTCCGATTCTTCATGACTCAGAGTATCGAGTTGGTCTTGCCTACGGCGCACGAACGATTCCGATCACCTTCATGGTCGATCGCCAGGGTATCGTGCGACAAAAGATCTTTGGTGCCCGCGATTGGGACTCACGAGAGGCCCGTGACTTAATTCAGGCTCTACTGATGAAGTCCTCGTCATGACGCAATCCATTCCACAGATTTCACTGATTGCGGCCTTTTCCGCGGGACTGCTTTCATTTGTGTCCCCATGTGTCCTCCCGCTGGTCCCGAGCTACATTTCCTACATTACCGGACTCTCGGTCGAACAGCTGACCGATGCCTCTGAACGTGAAAAGTTCAAAAAGGCAATCATCGTGAATTCCTTGCTGTTCAT
>JAEURV010000069.1 GCA_016788465.1 Nitrospira sp. | reverse complement strand
CCTGACTCCCGGCAGCTACCTCGCGCTGCACTTCGAAGCACCGGAAGCTGAATCTTCCCTCGCCGTCGAAGTTTCCATCGTCCGGTGGCACAAAGATAACCAGTTTGGGATCGAGTTCCTACGATACGCCCAAGGCGATCGTGAACGAGTCACCGATCTGGTTGAAGGTCGCGAAGTCGCTGCCATTGCGTCTCACGTTGAGCAGGAAGAACTAGCCCTCACTCCAGTCGCCGCCTAAACGCCTGTTCTTTTGCAGTCATTCACTAAAACTCTTTAGAACATACTTCGTTGCTACAGTTTCATGACATCTGGAACATGATGAATCCAGTTCTTCAAGAAACATTCCGAAACCTCATCCCCTCTCGCACTATGTACACGACGGCTATTCACTGTAGTGACAACGTAGCAATCTCTTTCAACTCGTTTTGCACATCTGGGTCCAAACATTTCCAGAAATTTTCTCCACGAACGAACCGAATTAGCTTTTCGATATCCTTACTCCGATATCCTTCTGGTAAATATGCCTCCAACGGACCACGCCTCAAGACGAAGATGCCTTGCTTGCGGAGGCCAGTAATGAATGATTTAAGAGAAGCCTCTTCTTCTGGATCCAGGTTCTCACGCAGTCGCCGTCGCCTACCCTTGATGTACTCCCACACCGCCCTTGCACCATCCCAATTACCGGTGGCAATCGCACTCTCAATCGCCGCAACTAGTGCTGCGCCATCTAAACTCTTAATATTGTCAATGACATCTTGCTTAATATCACGAGCATTGGTAACAAATAAATTCTTGATCGCCTCGGTTCCAATCTGCTCTAGGTAATCTTGGTCGGCAATCAGAGCGCAGTCGATCTTACAAGCATCTAAGACTGCTTTGTATGCAGCGAATAGTCCTTTACCACCCACCGCCACGACTTCCACACTGGGTCGCACTGCCTCGGACCGGCCATGCTGGTCTAGGACTCGTTCGAACAAGATCCTATCTGATAGCCCTTCCACCAATATCACCTTATCGGCGAAGAAGATTCTTTCATTATTTTGACTATTAACGATGTTGAACAAATGTCGATTGTCTGGAAGCGCAGTGCTGTTGAGGCGAACCAGTCGGCTTTTCTGATCCTGGCTATATACCCGAGAAACATATTGAATCGAGTCTGGACCAACGAAAGTTGGGGAGTGCGTAGCCAAGAGAAATTGGTTTCCAGTCTTGGCAGAGAGACGAACGAATAGTTGCAACAGTGCTTGTTGCCACTTCGGATGCAGATGGAGTTCTGGTTCGTCAACCACTATCAACGCATCCCGAACGTTGAGCGCGAAAATCGCAAACATGTAGGTAAGAAGCTCCCGCTCGCCAGACGAAGCTGCACTTACGAGGAATGATGAGCCTTGCTTTTTCAAGCGGACATCATACTCATTTCTCATTGGATTGATGGTCTCCAGAAGCCATTGGTAGCCAAGCTCGCTTAACAACTCTCCTAACGTTTTAAGAGCAGGATCGCCATAAAACTCCTCAGCTGCGTTCCCCTTATCTTTCTCCAAAAGAAGACGATACTTTTGCGCTAACCGGCCAATAGCTAGTGGGATCAAAGACGGCGAAGAGCGTGAATAGCTTGCATCGGCCAGTCTCTTCTGCTCATATGAGTTAAAGTTGGCAAGTTGAATTGTTGATGGGAAACCACTCGCTGATCGATTAACAGGCAAATAAATCATCGGCGTCGCGAGTGGTGCCAATTCATATTCATCTCGCAAAGCACTGTCTATCTCAAAAAATTGCAGATATTGAAGGAATGTAGTGGCGGCCGACTCGTCGTGCGATAAGCCACCATTTTCTATTCGATAAGTCAGTTGTTGTCCTGGATGTATGCAGTTTAGGTTCCAATTAATCGCTGAACCCAATCGAATGTTGGTGTACTTGGATGACGACATGTCGAGGAGCCGTGGGGCATCCCTTTGCATCACAACCATGTTCTGAACGTCCTGGTCAGACACTTCAACGACGACTTCCATCACCTGCTGTAAGTCCCTCGGTGCTAAAGCATGTCGCTCAAGCATCATCTGATTCAGCACATCGTTTGATCTAAATTCGTACCTGTCAGGATTTTCTGCAGTAGGCGCATGCGCTGGCCACATTGATGCAAAAAGATATCTGCGCAACAGAACTACAACCGCATCCAAAAGGTTGGTCTTCCCGCCACCGTTAGGACCAATGAGTATTGAAATATCGCCGTCAAGAAAAAGATCTTGACGCTCCATAAAGCTGCGGGCGTTCTGGAGAGAGAATCGCTTTAATCTCATCGACAAATCTTCAAGAAAATTAAGAATGCGGACAGGCTACTTTTTGTTTGGGATTCTGTCAGCAAGACGGCACAACAGACCTCAGGGCAACGTTGGCCTGTGGAACAGGGAACACGCCACGACTCAGTTGAAAGGAAGATGGAAGCTCTGACCTGATCAGACGGTCGGTCTAGGAAACAACCATTTTTGCCGACTTGCCAGCCTGCAGATACTTATCGATCCCCGCCGCCATCTTGCGGCCCTCGGCAATGGCCCAGACGATAAGTGAGGCACCGCGTTTGGTATCGCCGCCGGCAAAGACACCGTCTAGGTTGGTCATGAAGTGCTCATCCACGGCCACGGCGCCACGCGCGTCATACTTCACACCCAGGCTATCGAGCAAGCCGTTCTTGACGGGACCGGTGAAGCCCATGGCGAGCAGCACCAAATCCGCATTTATCTCAAATTCACTGTTGGGAACAGGTGTGAACTTGCCGTTCTCGAACTTCACACGATGGGCATGCAGTTTGGTGACATGACCATCGTGGCCGGAGAACTTTGTCGTGGAGACGCTCCATTGCCGGTCACAGCCTTCTTCATGCGCGTGAGATGTCCGGAGCTGCATCGGCCAGAGCGGCCAAGGGGTCGAATCAGCCCGCTGCGGAGGAGGCTCCGGCAGCAATTCAAATTGATGGGCCTCAACACAACCTTGACGGTGTGCCGTACCAAGACAATCGGATCCCGTATCACCTCCGCCGATGATGACGACGCGCTTTCCTTTCGCCGTGATCGGCTCGTCGGTCATGGGAATTCCAGCCGTTCGCTTATTCTGCTGGGTCAAATATTCCATCGCCAGATGGACGCCCTTCAGCTCGCGCCCTGGGATCGGCAACTCACGGGCCATCTCAGCCCCCATCGTCAACCCCACCGCATCGAATTGTTGGCGCAACTGTTCGCCGGTGATGTCTTTGCCGACGGCAACGCCGGTTTGGAACTTCAC
>JAEURV010000042.1 GCA_016788465.1 Nitrospira sp. | reverse complement strand
GCGAGTCGCTGATTGGGCAATCAGTTCCTGTGTGACTTGGCGGTAGGATATCCATCCAAGCAGCGAGGTCGGGACCAGTGCACAGAGTACGAAGAGCCCGAGAATCCGGCGTCCAATACGGCTCCGGAAGAGAGAATGGGAAAATGTCGTGCGCATGCATCCAACGAGCTAGAAGTTCCTGGCCAGGCCATAGTACCCACCATCACTTGCGCGAATGACGTCATCCTGACTCTTCGGTGGGTTCAACGGAGCAACGGTATCTCGATTTTTCCCCATACTATACACGTCGAAGTCTGAATTGATCGGTACGAGAAAGCGGTCCTTTCTGGCCCCTCCCGCGCCTCCACAGGGCGGTCCACCACCGCCACCATTTCCCCCACCATTTCCCCCAGCATTTCCACCGCCACCGCCGTTTCCACCACCATTACCACCTCCGGCTCCTCCTGCTCCTCCACCGGCGCCGCCACCGCTTGCGCCTGCACTGTTCCCTGTTCCTCCTGCACCACCAGATCCATTGCCTGCGACAAAATACGTGTTCCCCTGCTGAACCCAACTATTGCTATCTGTAAATGCACGGTTCCAGTCATTCTGACTCGAGAGGGGATGAACGGCAGGAACCACCCGAGAACTACTCTTACGTTGTAATTTCAGTTTAGCCAGATTGGTAATCTCATCAACAGTCCCGCAATTGATGCGGTAATACTGGTAGGGAGTGCCCCAGGGGTCCAGCATGGTGCTACGACCGATCTCTGCGAGGCTATTTGGGTATGTGCCACTGCCGAAGGCAACTCCTTTAATGTCCTTGGTGAGCGCGTGCAGTTCAGAAATGGCTCGGGCCACCCGTGCCTTCTCGATAAAGTCCAGGTAGTTCGGGATGGCAAGAGCGGCCAGGACGCCAACGATCGAGATCGCGAGCATGAGTTCGATAAGGCTAAAACCATCAGTGTGCAGGAGATACGATCGGTATCCTCGGCACGGGCAAACTGGAAGTATCTTCGGAATGGATTCGTGGTCCTGTTCCATGGTGTTCGGCTAGCCGCTATGCGTTTTGAACGTATCCAGAGAGGACTTCAGTCCCGCCACATTCTGTTCTAGCTGCTTGGCGAGTGCGGCCAAGGTGGGATCCTCTTTTGCCATGGCCATTTCCCTGATTCGGGTGGCATCCAGCATCAGGAGGACCTGTGCATGTTTGAGTGCCGAGATCTTCGATTGCAGCTGAACGGTCATCTGATTGACTAGATCAACCTCCGGGGTCAGGTAGTCCCCTTGGCGCAACGTGGTTCGAACGCACAAGTTGCCATTGCCGATCTGAGGGAATATCTGTTTGAGCCGAGCGAGGGGGCCGGTTACCCGATGCATCAGCCGTATCGAGTGCATGCAATGGATGAAGGCTACAAGGCTGGCGCCGAGCGCCCATGGCCAGAACCTGGTGTGAAGGTTGAGGAGATCATTGGCGACGACGGCTCGCTCTTGCCAGGACAAGGCGGGATTATCAAGCGCCTGTAGGAGCGGTTTGAACACCGGAATGGCCAGTAACACGAAGATCAGTAACGAATAGAGAATGACGTGGTTCAACACACGGATTTCCAGGGGGTGTCCCAGGCTGATCAAACGCCTGGTGTGGGGACGATCACTCTGAGATGCTGTGTCCATCGGACTTGGTGGGACGATGGTAAGCTGGGGAGTCTTGCGTGGAGACTCCCCTCCGGTGGTCGACTGATCCGGTGAGTCAAGGCCCTGTTCAGTTCTGCTCGTCTCTCGAAGTGGGTGCCCCATGCTTAGGCAGCCTTCGTGATCGGTGGTGGGTCGAGTTGGGCAGATGCGTCAAATTCGAAACGTTGTTGCTCGGGCATGTTCGCTCTCTTCAACTCGATGCGTGCCAGACAGACTTGGAATCGGCGGATCTCGTCATCAAGATTCTGCAGAGCCGAGGTGATCCGGTCAGATGCCTGTGAGTGCACATGAATCGCCACCGCTTCATAGGCTTCAATGACGAGCGCTGAGTGGAGATGAACGGTCTTGATCCGATTTTCAAGGCTATCCAACATCGTGTTGAATGCCTGTGCTTCCCGATGGAGGTAGTCGTGCTTCCGTAAGCGTGCCCGTTGATGTAGGTCGCCGGTCCCGATCGACCGAAAGAGGGTGGAGAATCGGTAGAGTGGGCCGGCAATGCGGTGCATGAAATATAAGGAGTGGAGAAGCAGCGCAAGGAAGGTGATGAGGAACCAAGGCCAGATTCGAGAATTCAGCTCAAGAAACTGAGCGGCCACCTGCGCCTGCTGTTCCCAGGACAGGGATGGATCGTAGAGCGGCTGCACCATCGGCAGGAAGATTACGGCATACAGCATAATCAACAGACAGGCCACGTAGATCAGCGTGGTCCAGACACACCAGTATTGGACGGGATGCACGAACAACTGTCTCCGTTGGAAGAGACCGATCATGATTCCACCGCTTTTCTCGTCCAGAGGAGGTGCGCCTGGTTCTTGAAGGTGATGGTCTGATCTTTGGTGTGATAATAGAACGATAAGGTCTGTTCATCGCTTCGAGAATCGCCGTAGACGATCGTGTACAACGTGCGAGGTCCTTCTGCACTCACGTCGATGCGCCGTATGGCTTGCGCATCCAGATGTTCGAATCCCACGCTGAACGACACACCGGTTTTGGTAAACACCAACATGCCGTTCTCGTATCCGTTCGCCGAGGTGACCCAGGCGCCGACCAACTCATTCGGACAAGACACGGGTTCGTTGCGTGCCACGACGCTGTAAATCAAGCCGACCAGCAGCAGTCCGGCGATGGCGAGCAAGACCATCGTGGATGTATTGGCCGGTGGTTCAGTAGGTTGAGCTGCCGCACTATTCACCTCTCCCATCCCCACCTCGGTTTCTCCGGCTAGGTCCGTCAAGAGCCCAATAATGGCATCGTACCTTGTCTCGCCAATGGGTCAACTACTTGCGCACTTCTCACGGAGTGGAGAAGGTGAAAAAACTGGACTGTCAGTGCAGATTATTGCCACGGTCGCCCG
>JAEURV010000036.1 GCA_016788465.1 Nitrospira sp. | reverse complement strand
GGTCGATCGCCCACCTCAACGTGTAAAGCAGAGCACGCCTCGGCATCCGGCTCTCCCTGCGGCCTTGTTGGATAGTCCATTTGAGCATCCTGAAAAAATTCAAAATCCCACATGAGAAACCTTCTCGTGGTCCTCGTTCTTGCCGCTTCGCTCTTCGGTTGTAATCGTAGCGATCCCATTGTCCTTATTCAGCTGCATCCAAAGAACCCCGACATCATCTATGTCGCAACTAATGATTACATCTATAAGACCCGTGATGGGGGGCAGGCCTGGTCAAACCTCTCGCAAGGGATGAGTCATTCCCGTGTGATTGCCATGGCAATTGACCCTGCCTATCCTGCGACAGTCTATGCCGGGACGAAGGGCGATGCGGTCTACAAAAGTCACGATGGGGGACAGCGGTGGGCTTCGATGCGTTCGGGGCTTGATGATGCAACGATCAGCTCTGTCGTGAATCAATTTCTCTTTGACCCTGCTGATGCCCAGCATATCTTTATCGCCACGACGATGGGGGTATTCGAAACGAAAAATGGTGGTGAGCAGTGGGTCAAGAAAATGGAGGGTATGAAGGAGGTTTTGATGGTCGTGACGCTTGGGATGGATCCCACTCGCCCATCGATTCTTTACGCAGGAACGAGCGGCGGTGTCTATAAGTCCATCGACCAAGCTGGGCATTGGGAAAAGGTGAACAACGGGCTTGTTCCACCGGATATGGTGAAAACGTCACGAGCCCTGAATGTCACGGCGATATTGGTTGATCCCTATGAGCCTGATACCGTGTATGCGGCTACGTTGGCTGGGATGTACAAAACTACGGATGGAGCGAAGTCCTGGAGGCGTATCGGAGAATCACTTGCGGACCAAATGATTGTAGGGATGGTGCTGGATCGCACCCGCCGAGGTGTGATTTATATCACGGGACGTGATGGGGTGCATTGCAGTAATGATGGCGGGATGGTGTGGAAGCCGATCAATAAGGGGCTGGCTACTACTAATGTCAGAGCCATTGTTCAGAGCGACGTTGATCCCACCGTATTTTATGTCGGTACCAATGGGAGCGGTCTCTATCGAAGTCATGATGCGGGTGAGACATGGGAGCCGATGTCGCCAGTAGGAGGATAGTGGGCGAAAGACTATCGACGTTGGCTGTTCAAGTCGGAATCGCCGATTGCAGCACCGACTCCCCGCTGCGGCAGTGTGGAACTTCCTTCACGATTTTGCGAGCGATCAACTTCAAAGCCTGTGCTGCTCGACATGGTGGTGTCTTGAATCTCCGTGCCCGGTCGATAGGGGAGCTGGCTATCGTGGACAGATTCTCCTCTCCGAGGGCGAAGGGATTCATTGACATTGCTATAGGGAGACACTGAGGCGCCGATGTCCGCTCCGAAATTGGCGTTTAATCTGGTGTCTTCAATATCTCCGCCGATTCGTGATCTCAAGGTGGTGTCCTGAATATCCATTCCTGTTGGTGCGGCGGAGGGTGGCTTTTTAGTCTGGAACTCCCTCTTGATTGCTTCTTCCTCGTCCTGAATTCGTAATCTGGCGCGTCCGCTGCTTTCATACTCCAACTCTTTAAGGTTCTGGTGTGCCTCATTCAACCGTTCCAAACGGTCGTTCAGACGAAGTAGGTCCTCACGGGCCCGTGCGACGGTCCCGACAATTTGGCTGAGAGTGAATTGCCGCGCAAACGTCCCAAGTTTTGGGGCGATGTCAGGGCCACCGCCTAGCCCGCCGTTTCCTGTGCCGTTCCCAGGGCCTGCGGCCGTGGCTCCCTGTCCCTTTCCAAACCCGCTAGAATTGTAGACCCCTTTTTGTTGGACGGCTTTGAGGATGTGGTTTGCCTCATCGATCAGATCTACAATTTCTGCTGGTGCATCACCATCGGTGAGACAGCATGACACAAACGTTCGATAACGATCGGAAAATTTCGACGCAGCATTTTGTAGGTCAACGATCTTGATTGGGTCCCGGTCTGGAAGGTCAAAGCCTCGCTTTCTTGCAGACTCTTGGAACGATTCCACGGCGTGCTGGTCGTAGAGGGGTTTACAGCCTGAGCTTTTCCCGGCTGCAATCTGTTGGTCAGGGGTTTTGTCAGGGCACCAAGAAACCGCTGCCGGTAGATTGAGGGGGTTGTCAGGGTTGAAGTCTTTCCCCATGGCTTGCGGTGTGACGAGAAACATAGCGGTGACCCAAAGGGAAAGACCTGTAAGGAAATCAGTTAGAGTAGTTTTCCGCATAAAATCATTCTCTAACCCAAGGTTGCAGAAGTCAATGAAACTCAAAGAGTCGGACGACTTGAAGGGTGGGGTTGGTTAGAAAAATGGTAAATGGTATGGCCACTTAGACCTATAGCGGCAGAAGAATTAGCCCCCCATGATGAGTGCCACCTTGCACGTTATCTACAGGTACAGCAAGCTGTAAGTAGCTGAAATGCAGTTGACAACCAGAAATGCGAGAGTATACTCCCTCAAGTGTGGGGAAAAGTGGTGGCTAGTGGGTGAAAAAGATCATTGCTGAATTGCAGCATATATCAGTGCTTGGAAAAGAAGTATGCGAATGGCTTCTTTCCAATCGTCCGATCACTATTTTAGATTGCACGGTGGGGTATGGTGGGCATGCTGAATTGATTTTGGAAGCTGCTCCACCTGGAACGAAAGTCATAGGTTTAGATCGCGATCCTGAAGCGATTGAGTTCTGTCGAGAGCGGTTGAGTCGGTTCGGAGATCGTATCGTGTTGCAGCATGGGAACCATCGAGATTTAAAACGGCATCTCGCAGAGGTGGGTATCACGACAGTGGGGGGGGTGCTCTTTGATTTCGGGGTCTCCTCTCCACAGATTGATAATGCCGCAAGAGGTTTCAGCTTTCAGCAGAGCGGTCCTCTGGATATGCGCATGGATCAGTCAATTGGTTCCACTGCCGCTGATGTGGTGAATACCAGTTCAGAGTCTGTGCTTGCCGACATCATTTATCAGTTTGGAGAGGAACGGTATGCACGGCGGATTGCTCGGGCCATTGTGCGGGAGCGGCAGAGGTGTCGGATCGAAACAACAGAGGCCTTAGCTGCGATTATCGCTCGTGCAGTGCCGGCGTCCTATCGACATGGACGGATTCATTGCGCGACGCGGACATTTCAGGCGATTCGCATTGCAGTGAATCAAGAGCTTGAGAGTATTGAATCTTCACTTCGAGATGCAACAGACGTTCTGTTAGAGGGGGGGAGAATCTGCGCCATTTCTTTTCATTCTCTTGAAGACCGCATGGTCAAGCATACGTTTCGGTCTCTCACGCACGAACCTCATGCAAGGCTTTCCTTGTGCACGAAGAAGCCAGTTGTTCCGTCCAGGGAAGAGTGTGAGGTGAACCCCCGGTCACGGAGCGCAAAATTGCGCGTTGCTGAACGTCAACCGAAGTAGGAGCTGTCATGAAAATCTTGGCTGTTCTTCTTGGGCTGTGTCTGGTGTTTGTGTTCGTGTGGGAGCGAGTCGATATGGTCCGTGTTGGTTATCAGATCGAACGGCTCAAGCGCGATAAAACTGCCTTAGAACGGCAGCGTGACGAATTAAGGGTGCAGTTTTCCACATTGAGTGCATCTGGGCGAATTGCACGGGTAGCGACCAAGGAGTTGGGAATGAGTCCGCCTCAGCAAGGACAGGTCATATTGGTTCAATTTAGACCGGGCAATATTAAGCCTGTGGCGGTCGCCGATGCTGTGCCAGTAGGGGTTCGAGTCGCGAAGAATGAGCTTCTGGCCAGGAGGTACTAGTGACCGGTTTTATTCCAAGCGGTCGGCAGTACGTCTTGTTGCTTCTATTGCTGTGTGGATATGGGGTCGTTCTATTCCGTCTGGTAACGCTGCAAGTCTGGCAGGCTGCGGAATTATCAGTCAAGGCAGACCGACAGCATCGGAAGACGGTCTCTCTGGAGGGAGCGCGCGGTACGATTGTCGACAGGCACGGTAAGGTCTTGGCCATGAACGTTGAAGTGCCGTCCGCTTTTGGAGTTCCGACCACATTAGACAGCCCAACGAAAACGGCCCGGGTGCTTGCCCCTGTTTTACATGTTCGGAGTGATGAATTGGAGCGCAAGCTTCGACAGACGCGGAGTTTTGTGTGGCTGGCTCGAAAGTTAGACCCTGAACAGGGGCGCCGCCTTGAGCGATTATCCCTTGATGGAGTAGGGGTTGTCATGGAGGGACGCCGGTTTTACCCAAAGGGCCCGTTTCTGTCACATGTCCTGGGTTTTGCCGGAATGGATGGTGAAGGACTGGAGGGTATTGAGCATCGGTATGAATCGTATCTGCGTGGTGAAAAGCGGATGATGGTCCTCCAACGTGATGCTCTCGGGCGTTCGGTGTTTCCTGCGGATTTGACGGAACGAAATCCGACACCTGGGCATAACCTCGTACTTACGATCGACGAGGTTATTCAGTACATTACGGAGAGAGAACTTGAGGATGCCGTGACTCGCGCTCAGGCAAAGTCCGGTACGATGATTGTGTTGGATCCACGGACAGGAGCGGTGTTGGCCATGGCGGTCAGTCCGCGATTCGATCCCAACGTCGTTTCGAATCTCAGCCCTGATCGATGGCGGAACAAGGCTCTTGCGGATGCGTATGAGCCGGGATCGACGCTGAAGGCTGTGCTAGCGGCCGCAGCCATTGAAGAGCGGGTTATGAGACCGAATACGATGGTATTTGGGGAACACGGTCGTATGGCCGTTGCCAACACGGTCATTCATGATCATGAAAAACTGGGCTGGGTTTCCTTTGCGCAGGTCATTCAGAAGTCAAGTAACGTTGGTGCGGCAAAGACCGGCATGATGTTGGGAGAACAGCGACTTCATCGATATCTTCAGGCGTTTGGGTTTGGGCAGAAGACGGAGATTGATCTTCCCGGGGAAGGGGCCGGGTTGCTCAGAAGTGTGAAGGACTGGGGGCGGCGTTCGGTTGCTTCTATTTCGATAGGACAGGAAATAGGGGTCACCCCGATTCAGATGGTCTCTGCGATCGCTGCTCTGGCAAACGAAGGGGTATTAATGAGACCGCACGTGGTTTCAGAGATTCGCAGTCCCGAGGGGCATCTTCTGAAGCGAATGTCTCCCCAGGTGAGGCGACGGGTTGTTTCTCCAGAAACCGCCAGTACAATGACAAAAGTGTTAGAAGGTGTCGTCACCGATGGGACCGGGGCAAAGGCCGCCATTCCGGGATTCCGGGTTGCTGGGAAGACGGGCACGGCTCAAAAGATTGATCCTCGAACGGGTAGCTACGCTGCTTCCCGATATGTGACATCATTTGCGGGGTATGTCCCTGCGGACAGCCCGCGGCTGGCCATGATTGTGGTGATCGATGAACCTCAGGGTGACGCGTGGGGTGGGACGGTGGCGGCTCCCGTGTTTAGTCGCGTCGGAGAACAGGTGCTGAGCTACTTAGGTGTGGGGTCGGACGAACCCGTTACTCTGGCAATGGCACTGTAGTAATCCTGACGGTATTAGGAAACGGCGATGACTTTTGCCGCCATGCTTCAAGCCCTTGAGGGGCGCGTGCCGATTCTTGAGCGTCGTGGTGACCTCACGATAGCGGTGAAGGGAATCACTGATGACTCTCGCGCGGTGTCAATAGGAAGCCTCTTCGTGGCGGTGAAAGGTGAACGAGTGGATGGGCATCAATTTATTCAGAAGGCGGTGAACGGGGGTGCCGTGGGCGTGCTTGCACAGCAACCCATGAAGACAGGGACGGTTCCCTTTGTTCGGGTCGAGGACTCCCGAAAAGCGCTCGGTTTTCTGGGGAGTCATTTCTATGGAGATCCCTCGTCACGACTGAGGATAGTCGGCGTGACAGGAACGAACGGGAAGACTACAACCACTTACGTGTGTAAAGCGTTCTTAGAAGCTGTCGGTGCCCAAGTCGGGATGATCGGCACAGTTGCTTATCAAATTGGAGATATCATACTTCCCGCCTCCCATACGACTCCTGGAGCGCTTGAACTCCAGGAGTTGCTCGCGAAGATGGTGACTGATGGATGCAGGGCGGCTGTCATGGAAGTTTCCTCACATGCCTTGGCCCAGGATCGTACGACCGGGTGTGAGTATGATGTAGCTGTTTTTTCAAATTTGACACAGGACCATCTCGATTTTCATGGAACGATGGAAGCCTACTTTCAGGCAAAGTTGCGACTCTTTACCGAAATGGCCATTGGTCATAAAAACAATAAGCGGGCAATCGTTAACGTCGATGATCCCTATGGCGGTCGTATCATTGAGCGATGTCCTGTGCCAGTGTGGACCTATGGGCTCAAGGCCAAAGCAGACCTCCGTGCCGAAGATGTGCGGCTGTCTCTCCAGGGAACGGCCTTTAACGCTGTAACTCCGAAGGGGAATTTTAGGATCGAGAGTCAGCTCGTTGGGGAACACAACGTCTACAATCTATTAGCGGCTATTGGGGTGGCCCTTCATGAAGGAGCAACGCCCGATCAGATTCATTATGCCGTCACGCGGATTACGAATGTTCCCGGACGGTTCGAGCGAGTGATGGCTGGCCAGCCATTCACCGTCGTGGTCGACTATGCCCATACCGAGGATGCGTTGATTCGACTGCTGATGGCGGCTGAGGCAGTGAAGACAGGACGGATTATCACGGTGTTTGGCTGCGGTGGGGATCGTGATCGAGGCAAGCGTCCAAAAATGGGAGAAGCTGCTGTGCGTTCCAGTGATGTCGTGATACTCACCTCGGACAATCCAAGAACGGAAGATCCGCATGCGATTCTGGAGGAAGTAGAGCAGGGTGTAATAAGGGCTTTGCAGCACCGGCCTCACGTGGAATATCACAAGATTCCTGATCGGAGGGAGGCGATCGAAATGGCCGTACGAGAAGCACGCGCAGCGGATACTGTGTTGATCGCAGGGAAGGGGCATGAGGACTACCAGATTATCGGGACCACGAAGCATCACTTCGACGATCGTGAGGTGGCGCGTCATGCAATTCAAAGACTCAGATTTCACGCTTAGCCCAGGGCGATAGAAATGGGTTGGTGTGGAGAAGGACAGCCATGACACTCTTTTCCGTCGAAGAGGTGCAGAGGGCGATCGACGGTCGAATCTTAAGCGGAGACAGGCCCGACGGAATAAAGCAACGTGTCCGGCGAATCTGTCTCGATACTCGGTCTCTTCGACGTGGGGATCTCTTTGTCGCAATCCGAGGCGAACGATTCGATGGACATGATTTTGTCAAAACGGCACTCCTGCAGGGCGCAGTTGGTGCGATCGTGCGTGAGTCCTACGACGCCGCTCTATGTATTGAGAGGTCGCTGTCAAAACGGATGAGGCCGGTGATTCTTGGTGTTCCTGATCCGGTGTATGCCTACCAGCAGCTGGCCGCAAACTTTCGACGTCGCTTCAGCATTCCGGTCGTTGCAGTTACGGGCAGTAACGGGAAAACGACGACCAAAGAAATGGTGGCGAGTGTCATGGCGCATCGCTGGAAGATCCTCAAGACGGAAGGTAATCTGAACAACCGATTGGGGGTTCCCCAAACCCTGTTCCGCCTCCATGCACGGCATCAAGGAGCGGTCATCGAGATGGGGGTCGACAACATTGGACAGACGAGTAGATTGTGCGAGGTCGCCAACCCGACGATTGGAATTATTACCAACATCGGACCGGATCATCTTGAGTTTTTTGGATCCATGGATGTGTCTGCTCAAGCGAAAGCAGAATTGCTCGATTTCCTCCCGGCGAATGGGACGGCGATTCTGAATGCTGATGATTCCTACTATGACTATCTGGCAGCGCGAGCCCGATGCCGTGTGGTGTCTTTTGGCCTGTCAGCCAAAGCCGATGTCCGTGCAATGAATCTGGCGTCGGATAAGCGCACTGGGACGATCTTTCAGCTGATGCTCCCAGGAAAGGTACGCCGTACTTCTGTCCGTATTCGAGTTCAAGGAGAGCACAACATTTCGAATGCACTGGCAGCAGCAGCGGTGGGTACAGTCCTGGGGCTCTCTGGATCGGCGATTGCTCAAGGGCTCTCGAGGTTTCGACCAGCTGACATGAGGTCTCAGGTCTGTGTGTGTCGTGGTATCAAGCTGATCATTGATTGCTACAATGCCAACCCGGCATCAATGAAAGCGGCTGTTCAGCTTTTAGCTCAGATCAGAGCTAAGGGGAAAAAGATCGCCGTAATAGGGGACATGCTAGAGCTCGGCGAGAATGCTGCCCGGATGCACGAAGAGGTTGGTGGGTTCGTCGCACGGCACAGAATCGATCAACTTATCGCCTGTGGACCGTTGGGGCGTGGTTTTGTCGAGGGGGCAAGAAATGCTGGGCAAGATCCCTCCCACATTGTGGAAGTCTCAGATGCTTCCGGTGCAGCCACCGCAGTGAAAGCCATTGCCAAACCTGGCGATGTAGTGTTGATCAAAGCGTCACGTGGTATGAAGTTAGAACTTGTTGCCGATGCACTCCGGGGACTCCCAGGTGTGACAAAGAAAGCTTCGTAGGTCTCGTCTACACCATGCTGTATATCTGGCTCTACCCATTTCATACGCAATTTTCATTTCTAAATGTGTTTCGCTATCAGAGTTTTCGCATCATTTATGCGGCGGTCACTGCCTTTCTGATCGCATTTGTGCTGGCCCCGTGGGTGATCAGAAAGCTCCAAGAAATCAAGTTGGGTCAGCAGGTGCGCGACGACGGACCGAAACGTCATCTTGCCAAGAGTGGGACTCCGACGATGGGCGGGATCCTGATTATCTTTGCAGTGACACTGTCAACGTTGTTGTGGGCGGACATCTCACGACCGCATATCTGGTTGGTGTTGGGAGCAACGCTGGGTTTCTGTGCCATTGGGTTTGTTGATGATTATCTCAAGTTCATCAAATCTCGATCGAAGGGGCTCTCCGCGGCGCAAAAGTTTACCGCACAAATCGCAGTGGCGCTCATCGTCGCAGTGGTTCTTTATTGTCTGCCGGAGTACAACACGAAGTTGAGTGTGCCGTTCTTTAAAAGCTTCACGCCGGACTTAGGGTGGTTTTACATCGTGTTTGCCATCATCGTCATTGTTGGTAGTTCCAACGCTGTAAATCTTACGGACGGTCTTGACGGGTTGGCTATTGGGCCGATCATGATCACGGCTTTGGCGTACACCGTCGTCGCCTATGTGACTGGTCACAGATTGATGTCCGAATATCTTCTGATTCCCCACATCGAAGGAGCAGGAGAGTTGGCCGTCTTTACTGCTGCGATCTTGGGATCGAGCCTCGGTTTTCTCTGGTTCAATACCTATCCCGCTTCAGTATTCATGGGGGATGTTGGGTCTCTCCCGCTTGGTGCGGCGCTTGGAACGGTGGCGGTGATCAGTAAGCATGAGCTGCTCCTGCTGATGGTCGGTGGGGTCTTTGTCATTGAGGCTGTGTCGGTTATTTTTCAAGTTGTCTCGTTCAAATCTCGCGGCAAGCGTATCTTTCTCATGGCCCCGATTCACCATCACTTTGAGATGAAGGGTTGGGAAGAACCCAAAGTGGTGGTTCGTCTCTGGATCGTCGCGATTTTGCTCGCACTGCTGAGCCTGAGTACCCTCAAATTAAGGTAGCGTGAGATGGTGGAAGTGGACACGAAGCAATTGCAAGGCAGACGGGTGACCATCGTCGGAATGGCACGGAGCGGGGGCGCTGCTGCCCACCTTCTGCAGGCGGCTGGCGCAGTCGTGACTGTTGCGGATCGGAAAGATCGGGGAGAGCTACTTGGGGTACTGAATACCCTTGATGAATCGGTAATCAACGTCGTGTTGGGAAGTAACTATGAAACGGCTCTGACAACGGCTGAGCTAGTCGTCATTAGTCCCGGTGTGCCCTATCGGATGGAGGCGTTGGAGCGCGTCCGTCGTCGAGGCGTGAAGGTCATCAGCGAGCTTGAGCTTGCATCGAGGTTCATACCCGTTCCCATCCTGGCGGTGACTGGCACAAATGGGAAAAGTACGACGGTCACGATGATAGGGAAAATGTTGCAGGCGAGCGGGAAACAGGTATTTGTCGGTGGAAATCTTGGGACTGCCTTTAGCGAAGCGGCTCTTTTGTCGTTACGTGCCGTGTCGGAGGGACGGTCCTGTCCGTATGATGCCGCCGTGGTTGAAGTTTCCAGCTTTCAACTCGAGACGGTCGAGCAGTTTCATCCCTGGATTGCAGCAATCCTCAATGTGACCGTCGATCATCAGGATCGGTATGAGTCTATTGCAGAATATCTTGCTGCAAAAAACAGGATTTTTGAGAATCAGACGGGATTGGATATTGCCCTCTTTAATATCGATGATCCACGGGTTGGTGCGCTACGACATGGGGTAAAGGCAAAACCCTACGGCTTCACGAGGGGTGCATCATTACCATCAGACCTGACGGGAGGAGCCTATCTTGAACATGATCGCATTATGACCACCATTGATGGCCGGACGCAGGAGATTTGTACCAGGAGTGAACTCAAGATCATTGGTGCTCACAATATTGAGAACGCCATGGTGGCGGTGATGTATGCGCTCTTGAGTGGGTGTCCACTGGACGCTGTGCGTCGAGTCCTCAGAGAGTTTCCAGGTCTGGAGCATGCATTGGAGGTGGTCCGTGATCGTCGAGGCGTACGCTTTATCAACGACTCGAAAGGAACCAATGTCGATGCGACCTTGAAGGCATTACATAGTATTGAGCAGCCAATTTGGCTGATTGCCGGCGGACGCGATAAGGGTGGAGATTTCTCGCGGTTGGCTCCTGCCATCCATCAGCGAGTAAAAGGGCTCATTTTAATCGGAGAAGCGGCGCCGCTCATCGCTGATGCTGTGCAGGGTTATCGAGCCATCGAGCGGGCTGCGAGTCTGCAAGAAGCCGTCGGGTTGGCGGCTTCAGGAGCACGTGCAGGTGATGTCGTGCTGATGTCCCCGGCCTGTGCGAGTTTCGATATGTTTGCCGACTACCAAGACCGAGGGAGGCAATTTAAGGATGCGGTGAAATCTTTGCCGGCTTAAGAGGCGGCACCGCAGAGGACATTGACGCTGAGCAATGCCACAGAAGGCGGATGGGACTTTGACACTACCATGGGATACGAAAGGCTCGCGGGTTCCGCAGCGGGTCGGAATGGATCAGGTCTTGTTGTGCGTGACGGTGATGCTGACTATCGTCGGCTTGGTCATGGTGTTCAGCGCCAGCGCGGTCCTGGCCGTAAATCGGCATCACGATTCCTGGTACTACCTCAAGCGACAATGTGTTTGGTTGGTGGTGGGATTGAGCCTTCTGCATGCGTTGTCTCGCATGGACTATGTCTGGTGGAAACGGCTATCCCGTCCCTTACTCGGAGGCATAACGGCGCTCTTGGTGATAGTCCTGATTCCTTCCTTGGGTACAGCGGTCAATGGGGCTCGACGGTGGCTGGGAGTTGGGCCAGTGTCAATTCAACCAGCCGAAATGTTGAAGTTGGCGGTGGTCATTTATCTCGCTGCGTACTTAGCAAGGAAGGAGGACCGACTCCAAGAATTTCAAGCAGGGCTTCTTCCTGTGCTGCTCGTGGTCGGTCTCCTCAGCGGATTGGTTCTGATGGAGCCGGACTTAGGGACGGTCGTGGTGTTGGGGATGGTCACAGGCAGCCTTTTATTCGTAGGGGGCGCACGCTTATCTCATCTGTCGATATTGGTGCTCTGTGCGGTGCCGATCGGACTGGCACTTGTTTTATCCACCGAATATCGACGTCAACGGCTTATGGCGTTCTTGGAGCCATGGCGCGATGCATCCGATACCGGGTTTCAGATTACCCAATCGTTTCTGGCGTTCGGCAGCGGCGGCCTTTTCGGGGTAGGGTTGGGAGAGGGGAAACAGAAACTGTTTTTTCTGCCCGAAGCACACACCGACTTCGTCTTGGCGCTGATTGGCGAAGAGTTGGGTTTTGTCGGTGCCGGCGTCATTATCCTGTTATTTGTATTGTTCATGATCAGAGGATTTCAGATTTCGACCCGTGCACGGGTTCCATTTGGGCGGTATCTGGGGATCGGCATCACCACCCTGATCGGGGTTCAGGTATTAGTCAACGCTTGCGTGGTGACGGGACTCGTGCCGACAAAAGGGCTCACTCTACCATTCGTCAGTTATGGAGGATCCTCTCTTGTCGTGAGCTTGGCAGGAGTGGGAATGTTGTTGAGCATTTCCCGGGATCGCCATGCCGGACGAGAGGAGATAGAACATCAGAGTGGGCAGAGGCGGGCAAAACAAGGATGACGATTGTTATTGCCGCAGGCGGCACCGGAGGTCATCTCTACCCGGCCATCGCCCTGGCACGAGAATTCTTAAGGCGAGACTCTTCCACGAAGATACTCTTTATTGGCACGAAGCGAGGGATTGAGTCTCGCGTTCTCCTGCATGAGGCATTTGAGCTGGCGATGATTACCGCCAAGCCGGTGATGGGGAAGGGATTACTGGAGGTTCTTCAGGCTGTGCTGTCTGTTCCAGCGGGAATCTGGCAGTCATGGCATCTCTTGGGACAACGACAGGCTGATCTCGTGATTGGGGTTGGTGGTTATACGAGTCCAACGGTGCTGGTAGCGGCCGCACTGAGGGGGATTCCACGCGTGATTTTGGAACCGAATGCATATCCTGGCTTGGCCAACAAAGTGGTCGGTCCACTTGCACAACGGATTTTCCTGGCGTTTGAGTCGGCGGCAACACACTTTGATCGACACAAGGTGCACGTTGTAGGAACACCGATCAGGCAGGAGTTTCTCAATCATCAACCTGAGAGCCGGGAGATCATCAATCTGAATAGACAACATCTGCTGATCTTTGGTGGAAGTCAGGGGGCCAAGGCGATCAATAGTGCGGTGCTGGAAGGACTGCCTTTACTCAGAGCGCGCTTGCCTGCACTGACGATCACACACCAAACAGGTGAGAAAGACTATGAGCGGGTCAGGGAGGGCTATAAGGCTCTGGGGGTCTCTGCCACCGTAGTTCCGTTTCTGTATGACATGCCAACAGCGTTACGGGCTGCGGATGTGGTGGTAGCTCGTGCTGGGGCTATGACGATCGCTGAGCTGGCGGCTTGTGGAAAGCCCGCCATCCTGATTCCGCTACCCACGGCCATTTATGATCATCAGATGAAGAATGCTCGAGCCATGGAAGCTGCAGGTGGGGCCGTGGTGCTACCGCAGACAGACCTGACTGGAGCGACATTGAGCACGATGGTGGACGCGATCCTATCGGACTCGCAGCGGTGGAACAGCATGCGCCGAGGGAGTTTGGCGATGCGACGAATTGATGCCGGCGAACGGATCGTCGGAGAATGTTACGCGATGATGGGAGTGACGCATGACAACAACCAATCTTCTTTTAGAAAGGCCGGAGGGTAAGACGCTTGGAGAATCAACACTTGGGACAGGCTCTTCTCTTGGACGGCAACGGGTGAGTCGTATGGGAATGTTTCGCAAAATCCAACAAATTCATCTTGTTGGCATCGGTGGGGCCGGTATGAGCGGTATTGCAGAAGTGTTGCTCACCATGGGCTACACGGTGACGGGATCTGATCTGCAGGGGTCGGAGACAACAAAGCGTCTGGAGGAGCTCGGCGGGAGGATTTTCATCGGCCATCAGGAGTCAAATGTGGGCGCGGCGCAGGTCGTAGTCATTTCATCTGCTGTGGCAGGAAGTAATCCTGAGGTAGTGAAAGCAAAAGCGATGCAGATCCCCGTGATTCCGCGGGCAGAGATGTTGGCAGAGCTTATGCGATTAAAATTCGGAGTCGCTATTGCCGGCGCCCACGGAAAGACGACCACGACATCGATGGTCGCCACTGTACTCGCGCAGGGTGGACTTGATCCAACGATGGTAATCGGCGGCAAGGTGAACGCGTTAGGTAGCCACGCACGGCTTGGTCGTGGGGACCTTCTGGTGGCCGAGGCGGATGAAAGTGACGGGTCTTTTCTGCGCCTTTCTCCCACCATTGTTGCTGTAACGAATTTGGACCGTGAGCATCTGGATCATTATGGGTCGATGGAGCGAATCAACGAGAGCTTTCTCGAGTTCATCAATAAGATTCCCTTCTATGGGGTAGCAGTGTTGTGTGCAGACGACGATCGCCTCGTCGCGCTCTTTCCTCACCTCGTCAAGCGCTACCAGACGTACGGGCTGCGCGAACGTGATGGAGTGGCGCCGGACTTTCTCGCGACGGATGTCAGTCTTAAACAATGGGGCGCGGACTTCCGCGTACATTTTCGTGGGAAGAACCTTGGTCCGTTCCGGTTGACAGTGCCGGGGATCCACAATGTTTCGAACGCGCTCGTTGCCATTGCGATCGGGATGGAACTGGATGTTCCGGTCGATTTGATTCGTAAAGGGTTAGCTGCGTTTACAGGTGTTGAACGGAGATTTCATTTGCGAGGCGAGGCCGGTGGGATCATGGTGGTCGATGACTATGGGCATCATCCTACGGAGGTCAAAGCCACGCTGGCTGCGGCAAAACAGGGTTGGGATCGTCGCCTGGTCGTCCTTTTTCAGCCTCATCGCTATAGCCGAACGCGTGATTGTCTTGGAGAGTTTGCCCACGCGTTTGATCATGCCGATGTCCTGTTTATGACCGATATTTATCCAGCCGGAGAACAACCTCTACCGGGAGTGACCGGGGCTGCCTTGGCTGAAAGGGTGAAGGCGGCCGGTCATCCTGCCGTGACGTTCATCGAACGCAAGGAGACCCTTCCAGATCAGGTCTTATCTCAGCTTCAGGCAGGGGATCTCGTCTTGACTTTGGGGGCGGGTGACATTTGGAAGGCAGGGACCGGAATTCTTGCACGACTTGAGTCCGCGTAATGACTCATGAAACGTATATCTATCAGGCGCGGAAGGGCCGCGTCACACACGAGGATGCAGCGAAAACTTCGGTCAGCGGTAGCTGGTATTCGGGGGCAGGTTCGCTTCAACGCACCGTTGAGCGAGTACACTTCCTTTCGGATCGGCGGTCCAGCCGATGTATTGGTGGAACCGGCTGATGTGGAGGATGTTATTCGTTTGGTCAAACAAACGCATGAACAGAAACTTCCAATCTTCGTGTTGGGAGGGACGAATCTCCTGGTTCGGGACAAGGGTATTCGAGGTGTCGTGGTCAGCCTGGCGAAGCTGCGTACGATCAAGGAGGAATCCGGATCGGTGCTCTATGCCGAGGGTGGTGTCGGGATGCCGACATTGATTGGCCATGCCATCCGTCGTTCGCTGGCGGGATTGGAATGGGCTGCCGGGATTCCTGGGACGGTGGCGGGGTGCGTCGTGATGAATGCTGGGACGAGACTCGGCGAGATGAAGGATTCTGTTAAAGCTGTTCGAGTTGTGGGGAAAAACGGCGAGGTTCTGGACTGTCCTGCGGAATCCATCACATTCGAGTATCGGCGGGCGTTCCTGCCGTCAGGAATTGTGGTCGGAGTATGGCTCCAACTGAGACCGGGAGTGCGCACTGATATTGAGAAGGTGGTGAAGGAGTATTTGCGCTATCGACGGGAGACACAGCCACTGACCCTTCCCAGCGCCGGGTGTGTTTTCAAGAACCCTGCCAATGATTCAGCAGGGCGGGTCGTTGAGGCCGCAGGACTCAAGGGTGTATCGGTCGGCGATGCTTGTGTCTCGACCAAACATGCCAACTTTATCGTGAATCAGGGGAAGGCGAGGGCCACCGATGTACTTGCCCTTATCAGAAAAGTTCGCGCCCAGGTTGCTCGAAAGACGGGAGTGAAGTTGGCGCTGGAGTTGAAATTAGTGGGTCAAGCGTGAGTTAAGGACATCCTGATATCCAATGGGGAAACTAACGGATAAGCGTATCGCGGTGCTGATGGGAGGCCGATCTTCAGAGCGTGAAATTTCTCTAAAGACGGGCCAAGCGGTCCATCAGGCATTGCTTCGTCGTGGGTATGAAGCGGTGGCCATCGATGTCGGCGACCGGCTGTATCAAGACCTGAAGGAACAGGACGTTGCCATCGCCTTTCTCTCGCTTCATGGGGCAGGGGGCGAGGACGGCTTGGTTCAGGGGTTCCTTGAGACTATTGGGATTCCGTACACAGGCTCAGGTGTGCGGGCGAGTGCTGTGGGAATGCATAAGGTCATGACGAAGACCCTACTGGCTGAGCATGGTGTTCCGGTACCTCCAGGAACGGTTATTCGGCAAGGGGACCGTCCATCGCTGACGAAGGTCCTGAGAGAGGCCAAACTCCAGTTGCCGGTAGTCGTCAAGCCGGTCTCGCAGGGCTCTACGATCGGGGTAACGGTTGTGCAGCGTATGGCTCAGTGGAAGGAAGCGCTTGCGTTGGCTCATCGCTACGATCTTGAAGCAATGGTGGAGAAGTATATTCCCGGGCATGAAGCGACCGTGTCGATTCTCGGGACGGCCAAGGAGGATGAGACGAAGGTCCTTCCGGCAATAGAAATTGTGGCCCCGGAAGGGTTCTATGATTTCGCGGCTAAATACCAGAAGGGCAAGACGCAATATCTCTGCCCGGCTCCTTTTCCGACTAAGGTGATGCAGAAAATAGGAGACTTGGCCTCCCGCAGCTACAAGGTGCTTGGTTGCGAGGGAGCTGCACGCGTTGACTTTCGCATCACACCACGTGGCCAACCCTATGTATTGGAAATCAATACGGTTCCCGGCATGACAGCGACGAGTCTGCTGCCAATGGCTGCCGCACAGGTTGGCATCGGTTACGACGACTTGGTCGAGCGGATCTTGCAGTCGGCTTTGGTTCGTGCGGGTCGTTATGCGTCGCGTACCAAACCGGAGTCTGAGTAATGCGATTCTCGTTCAAGCCACGACGAGTTAAGCCTGCAATCCCACGCATGAATCGATGGAAGGATTCAACTGGGGAACGGGCGGTGAAGCAAACCGGGCGGACGCGGCGTGTCAGGCAAAATGTTGTGGTTCGTGTCGGTGTGGTGTTGGCGGGTGTGGCGATTTTTGGATGGCTGCTCACGATGGGGGTGACCTACTCCAGTCGTATGGTCCGTGAGTTGCTCGAAATCCATACGATCACGGTTGAAGGTCTGCATCATCTCGATAAGGAAAAAGTGATCGAGCTGGCTCAGGTCAAGCAGGGCGTGCCGCTCTATCAGATCGTTACCGCCAGCATAGAGGGTAAGATTGAATCCCACCCTTGGATTAAAGAGGCTGAAGTCTCGCGAGTTCCGTTCCATGAGTTGAGGATCGCGGTGATCGAACGAAAGCCTGCTGCCGTCGTCCGTGCGGCATCTCAGAACTTCCTGAGTGATGAAGAAGGGTATGTGCTGACCAAGCTGGGGCAGGTCGATGATGACGCGTTTCCACTGGTGACGGGGGTTGACCTCGATGGCCTGCTGAAGGGGACCGACGTGGTGCGACGGGCAATCATGTCTGGCATCGAACTCGCAAGAGTCATTGGACGCACGTCTGATGGGCGCTTGCAGGTGCAGGCCGAAAACCAGACAAATCTTGTGGCGTTCATTCAGGGCGTTCGATTTCGCTTTGGAGAGGAATCGGTTGAGGAACAATGGGAGCGGTTCCAACGCGTCAAACCAACGTTGAAATCACTAAATTTTGACGGGGCAGGGCGTGGGGTCAGCGAGGTAGATCTCCGGTACGATAATCGAATCATCGTACGGGATGGGGGGGGGTGATTGCGGTGCCGAAGCGAGATCAAATCTTAGTCGGACTCGACATTGGGACGACAAAGATCTGCGCGATCGTCGCGGAGATGACCGATGCGGGAGGTCTCAACATTATTGGCGTCGGCATGAGCCCTTCACGAGGTCTACGCAAGGGCGTTGTGGTTGATATTGAAAGCACCGTTGAATCTATCAAAAAGGCGGTTGAAGAAGCAGAGTTGATGGCGGCGGTCCAGATCAATTCTGTGTACACCGGCATTGCCGGGAGCCATATCGCGGCCGAAAACTGCAAAGGTGTCGTGGCTCTGAAACGTGCGGAGGTGACTCGAGAAGATATCCATCGAGCTATTGAAAGCGCCCGAACGCTCGCGGTGATCCCTCAAGAGCGAAGGATCCTCCACGTGTTACCTCGAGAATTCATGGTGGATGGTCAGGAAGGGGTGAGGGAGCCTCTAGGCCTGTCCGGGAATCGATTGGAAGTCAACGTGCACGTCATCACCGGAGCAGTGACGTCCGCGCAGAATATCGTGAAGAGTGTGAATCGCGCCGGACTTGACGTGGTCGACATCATTCTTCAGCCATTGGCATCCAGCGAAGCGGTACTAAGCCAAGAAGAACGTGAACTCGGTGTGGTGATGGTAGATTTGGGCGGGGGGACCACGGATCTCGCCATCTTTTTAGACGGGAGTATCCGTCACTCGGCGGTTCTCCCGATCGGTGGACAGAATTTAACCAAGGATCTGGCCATTGGTCTCTTGACGTCGCAGACCGAGGCTGAGAGGATCAAAACCCAACATGGCATCGCAAGGACCGAGTTTGTAATTGGTCATCAAGTCGTCCAAGTACCTTCGGTCGGAGACCGTCCACCCCGAACGTTCTCCAGGCGGGATATTGCGGAGATCTTAGAGCCTCGTGTCGATGAGATGTTCGAGCTGGTCCGGAGAGAAATTACGCGTGCCGGATATGAAGGTATGTTGGGAGCCGGTGTGGTGATCACCGGAGGTACCTCATTGTTGGAAGGGATGCCGGATGCTGCCGAGAGAGTCTTGAACCTGCCGGCACGTCGGGGAGTCCCTTCAGGGGTTGGCGGACTTCGAGATATCGTCGGCCACCCTAGTCATTCGACAGGGGTCGGTCTCTTGCTGCATGCCCGACGACATGTCGATGAATTGGAGACGGCCGGACTTCGAAACGGTGGAACCTGGGCGAAAAAAATGTTCAGCTGGACGAAACGGGTGTTGGAGGTCTTTTAACCTTTATAAAACCCTTGCGAGCGATAGGCGCTCGGTGTGCGGGTGATGCGAGGAGGTGCTCCAATGTTTTCATTTCAGGAAGATATGTTGTCACCTGTCCGGATTAAGGTGATCGGAATCGGCGGAGCCGGATGCAATGCGATCAACACGATGATCACCTCTGGACTCGCTCGCGTCGATTTTATCGCCAGCAACACGGATCTTCAAGCACTGGATCGCTCGCTGGCTCCCTACAAAATACAGCTTGGGCCGGATCGGACCCGTGGGTTAGGTGCGGGGGCAAAACCGGAAATCGGACGGGATGCCGCACTGGAAAGTAAGGAGCATATCCGTGAATGCCTTGAGGGAGCGGATATGGTGTTCGTTACGGCCGGTATGGGGGGAGGGACAGGGACCGGAGCGGCCCCCATTGTCGCCAGCATCGCCAGAGAAATGGGGATTTTGACGGTGGGTGTGGTGACGAAGCCGTTTCAATATGAAGGCCAACGGAGAAACAAACACGCTGAGGAGGGGATCCGTGACATGCGTCGTCATGTCGATACGCTGTTGGTTATCCCCAATCAACGGCTCTTGGGAATCGTCGATAAATCAACCCCGCTGCTAGAGGCTTTCAAGGTGGCCGATGATGTCTTGCGGCAAGCCATTCAAGGCATTGCCGATGTGATTACGACAACAGGACATGTGAACGTCGATTTTGCAGATGTCCGCACAGTGATGTCCCACACCGGTCGTGCGGTTATGGGAATGGGCGTATCGCGTGGTCCGAACCGAGCAATTGAAGCCGCCCAGAAGGCAATGTGTAGTCCACTTCTTGAAGAGGGAAGTGTGGAGGGAGCTCGAGGCGTTCTCCTTAATATAACCGGAGGCCCCAGCTTATCTCTGCATGAAGTTGAAGAGGCGGCCAGTATTATTCAACAGACGGCGGACTCAGAGGCCAATATCATCGTCGGCCAGGTTATTAATCCTGATATGGGTGAGGATCTCATTATTACAGTAATTGCAACAGGGTTTGAACGAGAAGAAGATCAACCTGCGGCTCCCATGACAGGTGATCGAGGGATGAATAGGCCTGCGAAGCCGATTCAGCCGCTTCTGGCAGGGATGGTCGCATCCCTTGCGGCGGATCGTCCTATGAAAGATCTCGACCGACCGACGTTTTTACGGCGCATGTCGGATATGCGGGACCCAGCGGATCGCGCGGCGATGACGGCTGAGGACGAATGGGATGTCCCAACCTTCCTTCGTAAGCAGGCCGATTAGTCTCTCAGATCGGTCAGTGTATGAGCTCTGGTAAGCATTGAGATGGCAAGCGTATCCGTAATAACGGTCCCAGCCTTTACAGATTCGAGGAGCCAGGTTCATCACTTTTTTGGAACCAAGCAACATACCCTGGCGCACGATCTGGGAATCGGGACACCCATGCGGGGCGTCCACGGGGCTGCACCTTCGGCGTGGACGCTGTCAGTTAAGCAGGTTCATGGGACCGAGGCTCTTGTGGTTGATCGAGCGCTGTCGGCAACGGACCGCTTTGTGGGGGGCTGGGATGCCTTGGTTACCAATCAGCCAGGGGTCATGGTGGCCGTAAGGACCGCCGATTGTGTTCCGATTCTCATGCATGACCCTGTCCAGGGAGTGGTGGCAGCGATCCATGCAGGATGGCGAGGAGCTGTCGGGGCGATCGTGCCAAAGACCCTCGCACTGTTGGAAGAGCGTTTTGGCTCTCACCCAAAGCAGGTACGGCTCAGTATTGGTCCGTCAGCCGGTGTGTGCTGTTATGAAGTGGATGAGCCAGTCCTTGAACGTGTTCGTCTGGAGGTGCCAAGTTGGAAGAAAGTCGTTCGAATAGGGAATGGAGGAAAAGCCAAGCTGAACTTGAAGGGGCTTATTAAAGAACAGGCCTTAGCCTATGGTGCCGTTGCACAGGCAATCTCGACCGTCAACCTGTGTACGATTTGCCATGAGGATCTATTTTTCTCTTATCGGCGAGAAGGAAAAGTCAATGGGACCATGATCAGTGCCATTGGCTTACCCCCAAAACGACGATAAACCGGTCCCTGCCAATTATCAGTCCAATCCGATAGAATGTGGGCGGCGCGGTGAAGGGCTGTGTCCTAATTCGTGGGCATATATATGGAATCTCCCATCCAAGATACAGTCGAAACTAGAGTGCAGTCGGTGCTTGCCAAAATTCGAGCGGCGACCGAAAAGGCGGGTCGTCCAGCGGGAAGCGTGCGTCTTGTGGCTGCGACCAAGACTGTTGCCATTCCACAGATTGCAGAAGGGGTGCGAGCGGGCTTGTCGATCCTGGGCGAGAATCGAGTTCAAGAGGCACTCACCAAGATTCCTGCATTCAACCATAGTCAAGTCCAGTGGCATTTTATCGGGCAATTGCAGCGGCGGAAGGTTCGATCCGTGGTCGGTGTGTTCAATCTAATTCATTCGGTCGACAGTCTGGAACTAGCACAAGAAATCGACCGTCGTGCGGGAGATGCCGGTCATAAGCAAGATGTATTACTGGAGGTCAACATCGGGAACGAGCCCACAAAAGCCGGGCTTCGTCCGGACGACGTGCCGGACATCGTGTCAGTAATGGCGCGTCTCCCTCATGTCAGTATCAAGGGGTTGATGGCTATTCCGCCACCAACTGGTGATCCCGAATCGGCTCGGCCCTATTTTAGAAAGCTCAAGGGGCTAGCAAAGCTGATTGATGCCCAACATCTTCCATCGGTGAAGATGGAGGAGCTTTCCATGGGAATGTCAAACGACTATGAAGTTGCCATCGAGGAAGGGGCGACGCTTGTTCGTGTCGGGAGCGCCATTTTTGGAGCGCGGCATGTCTAATTCTTCTGCGATGAATCGCATTGGATTTATCGGTGGTGGGCGCATGGCAGAAGCCTTGATCAGCGGCGTGCTTGCTGCCAAGCTGTATGAACCGGACAAGATTCGCGTCGCTGATCCAGATGGGAGGAGGCGAGATCACCTGAAACAGCACTACAGCATTCAGGTTGGCCTGACCAATGGTGATGTGGTAGGCGCAAGCGATGTCGTCGTGTTAGCCGTGAAGCCGCAAATGATTGCCGAAGTTCTCAAGGAGGTGCGGCAGAGCGTTGCTCGTCAGCTTGTCATTTCGGTGGCGGCTGGAATTCCAATCCGTCGGATGCTGGAATTTCTCGTCCCTCAAACTGCCATTATTCGTGCGATGCCGAACACGCCGGCAATGGTCGGTGCGGGGATGACCGCAATGGCGGTTGGTCCAGGGGTTGGGCCGGAGGCGGTCGCCTCTGCAAGGCGGATGTTTGAGTCGGTCGGCAAGGTGGCCCAGGTCGACGAGCATCTCATGGATGCCGTGACCGGCTTGAGCGGAAGCGGCCCCGCGTTTATCTTTCTTGCTATTGAGGCGCTGGCGGACGGTGGAGTAAAAATGGGTTTACCACGAGAAACGGCGAGTATATTGGCTGCGCAGACGGTGTTGGGTGCGGCCAAGATGGTGCTAGAGTCAGGTCAGCATCCTGCGCGCCTCAAGGACCAAGTCGCTTCTCCTGGAGGGACGACGATTGCGGGCCTTCACCAATTAGAGCGAGGAGGCTTGCGGGCTGTATTGATGGACGCAGTTGAGGCTGCGGCAAAACGATCTCAGGAGCTTGGAAACTAATGTTTGTGGTTGGAAATACCTTGTTAGGGCTGGCAACGGTGCTAGACTATGCGTTGTCATTCTATAGCTGGATCATTATTGCACGGGCGCTCATTTCCTGGGTCAATCCTGACCCGTGGAATCCGATCGTCCAATTTCTGACTCGGGCAACAGAGCCGGTATTGGCTCCTGTTCGGCGTCGGCTTGGTTTGGGGATGGGGGTAGACCTTTCCCCGTTGATCGTTATTGCAGGGATTTGGTTTATGCAAATTGCGGTTGTCCAGTCAATAAAGGACATAGCGGTACGGATGAATTGACTCAACCAATGGGGGATGCCATGAAGATCACGCCGATCGACATTCAACAGATGGTGTTTCAGGTCAAGCTTCGTGGCTATGATCGCGAGGAGGTCAACCGTTTTCTGGAGGAGATTGCACAGACGGTCGAATACCTGAATCGAGACAATGCGACATTGCGTGAACGAATCTACTCGCTTGAGCAACAGGTGACAGACTTAAAACGGACCGAGACAACCTTGTCCAATACTCTTGTGTCGGCACAATCCTTGGCCGAGGACGTCAAGCGCAGCGCCCAACGAGATGCTGATCTGATCGTGAAAGAAGCGGAATTGAAGGCGAGCGAACTGTTTCGGCAAGCACGCGTTGAGTTGGGGAATACGCAGCGAGATCTATCCGTTCTCAAGAAACAGCGTCTGCTGATGGTGGAGCGTATGCGCGCCACGCTCAACACGTTCGAGCGAATGCTGGATGTTGAGGCGAGTGAGGTCTATCAAGACCATGGCATTGTGCAGGAGGAAAAAATGGAGGGAGAGTCTAGCCCTGCGCGATGACTCATTGAATTCTCCCGTCGAGTCTGCGGTTTGCTAATACCGCTCCTCCACTTGTGTTAGGTCAATCTTCTCACCATGTCTGACTTCTCCTCGATTCAGACCGAACTTGATCGAGCCGTTGCAACGGGCGTTTTCCCTGGAGCTGTCCTGGCAGTACGTCAGGGAGATCGACCGATCGCTCGATTTTCTGCGGGACGGTTATCGACGGACCCACCAGGGGCTTCTGTTCTTGCCTCCACCATCTACGATCTGGCTTCTTTAACAAAACCCCTGGCAACCGTAACGTCACTCGTTCTGCTAATCCAGAATGGTCGGTGTCGGCTCGATGCCTCGTTGGAGGAGTACCTTGAGGAATGCGCGGGGAGTCCGATCGGGTCTGCAACTCTTCGGGATTTATTGACTCATCAGTCTGGATTGCCTGGATGGCGAGGTTATTATGAGCGGCTCAGCCCGAATGGAACAATTCCTTCGTCGAGGGAAGATCGGCTACAGGTCAAGGAAAAGCTGGTGCGCATGATTCGATCGGAAGCCTTGGTCTATGCGCGAGGTACTCGCAGTCTTTATAGCGATCTGGGGTTTATGCTGCTTGGGATGATCGTTGAGCGGATCAGTGGGCTATCACTGAATGAGTTTTTTTCTGATCGGATTGTGCATCGGCTGGGGAGCCCACGCATTCAATTTGTTCTGCCCGAGGAGCTCCACGCATTTCTTGGGCAAGTGGGTGAGACGCATGAGGGGATCGCTCCGACCGAGATCGACTCGTGGCGGGGACGGGTGTTGTGCGGCGAAGTACATGATCAGAATGCGGGTGCAATGGGTGGTGTGGCAGGTCACGCGGGACTATTCGGAAATGTTGACGCAGTCATGGCGATCACGGGTGAGTGGCTGAGGGCGTACCATGGCCAGACTACAATGCTCAACCGAGATCTTGTCCGGGAATTTACTAAGCGGCAGGCGAAAGAGGGGACATCCAGTTGGGCATTAGGATGGGATACTCCCTCAACGCCGTCATCGGCTGGATCCGGTTTTTCAGTGCAGTCCTTCGGTCATCTTGGTTACACCGGCACTTCAGTCTGGATTGATCCCGTGCGGCGTCTCGAAGTCGTGTTGCTTTCCAATCGTGTCCATCCGACAAGTCGGAACGAAGCCATTCGGGAATTCCGTCCAGTGATCCACGACCTCGTCAGCCAAGAATTTCTTGCTTGACCTCAAGAACGGTCAGGATAATCGATCCAGGTTTCCTTCTCGGCGAGATATCGGGTGCCCTTAAAATTAGGTCGTGTTCTCAGGCGTGTGAACCCAAAATCCTGGAGCTTTTCAACCAATTCCTTTACGGACGCAATGATGGTTGAGTGCGATCGGCTCTCAACGACCAACGCTTCATACGTCACTCTCGTTGAGTAGCCTGCTGAGGTTCTATTCACGAGGATGGCGCGATTAAAATAGCGGTCGCTTGGATCTACTCCCTCAATTTGGTGCTTTTCGACTAAGCCTTCCTTCTTGAACAAGAGTGGTAACGTGCTCATACTTCCGTATCCCTTCGCCATCAGTTGAGATAGAAGACACCGTCCTGATTATAGGAGGTGTTCGTCCCTCCCTGCAACTCGTTGACAAGCTCGCCGTCGGTTACTATGATGCCTCGCCTCATCAAGTCGGAGGCCGGTCCAAACGCCACTCCATGAATATCCCCAATAGTCTGACCATTCTTCGCATTCTCTTGGTTCCCGTATTCATCGGCTTTATGACCTATGGTTCCTATGGGTTTGCCCTGCTGACCCTGCTTCTTGCCGGGCTCACGGATGCGGTTGATGGCTACCTCGCACGCAAGCTCAATCAGAGGACACGATTGGGAACATTACTCGATCCGTTAGCAGACAAGCTTTTGTTGACATCGAGCTTCATTTCGCTTGCGGTGCTCCATCTTGTGCCGTCATGGCTTGTCATTCTGGTTGTGAGCCGAGATCTGATGCTCTTACTGGGCACCGCGGTCGCCCATGTGACCAGTACGCCGATCAATGTCACTCCGACGTTCCTTGGAAAAGGAACCACACTGTTTCAACTGAGCTATGTTCTTCTGACGGTTCTGCTGACATGGCGCGGTATTGATCGCTCGTCAATTACTCCGCTCGTTGTCCTACTGGTCGGTTTTACTCTTGCCTCAGGATTCCACTACTTGTATCGAGGGTATCGAGACGCGAATGCTGCTCCTCCACTGAGCTAATTTCCTCTTCTTCCGTCTCGGGGTTCGCCCGATTGCCAAGGTAAATAATGTAATTGTTTTTGACAGGGCTTAGGGTCACCAGTAGACTCGCTTCGTAGTCTCCATATCGTTCTATAACTGGCGTTGGAGCCAATAAAGTCGAGAACCTATGGCCACATTTGCCTACATTGGGCGCAGTAAGTCTGGAGCAGTGAAAAAGGGTGAGCTCGTTGCCAAGTCGAGGGATGAGGCCGTGGAGCAGTTGCGAAGGCAGAACGTCGTCGTTACGAGTCTCGAGGAAAAGGCCGCCAAAGAGGGATTCCGTCTTAAGCTGGGAAGCGGGATAAAGGAAAAAGACTTAGTTGTATTCACTCGACAATTCGGGACGATGATCAATGCGGGATTGCCGTTGATTCAATGCCTCGAAATCCTTTCGACACAATCCGAGAATGCCGTGTTGAGAAAAGCGGTCGGTGAGATCAAGGGGCAGGTCGAAGGAGGGGCGACGTTTTCAGATGCCCTTCGAAGGCACCCCAAAATCTTCGATGACCTGTATGTCAACATGGTTCATGCCGGCGAAGTGGGGGGATTGCTGGATACTATCCTTGGACGGTTGTCGAAACATATCGAAAAGGCAATGAAATTAAAAGGACAGATTAAGAGTGCGATGGTCTATCCCGCTGCCATTCTTGGCATCGCGGCGATCGTGATTACAGTCTTGATGATTTGGGTCATCCCGGTGTTCGAAAAAATGTTTACGGAAATGTCCAATGGGAAAATGGGGCTTCCGGCACCGACCCAGCTCGTCATCGATATGAGCAATTTCGCGCAAGGGAACTGGTATATCATCCTGGGGGTGATCGTCGGGATAGTAGTGAGTATCAAGAAATACTATGCCACGCCCCAGGGGAGATTGGCGATCGATAAGTTTCTGCTGAAATTGCCTGTGTTTGGTGACTTAATTAGAAAGGCTTCGGTGGCCAAGTTCACCAGGACATTGGGGACCTTGCTGGCGAGCGGCGTGCCTCTCTTGGAGGCGTTGACGATTTGTGCCAAAACATCTGGCAACAAGGTTGTCGAAGGGGCGCTACTTGATGCAAAGGTCAGCATCAGCGGAGGAAAAACGATTTCGGAGCCGCTCGCGAAAAGCGGCACATTCCCGAAGATGGTCACGCACATGATTTCGGTTGGAGAGTCGACAGGCGCATTGGACACCATGCTTGGGAAGATCGCCGATTTCTACGAAGATGAAGTGGACGAGGCTGTCGGGAATCTCACGGCGCTCTTAGAGCCGATGATGATGGTGTTCCTGGGAATCACAGTCGGTTTTATCGTGGTGGCAATGTATCTGCCGATCTTCACCATGGCTTCTGCGATCGGCTGAGACTACGCTGAGGGCGACTGGTCGTTCTTTCTATCTCCGGAGTCACGCTGGTTGGGCGTCTGTCCATCCTTGTTGAAGCAAACCTTAGCGGCATTCTTCCCGCCTACGGATCTCTCCGCGAAGCTGTTCGTCTCAGTCGAGCGGTTCTCTCCATGGAGGGCCATAGCTTGACAATGAGGTGATGACTGCATGGGCGAGATCAAGACCAGAATCTATTGGCTGATGGGGTGGCGGGTCGTTCTTGTCACATTGCTGCTGGGGTTATCCCTTGCGTTCCAGGTGACGAAAGGCGAGCGCGTCGAAACGTTCTATGCCTTGATCGTGTTCACCTATGCGGCCACGATCCTCTATGCCGTTATCCTTCAACGTCTTGTTCGCCCAGAAGTGCTTGTGCCGTTTGCATGGGGTCAGATCGCCGTCGATTTTATCGTTGAGTCCGTGCTGATTGCACGAACAGGCGGAATTGAAAGTCCCTTTGCCGTGCTCTACGTCATCAGCGTGACGGTGGCAAGTCTGGTCCCACGGCGCCGAGTCGGCTTGTTGACCGCAAGCCTCTGCATCATCCTGTTTGGACTTCTTACCAATGTGCAGCTGTATGGTCTGGCGGAAACCTGGGGCTGGCTTCCTCATACTCGATTAAGTGCCGCAGAAACGCTTCAGGCGTTCGGCGTGTATGCGCTGGCATTTCTGGTTGTTGGGTTTCTGAGTGGGGCACTTGCGGATCAATTGCGGACGGCCGATCAATCGCTCCTAGAAAAAGAGCAGGGTCTCCATCGTCTCCGAGCGTTCCATGAGAACATCGTAAACAGCATCAGCAGCGGGGTGTTTACAACCGATGCGCACGGCCTGATCACGTCATTCAACCCTGCAGCCGAAGAAGCGACGGGCTATAGCAGCAAGCAGGTCCAAGGGCGCCCTTGGCGAGACGTGTTCAACTGGCAGCCAGGAGAACTGGAGAGTGAGGATGCTGAGCAGGTGTCGCGTAATCTGCGATTTGAGGTCGAGTGTAAACGGGCCGATGGGAATCGGCTGATTCTTGGCATGACACTGGGACCCTTGCATGAGCAAGGGGAAACAACGGGGTTGGTGGGCGTTTGCAAGGATCTCACCCAGATTCGGGACTTAGAGGAGGAAATGCGGCGAAAAGAGTGGCTTGCCAGTCTTGGAGAGATGTCGGCGGGGATGGCGCATGAAATTCGTAACCCCCTGGGTGCCCTCGCCGGAGCTATGCAAATGCTTCGGAAAGATGTTCAAACCGACGAAACCAGTCAGCGGTTGGTGGAAATCGCGGTTCGGGAAGCGACCCGGTTGAATGCCATCATTACGGAATTCTTGCAGTATGCCAGGCCTCCTGCCCTGAATTTGGTCGAGTGTGATTTGAACAAAGTCCTTGCTGAGACGTTTGATCTGGTACAACATGAAGCACGAACGAGAACGAACATCACCGTTGTGATTGTGCCTTGTCCCGATGCACTGCCTGCACAAATAGACCAGGATCAGATGAAACAAGTGTTTTGGAATTTCGCCGTGAACGCCTTTGATGCGATGCCTAAAGGGGGACAGCTGACGGTATCAGCCGGATGTCGAAAGGTGGATGTGGCAGGTCGGAAAGCGGATGTGATTGAGGTGTCGTTCCAGGATACGGGGGAAGGCATCCCGAAGAAGAATCTCGACAAAATCTTTCTTCCGTTCTTTACCACCAAGAAGAGTGGATCTGGACTGGGGCTGGCGGCAGTCCATCGTATCGTGGATCTTCACGGCGGGTGGATCAAGGTAGAGAGTGAGGAAGGGGTGGGAACGAGGTTCGGGGTCTGTTTGCCTCGTACCGTAGATTCAGGAATCAGACTCTGGCATGAGGGAAGAGAGCCGTGGAAAAGATCTTAGTCGTTGATGATGAACAAAGCCTGCGCGAGGTGTTGAGCATCATGCTCAAGCGGGCAGGGTACGCGGTGACCAGTGCCACCGATGGTGAAGAAGCCGTGGAATTACTACAGAAGGAGATCTTTGATCTGGTCATCACGGATTTGCGCATGCCAAAGGTTGACGGTCTGGAGGTTCTCAAAGCGGTCAAGTCGACCTCTCCCGAAACGGTGGTGTTGATCATCACCGCGTTTGCGAGTGCAGATTCAGCTGTCGAAGCGATGAAACAGGGTGCGTATGATTATTTGACGAAACCCTTCCAAGTAGATGAAGTGCAGTTGATCATCAGAAATGCGTTGGAAAAACGGCGTCTCACGACCGAGAACATGCTGCTCAAGCGTGAAATGGCGAGTCAGTCGTCATTCGCACAGTTAGTTGGCCATAGTGAGGCGATGCAAAAAGTGTTTGAAGTCGTTCGGAAGGTCGCCGATTCAAAAAGTAACGTGCTGATTTGCGGAGAAAGTGGAACGGGGAAGGAATTGGTGGCTCGTGCGATTCACTACAATAGCGCAAGGAGCGTCTTGCCGTTTGTGGCGGTGAACTGCAGTGCTGTGCCGGAAACCTTGCTCGAGAGCGAGCTCTTTGGCCATATGAAGGGATCCTTCACCGGTGCGATCGCGAATAAGGCGGGCTTGTTTGAGATTGCGAACGGCGGAACGATCTTTCTTGACGAAATCGGGGACACGACACCGACCATTCAGGTGAAACTACTCCGAGTGATTCAGGAGCGGGAGTTTCGCCGAGTGGGAGGGAGTCAGGACATCAAGGTCGATGTGCGGGTGGTGGCCGCCACCAACAAAGATCTTGAGAAAGCCGTGGCAGAAGGTTCGTTTCGGGAAGATCTCTATTACCGCTTGGACGTGATTCCCATCCGGCTTCCGCCGTTGAGGATGAGAACCGGTGATATCCCGCTCCTCGTCAATCACTTTCTGGAACGGTTTGCAAAAGACAGCGGGAAGCCAAAGCCGGTGCTCAGCTCCGAAGCGATGCATGTTCTGTTGGAGCATGAATGGCGGGGTAACGTTCGTGAATTGGAGAATCTGATCGAGCGAGTCGTGGCATTCTCTGTGGACGGATCGGTAACGGACGCCGATGTGCGCGGATGGCTTCATCGGCCCACGGCACCGCCACCAGTACAGGGGATGCCGCTGGACTTGACTGATGAAGGTGTGGATCTGGAGGGGCTGATCAACGGAATCGAAAAGGACCTGTTACTCAAGGCGCTGGAGCGGTCCAAATGGGTCAAGAAGAAAGCGGCACGAATGCTTCGGTTGAACACCAGATCATTTCGGTATCGGTTGGAGAAGTATGCTATAAAAGGGGGTCGTGACTAATCCGTCTCCCGTATCAACCTCCGACCCTGTCTCCGTACGCGTTGTCGCACCTGCCAAGATCAATCTCGTGCTACGCATTCTCGATCGTCGCCCTGACGGGTATCACAACCTATGGTCGTTGATGCAGACAGTCATGGTGGAGGACGAGATTACCATCAGGCTGAGCAGCAGCCATTCTCTGATCACGTTGCGCTGTGACGATCCCTCGTTGGAAGCCGATGCCTCCAATTTGGTCTATCGCGCGGCAGTGGAGGTCATGGAGCAGAGCGGACGAGGGGGGGGAGTGGATATCACCCTCGCAAAGCGGATTCCAATGGGGGCTGGGTTGGGAGGTGGGAGTAGTGATGCGGCTGCGACGATTATCGGGCTAAATCGGTTGTTCAATCTGGGGTGGTCGGCGGAAAAGATGGCGCACATCGGCCAAATGCTTGGGAGCGATGTGCCGTTCTTTTTCTTCGCGCCTTCTGCGAGCGTGGCAGGTCGTGGTGAGCACGTTGCTCCGGTTCGAATCAGGGGGACTCGGTGGGTTGTTTTAGTCAACCCTGGTTTTCCTGTTGAAACAAAGTGGGCGTATCAGGAACTCGCGGCCACTCGAACCGGAGTTGTTCCGCTCTCTCATGCTCATGCCAGACTGGAACAAGCAGCTGAGTTGAGATGGGAGCAGGTGCTAGAGGTGGCAGAAAACGACTTCGAAGGACCGGTGTTTAAAACCTATCCCCTGTTGGAGGAAATCAAGCATCGCTTGCTTGCTCACGGGGCCGAGGCAGCGCTTCTCTCGGGGAGCGGGGCAACCGTTTTCGGGCTGTTTCATGATGAAATACAGGCCCGTCAGGCACAGACTGTGTTTCTAAATGAACCACAGTTCAGGGTGTTTGTCGCACAAACGTCGAGTCTCTCCTCATAGACCGATCTCAATATTCTCCCGGTCGTTTGTTGACAGCGACCGGAGATTTCTTATACAGTTTCACCCCTTGATTGGTTTCCCCAGTCGTGTGTGCTGCGACAAGTATTGTGAAGACTGATAACGGTCAGCATTGAGTGCCACACAAGAACCACTAGAGAATCCAGCACGTTAGACTAAAGACGAGACCGTCAGTTAGGAACGTTCGATGAACAGAGAATTGAAAATTTTCTCTGGAAACGCCAATCTTGCGCTTGCACATGAGATTTGCACCTACCTCGGGCAAAAGCTAGGGGAAGCGACGGTCTCTTCGTTTAGTGATGGCGAGATCCGTGTCAAGATCGACGAAAATGTGCGCGGCGCTGAT
This sequence comes from Nitrospira sp., assembly GCA_016788465.1. Classification (GTDB taxonomy): domain Bacteria; phylum Nitrospirota; class Nitrospiria; order Nitrospirales; family Nitrospiraceae; genus Nitrospira_D. Next base: position 6,251 of record JAEURV010000036.1, on the reverse strand, counting down.
GTCTTCGTCGTGCAGTCTTGTTGTCAGCCGGTTAATGATTCCTTGATGGAGTTGTTGATCATCATTGATGCGCTGAAACGCTCCTCGGCGAATCGCATCACGGCAGTGATCCCGTATTTTGGGTATGCCCGTCAAGATCGGAAGGATCAACCCCGTGTTCCCATTACCGCTAAATTGGTCGCGGACTTGATGACCACGGCGGGTGCCGACCGCGTGCTCTCGATGGACCTTCATGCCGGACAAATTCAGGGGTTTTTTAATGTCCCGGTCGATCACTTGTACGCGCTTCCGGTCTTGCTGGATTACATCATCAAAAAACAAATGACCGACCTCGTCGTGGTTTCTCCTGATGCCGGTGGGGTGGAGCGAGCCAGAGCATTTGCAAAACGACTCCAAGCCAACCTGGCGATCATCGATAAACGTCGAGAAGGGCCCAACCAAGCCCAAATCATGAATATCATCGGGGATGTGCAGGGGAAGCGAGTCCTCCTCCTTGATGATATGATCGATACGGCGGGTACGATTGTTCAGGGAGCCCAGGCTTGTCTCGATCATGGCGCGCGAGAGGTAATAACCGCGTGTACCCATGCTGTCTTGTCGGGGCCGGCGCTGGAACGATTACAGTCCTCGTGTCTTTCCCAAGTGGTGATCACCAACACCATTCCGCTGCGAGGGAAAGAGTTGATCTGTCCAAAGCTGCATCAATTGTCGGTAGCGCCACTCTTAGGTGAGGCGATCAGGCGCATTCATGAAGATGAGTCGGTAAGTTCACTATTTGCCTAGCCCGGTCTGGGCGGGGTGTTGTGCTGGAAGCTGGGGAGACGGAGGAGAATCATGAAATTCGATTTGACAGTGTCAGTCAGGGAGCGAGCGGGTAAAGGGGCTGCGCGGTCGATGCGGCGGGCAGGGAAAATTCCGGCGGTGTTGTATGGCCAGGGTGAATGTCTCTCGCTGACCGCCAACCCCGACGACGTGGTCAAAATTTTGAAGTCTCACGCGGGTAGCACCGCGCTGATTTCACTGACCGTCACCGGGGCCAAGTCCAATCCGAGTCGCACCGCACTCTTGCGCGATTATCAAGTGGATCCGGTAACGGGAGCGGTCTTGCACGCGGATCTCTTTGAAATTTCCATGAGCAAACCGATTCGGGTCAAAGTGCCGGTCAAGGTCATCGGCAGCATCCCAGCCGGCGTGAAGGAAGGTGGTGTATTGCACCACAATATGCGTGACATGCACGTCGAATGTTTGCCCGCTGCGTTACCTGATCATATTGAGGTGGATGCGTCAGCATTGACCATCGGGAGCGGTATCCATGTGAGAGAGATTGGTGCGCGTGAGGGGCTCCGTTTCCTGGATGAACCTGAGCAGATGGTGGTGAGTGTTGCGGCTCCGATGTCGGATGCGAAGCTGGAGGCCTTGCTGACCACGGGGGCGGGTCAGGCAGGAGAACCGGAAGTGATGGCGAAGGGCAAGGAAGCTGGGGCTGAAGGGGCGGCTGGAGCTGCAGCACCTGCCAAAGCCGGAGCAGCCGCACCGGCTGCTGATGCAAAGGGTGGCGACAAGAAAGAGGCTGCTGCGCCCAAGGCTGAGAAGAAAGAAGCTGAAAAGAAGAAGTAACGTTGCGTCTGCTTGTTGGACTGGGCAATCCGGGAAAGGCCTATGCCCAGACCCGTCACAATGTCGGAATGTGGGCCATCGAGCGGGCTGCCGCTCGATGGTCGATCCGGCTCTCACCGCGCGGGAATGCACAGCGGGGTTCCGGGCGACTTGGTCGAGAATTAATCGAGTTGGCTGGTCTCCTCGACTGGATGAATTGTTCCGGCCCTCCCGTGAAGGGTCTTCTGCGAGAATTTGCCCTCACCCCGAACGAACTTATTGTCATTCACGACGATCTTGATCTAGAGCCGGGTCGGCTGCGGATCAAACTGGCCGGAGGCTACGGGGGACATAACGGAATCAAATCCCTTATTGAAGCGCTGGGCACTCCGCAATTTATCAGACTCAAGATTGGAGTCGGTCGGCCTGCACCAGGCCAAGATTCTGCGGACTATGTGTTAGAACCAGTCACGAGGGATGAATTAGCGGTCTTCGAACCCTGTTTGGAGCGAGCTGTTGATGCGCTGGAGTGTCTGATCCACCGGGGGCCAGACGTCGCGATGAATCAGTTCAATGTTCGTGAAGAAAGCAGAAGTGGTGAGTTGTGAGTGATTGGTGTTGGGGAAACCCAGTACTCGGCACTCAAAGCTTAGAACTGGAGAAATATGGGACTCTGTTGCGGCATGATCGGGCTTCCGAACGTTGGTAAAACAACGGTCTTCAACGCACTGACCGGTGGGGGAGCACTTGCGGCGAACTATCCGTTTGCCACGGTGGATCCTAATACCGGCGTGGCGCTGGTGCCGGATCCTCGGCTCGTCAAATTGACGGAGATCTTTGCCTCGAAGAAAACCACCTACAGCACGCTGGAAGTGCGGGACATCGCCGGGCTGGTCGAAGGGGCGAGTAAAGGGGAAGGACTCGGCAATCAGTTTCTTGGCCACATCCGAGAAGTCGATGCATTATTGCATGTCGTGCGTTGTTTTCAGGGAACCGATGTGGTCCATGTCAGCGGCGGCGTGGATCCTCTCCGAGACATTGGGGTGATTGAAACGGAACTCATGCTTTCCGATCTCGAGACGCTCGATCGGCGAAAACAGAAAACCGAAAAGAAAGTCCGGGCCGGTGATAAGAAGGCGGCCTTTGAAGTGGAGTTTCTTGCCAAGCTCATTGGCATGCTCGACAAGGGTGAGTGGTTGGGTAATCGGGAATACCCGGCAGAGGAACGGGCGATCCTCACGGAATGTCAGCTGCTTTCCGCGAAGCCGGTGCTGTTTGTGGCTAACGTCTCGGAAGGAAAGAATGCCGACGAAGCCATGGTCCAAACGGTGAGAGACTTTGCTGCCAAGCGCGGAGCCAGAGTTGTCACCATTTGCGGGCAACTGGAAGCAGAGCTCTCGTCGTTACCTGAAAGCGAACGGACGGACTTCTTAAGTGAAATGGGATTGACCGAATCAGGACTGGTCCGGCTGACGCGCGAAGCCTATAGCTTGCTGGATTTGGTGACGTTTTTCACCGCCGGCGACACCGAGTCTCGCGCCTGGCCGATTCCCAGAAACACTAAAGCCCCGCAAGCCGCGGGTAAGATCCATTCCGACATGGAGCGTGGCTTCATCCGCGCCGAGGTCTACCACTATGACGATTTGTTGGCCTGCGGGTCGGAAGCGAAGGTGAAAGAAAAGGGCCTCTTCCGCCTTGAAGGTAAAGATTACGTCATCAAAGAAGCGGATATCGTGTATTTTAGGTTCAACGTGTAGTCATCAATTCGTGGACTCTACTGCCATCTACCCAAAGAGCGTATCTTGCCCCCCACAGTCCCCTTAGTTTAGGTAGTGTGGAAATCATAGAGTTTCTCACGCGTGCAAGGGTCTGTCATCGAACCCGTACACGCATGTTTAGAAGGTGCTATTGGCCTTCTTCCACATCTGACAACGGAAACGGGTTCAAATTTGTAGGGACAGATCCCGCACTCACAAACTCAGGGAAAAGAGAGCCTCCCAAAACGTAGATCTTTCCTCCTGCCTCAGCCGTCGCCGTGGAATGCCTTGGAATGGGAACAGCGACTTGGGTCGTCCAGACATTGGAGGCGGGGTCGTACTCTTGGACGGTATCATGGACGTCCGAGGCGCTGGAGCCTCCAATCGCATAAAGCCGATTCTTTGCGGGAACCGCAACAAGTCTCATTTGGGAAAGAGGTTGGGGAGGAGAGGGTCGGATGATCCATGTGTTGGTTGAGGGGGTATACTCTGCAAACGAACCAGAGGTGAGTGTGTACAGCTTGCCACTCAATGATGCCACAGTATACTGGGCATTGCCGAACGGAACCGAAGATTTTGTAGTATCCCACGCATTCGTTACAGGATCGTACTCAAACGTCGAGGAAATTGGTGAGACTCCGCCATTATTGAACACGGTGATATAGATCTTGTTGTTCACAGTAGTGCCGGCAATAAAGCGATTTCCGAGGATGGAGTTCACGGCATTTCCTGTCGGCATTGAGGCCCTGGAGGTCCAGGTATTGGTTGACGGGTCAAACTCTTCCGTGGCGTAGGAGTATGTCACTTGATTGGTATTGATGTAACTCATGCCTCCGATGGCATAGATTTTGTTGTTTACCGCTGCGACAACTGGAGAGCGGTGAGCCGTGGGCATATCGGCTTTGGTCGTCCACGCGTCCGTAACTGGATCGTACTCTTCAGTTGTTGTCAGTGCGCTTCCTGAATATCCACCCACTACATAGATTTTGCCATTCACGACCGCAGTCCCGGATTCAAGGCGAGGTGTTGGCATCGACGCTTTTGTGCGCCAGAGGAGGCCAGGTGGGACTGTGGGAGTGGCGGAAGAGCCGAAAGACTCTTCGCTCTCTCGTCCCGCATCGGCGGCTGTCACAAAGAAGTAATAAGTCTTACCATTGGTCAATCCTGTGACCGTATGAGGAGATGTGACACCGACAAACTTTGCACCATTGGGTAAGCTGGTATAGTTGCTGCGACTAAGGTTGATGTCGGAGGCCATATAGATGTTATAGGCTGTTGCTCCAGCCACTGGATTCCAACGGATGGTTATTTGACCATTGCCAGCTGTAATCGTATCTCCTGTAGGAATCTGAAGCACTGACCCAATGGGAGGCAGTGTGCCTTCTTCTACAGTGGGTAGGGGGGAAGGGAAGGTGTCGCTTACATTTGAGGACCCGCCGATTGCGTACAGTTTGCCCAGTGCTCCTGCAACTGCAACTGAAGCTCGAGGAGAACTTATAGACGCTCTCAGTGTCCAGTTCTGAGTCTCAGGGTCATACTCTTCCACGGTACTGACAGGAGAGGAATTTTGTCCTCCACCAATTGAAAAGAGTCTTCCTCCAATTGAGGCAAGGCCAGCACGGAATCGAGGTGTTGATAATGGGGGCCGGACGATCCAGCGATCTTTGAGGGGGTCATACTCTGCTAGTTCACCGAAATCGGAGAGCGCATAAACTGTATTGTTCAGAGATGCCACAGTATATCGTGTGTAACTAAACGGAGGCTGGGTCCTGCTGGTCCAAACATTCAAAGAAGGGTCATACTCAAGCGTATGGGTAAGGGGAGCAAAGCCACCATTGCTGAAGGCGGCCACATAAATCTTTCCATTTGCGGCAGCGCCATCAATAAAACGGTTGCCAAGGATACCGTTGACAGTGCCACCGGTTGGCAACGAAGCTTTTGCTGACCAAGTATCGGTGGCAGGATCATATTCTTCAGTTGAATATGAATAGACCAGGGAATTGGGGTCTGAGGTGAAATTGACACCGCCAATCGCATAGATCCGATTATTCACGGTGGTGACGACAAGCTGGCGGCGTGCGGTCGGCATGTCTGCTTTGCGAGTCCAGGTGTCTGTCGCCGGATCGTATTCCTCTACTGTTCGAAGAACTGATCCGGAATAACCTCCGATGGCATAGATCTTATTATTGACTGTGACCACACCAAATTCCGTGCGCGGTGTCGGCATTGGGTTTTTGAATGTCCAGGTGATCGAGGGGCCAGCTGGAAGTAACGGGGAACCTGGAGACGGAACGTTTCCTCCTCCAGTATCACTGGAACAAGCAAGCAGAAAAAACGGAGCAACCACAAGTCCTGCACTAACGAATGGCTTGAAGCGTCCGGCTGAGATCATGAGAATTACCTCGTTTGGTAGATACGGAGGTTGATCAGATTACAACGTCACTAACATAGACAGATCGGGTCATAGTTGGAATCCTCAGTGGTGCATGCTGCTAGCAACGCGCGATGAAGTATACCTAATGGTCTGTTCGGAGTAGCCCCATCTTTCGGTGGGGAAGGTGCATGCGTGGTTATTTCTAGGATAATCAATTATCAGGTGGATCGAAGGCGAAAGGGGTGACCCCGCTGAAAGGCAAAGACTACGTCATCAAGGAAGCGGATATTGTCTATTTCAGATTTAACGTGTAGTCGACAGCGAAGATTCTGTCTTCTGAACTAGCCCTGCCGCTTTTCTAACTTCCAAACATGCTCTATCGCTGGGCATTTCCCCTTGAGTCCGTTAGGGACATCTAGACGGGCCAGTGGTGTCAGGGTGTAGCTGTCGCTGTAGTGGCGATGAAGCTCGTCGGGAGTAACGGAAAACGGAGGCCCTGGCACAATGGTCTGGTCGTACTCATA
>JAEURV010000356.1 GCA_016788465.1 Nitrospira sp. | reverse complement strand
AAGCCGTCAAAATACTGGTTGTACCCGATGGGGAGGCTTGCCACGAGTTTGCCGGAAGGAGCCAGGCAGGTTGATCGCAGATGCTCGAGTACGTGGAGCAATTTGGTGGGCTCCCTTGGTTGTTCGTCCCATCCGACATGTTCCAATGTCGAGATGCTGACGATGAGATCATATGGCTGTTGAGGGATGAACTCGATGATATCCTGGTTGAGGACGCCGGGGCTGACCTCGTATTTGTCGACGACCGTATGCTGGACGGAAAAGTAATGCGATAAGACGTTGCCGACTTCGAGGACTCGCTTGCCTTCCTGCTGGAGCAACAGTTCACGAAAGATGGGGATTTCGACGCCACGCTCGTTTTTCCATGTTCGATTGTAGGGATGATACAGGTACTCATACTCCTTGCCGTCAAAGTGGAAAGTTTTTGTTCTGACGCTACGGGTCAGCGCCATTTTCATTGCTCGCCAATAGCGCGCGGACGCGTTCTCGTTGCCGGTCACGGCGTTGGTATAGTCATAGGTGTAGGGCATGAAGGAAACGGTCACTCAAAGACGATGCGAGATCCCGGCGATTTCATCTTGAAGATTTGCAGGGCATTGTAAATGCCTTTGGCTGGATGGTTCAGGATCAGGCGTGAGTTGGTGATGTGCGTGTCGAGCAGCTCATATTGCCCGCCGCTGTAATAGAGATCACAGTCATCGATCTGGCAGTTTTTATAGACATGGTTGTCCAATGCCAACTTGCTCTTGCTGAAGGTCTGCCCGTCGACAACGATATAGTTCGGCTCAAGTCCCATAGTGCTCAGGTTGGCGAACTATAGCAAAGTCAGCGAGCGTCGTAAACCGGCCTGGCGGTTATCCGTTCGGTACCATGGATAACATTTCTAGTTTGGGACGATTCGGAACACTGTACCGGTCAGCGTGGTCAGATAGAGCTCCCCAAGGCCATCCTGTCCAAAACTTGAGATCCGGGAGCTGGCGAGTAGCGGCCAGTCGGTTTGTTGGACGGGGATCCCATTCGTAAAACGGAAGCTGCGGACAAAACCGGCACAGAAATCGGCGTAGAAGTAGGTTCCTTGGAGGGGCGGTATGGTTCGACCGCGGTAGACATAGCCGCCGATGACGGAGCAGGCTCCCTTGTCGTGGGTGTATTCAAGGATCGGTATGGTGAGCGTGCCATTATCGCAATTCGTGGTTGGATTGAAACAGACTGTCCCTTCCATGAGGCGCCAGCCGTAGTTCAGCCCACGGCCTGCGTGAGGACCTCTTGATACATTGATCTCCTCTCGGGCCCCTTGGCCGACGTCGCCGATGTAGAGATCATCGTCATCAAAGGAGAAGCGCCAGGGATTGCGCAGGCCGTAGCTCCATACGAGCGGATGACCGAGACTCGAGATAAACGGGTTCAGTGTCCCACTGGTGCAGGCTGTTCCAGTAGATGGATCGATTCGGAGGAGTTTCCCCAGTCGGCTTGGGAGGTATTGGGCGTTGTTGTTTGGATCACCTGCACTCCCTCCATCGCCGATTCCCGCATACAGACACCCGTCTGGTCCGAACGCCACCATGCCTCCATTGTGGTTGTCGAAGGTGGGGTGGGGAATAGCGACGAGAATGGTCTGTGAAGCCGGATCAGCGACGTTCGGGTTCGTTGCCGAAACCAAAAACCGAGCGATGGTCATCGTGCCGGTCGCGTCTGTGTAGTA
>JAEURV010000032.1 GCA_016788465.1 Nitrospira sp. | reverse complement strand
AGGTGCCTCCGACCAGCGAGAAATACCCGGCATTATAGAAGACATGAAGAGCGATGGCGGGATATACGGAGCCAAACCGATCTCGTACGAAGCCGAAACAGAGGGCCGGAACGAAGATCAGGAAGGCCCACCCGATGGAATGGCTAGTCAGATGGACTGATGAGAACAACAGAGAGGTGAGGAGGTTGGCGAGAGTTATGCCGTTCCAGGCTTTCTGCATCCCTCTCGATTGCAGCGCATAACCCTGTACGATGCCGCGGAACAGCAATTCTTCAAACAGAGGCTGCCAGAGGGCGGCGGATAAAAACGCTGGTGATCGTAGGGCTTGCCAAGGCAGTGGGTGAAGCGCCGAGAAGCCCGTCATGGCAAGCCATACCATCGGGCCCAGAGCCACGAGCAGAAGAAATGCAGGATCCCGATGAAAGGAACGAGGGGATTGCAGGCCCAGTGCCGCCAGGATTTGGATCAAGTAGCTTGGGGGAGGGGGGACGGTAGAGGAAATAGTCCGTGTCTCACCCGTATGCTCGCGGTGCAACGGCCAGGGTGATGGTTTGCCTGTCATGCTTACCCCCTCGCTCATCGGCGGTGTGCCCGCCATAACAAGAGCACCACAGACATGAGAAGCATGGTGGGTAGCAACAGGTCCCCAGTCGTGCCAGGGGCGACCGTGCAGCCTCCTCCTTCCCCATTACTGGCGGACGGAGGGGCTGGGGCAATGTTGAAGGTTGCCGTGATCGTTGCGTTTGAGGTGAGCGAGCAAGAACCGGTTCCTGCACAGTCTCCGGTCCATCCTGCAAAGACAGACCCAGGGTCGGGTATGGCGGTGAGATGAACTGTGCTCCCCAGGGGGAACTTCCCGTTGCATGTGGCTCGGCAGTCAATTCCCGCAGGATCGGACGTAACCGTCCCGGTGCCCGCTCCGGTCGGGTTGACGGTGACGGTGAAGTTGGCCACCACACTAGCCAAAGCGGCTCGGGCGTTGATACGCCCACCGGTCGACACTTTTCCACTTAAGGACGCCTTCCGATCCACGGTGCTCAGGATTGCATTCTTAAGC
>JAEURV010000326.1 GCA_016788465.1 Nitrospira sp. | reverse complement strand
GTCAAAGCATAGAATTGGGTCCATCCCATAACCTCAACGAGATCTGCTGAAGGACGCCCGACAAATACTCGTCCTAATGCTTCCAGGGAAGAGAGTAATGCAAACTGCGTCGCCGTGTAGCGCGCATCGCAGAGCGACATGACCAATGCCACAAATGCAGCCGTGCCCATCCCACCTGTTACATTCTCAATCACGACCGCCGCCGTTAATGCACCGGCGTTTTTTCCGATCACGGCCAATACGACGAACCCCAGATTTGATACAGCCTGCAAGACGCCGAAGATGAGCAACGATCGGACAAGTCCAGACCTTGTCATCAACAGTCCACCGATAAATGCTCCTATCAATGTGGCAAAGATCCCAAGCCCCTTGGCAGCACCGACCTCGGTCGAAGAAAACCCCAAGCCTCCAATCAGAAAGGCCGTCTGCAGCGCAGAGGCAAAGGCATCGCCAAGTTTGTAGAGCACGATCACAGCCAAAAACCCCAGCGCCGTTGGTCGGGAAAAGAATTCCGCCAGCGGGGCACCGACCGCCTCCTTCAGACTCTTAGGAGCAGCGGCCACTAGGGTCGGATCTGGGCTGAGTAAAACAATGCCCACCCCGACGACCATGATGGCTGCCATCGCCAGGTAGGTCATCTGCCACCCGACATAGTCAGCCAGCGCCAGCGCCCCGGCGCCGGAAGCCAAGAGAGCGACTCGATAGCCATTCACCCATACGGCCGCACCCAACCCACGCTCGTGCGGCTGGAGCGTGTCCGTTCGATAGGCGTCGAAGACAATATCCAGAGAGGCAGCTAGAAATGCGACGAGTACGGCATAGACCGCGAGCCACCCGGAATGAAGCTTTGGATTGGTCAGGGCCATGAGCCCAAGCGCCACGGCTACACAGAGCTGTGTGAGGACCATCCAGCCGCGACGCCGCCCCAACCATGGCGGCACTACACGATCCATGATTGGCGCCCAGAGGAACTTGAGTGTATAGGGCAGTCCGACCAAGGTGAAGATCCCGATGGTCTTGAGATCAACTCCCTCGACCGTCAACCAGGCTTGGAGAGTTCCCGAGGTGAGCGCGAGCGGAAGACCGGACAGAAACCCCAACGGCAGCATTACGATGAGACGCCGATTCAAGAGCTCAGCAAAGGTAGACGAACCTCTTGTCACAGGAACTCACCTCTGAGAGAGCGAAAGAAATCGGACCGGGCTATATTTAGCAAACAAATCC
>JAEURV010000301.1 GCA_016788465.1 Nitrospira sp. | reverse complement strand
TTGAATCTCTATGAAGTGCAGTGGACAAAGGTCCTGCCCATTGAGTCACAGGGGGATCTCTTTCTGGTCGGTTGTCGCCTGCTTCTGGGCGCATCTCGCTACTGGGCATTCTGAGCTATAGGTGCCAAGGCTTTCTTGGCGTTGAGAAACGACACCATCGGTCGAAGTTCATCCGACTTGGGGTTCTTTTCCGGCCATGTAGGCCATGCCCGCAAACATGTCTGAGCGAACTTCGCACTAGTCTCTATCCCACCCGTTGGTTGGCGCCACGAACACTTCCATGATTCAGGCATTGATGGCTTGGGTCAACACCGAGCGCCCAATTATCACTGGCAGCACTGCCTTAAAGTTAAGGGTTCAACTCCTGTGCACTAACCGGTTTGGCTTACTTAAAATAGACGGACGTTCCTTTCGTGGTTGGCATAGCGGACTCGCCACCTCGGTGCACTACGTCTCAAGTCTGTGGATCTTGAAATTCCATTCTCGTCTAGTCTAGGGTCTTTAGTAGTATGCCGAACTGTATATCGGAGGGAATATGCCGCGTGCTTGCATGGGGTTCTGGTTAGTGAGTGTGGTCTTATTGAATAGTCAGGAGATAAGTAAATTTCTATGAAGGATGTATCCGCTAAATATATCAAGGGGGGCGTGATTGGGTTAACGCTCGCGTTGTTGATTCTCGGCTACTTCCTCATCGTCAAGGCGGGTGTTTCAGATGTCAGAGACGTTTTTAGCTTTATCGTCGCGTCCTATCTTCTTATATGGGGTGGCTACGCGTTGGCTTCTACCATTCCCCAGGATGAGATTCGAAACCAGTTCGTGTTGACGACATTCTCCCTCCTGGTGGCGGTATTTCTGGTGGAATCACCAGCCCTGTTGCAACTGATTGATTATCGAGAGACCTTTGCCATATCAAGTAACTTGCCTTGGGAGCGGCCTGGCTTTGAGCCTGATCGAGAGTTGATCTATAAGCCCAAGCCGCGCTATGCGGTTAAGATTCAATTCGACCGTGGGAACATTGGGCGCGTACTCTGTTTACCGTCGCATCCGACCGAGCCGTTTGAGCTGAAATACGATCAAAACGGATTTCGAAATGAGGAGGATCTGGGGAACGCCGACGTGGCAGTAATCGGCGACTCCTATGTCGAGTCTCCGATGATGCCGGCATCACAATTGGCGACGACTGGCTTGGCGCAGCTGACAAAATTGACGGTCGCTAATCTGGGGCACTCTGGATATGGACCTCAGCAAGAGCTTGTTGTCCTCAAACGCTACGGACTTCCCCTTCACCCCAAGACCGTGGTCTGGATGTTCTACGAAGGAAACGATCTCTTGGATGCTCGTGGATATGCAGACATGATGTCGCTTCTCGAGTCCCGCTGGAAGTCTCTCGACAGTGCCTGGGACCGTTCCTTTACCAAGAATTTCTTGCTGTGGCTGACGCAATCCGTTCAGGGATGCATTCCTAATCCGCATGAAATGCCTCAGGCGGCTCGCACCACGGTTGTTGATACCGAGGGGAAAGAAAATACGTTGTATATCAAGGGACATTCATACACAGCGACTCTCACCAAGCTAGAGCTAGACGACCTGCAGAAAGTCGTCGCGGTATTGAAAGAAGCCTATCAACTGGTTCGGCAGGACGGCGCACGGTTCATGATCGTCTTCGTTCCTCAGGCATACCGAGTCTATCGTGGCGTCCTCAATTTTGAAGGGGTAGGTGGAGATGTGAACCAGTGGGGGCTCAATGATCTTCCGGATCGTCTCAGGAGCGTGGTGCAGGATATCTCTCCCGACATCGATTATGTGGACCTCACACCTGCACTCCGGTCGGCTGCTGGGAAGAACGTCCTCGTATACTTGCCTGATGATACCCATTGGACGAATCACGGCCACCAAGTGGTTGCCCAAGTGTTAGCCGATGCTCTTATGTCGGAGACGCGCACGTCTGTAAAAACACCCTCACGTCAGCCGCAGTCACCCAATAGAGGAACGGTGTTGTCTACCGAGGCGATCATGGTCCGTAACCTGGATGGAACAATCCGGTACTGGAGTAAAGGGGCGCAGAAATTATATGGGTGGGGCCCGCAGGAAGTACTGGGAGCCTCATCGCATCTGTTGCTCAAGACAAAGTTTCCCATTCCGCTGGAGGTCATTGAGGAGGAGCTTCGCGTTAAAGGGCATTGGGACGGTGAACTCATCCACCAGCGCCGCGATGGCTCCATGGTGACTGTGGCAAGCCATTGGGACCTCCAGCGGAATCCATACTCCGAGGATCGGTCAGTGACGGTCGTCGAAATCAATGACCTCTCCGAGTCCTAACCAAGCTCTGCATGAAGAAATCAACGTTCAGTTTTGACCGGTCTGGGTCTTCCACACGCCCACCTGTGGCAGAGAAGGGCTGAAAGGCTGTTCCGTCTTCCCGAAGTGCCTTCAGCTTTATGAATATCGATTGATTGCCGCGCTGGATAGCCGTATCCTGCGCGCGTGGTCTTGTGGTTTGTCATCCTCTATCTGCTCCTCTCGGTCGGTATTGGGCTGTTCGCCGCAACACGCGTGCAGAATTCCAAGGACTTTGCCGTAGCCGGAAGGAGCCTGCCCCTGGCGGTGGTCACTGCTACCGTATTTGCGACGTGGTTCGGTGCGGAAGCGGTGCTGGGAATCTCCGCGACATTCGTCAAAGAGGGGCTTCGGGGTGTCGTGGCTGATCCATTCGGGTCCAGCATGTGTCTGATCCTGGCTGGACTCTTTTTTGCCCCGCGGTTGTATCGGCTCAACATGTTGACCGTAGGGGACTACTATCGCTATCGGTACAACCGTACGGTCGAAGTCCTCTGTACTCTCTGCATTGTCGCCTCGTACGTGGGATGGGTGGCGGCTCAATTCAAAGTCCTGGGGCTGGTCTTGAATGTGGTAACAGAAGGCCGGGTCAGTCAAGTGGTCGGGATCATGATCGGCGCGGCGATCGTGCTGACCTATACGACCTTTGGTGGGATGTTTTCTGTCGCCGTTCTCGATTTTGTGCAGATTTCAGTGATCATGGGTGGGCTTCTCTATATCGCCACGATCGTCGGGGATCTGGCGGGTGGTGTGACTGCGGTGATCACACATGCAGCGGAGGCCGGTAAGTTAGACTTCTTTCCTCCGGCGACGTTTGCGGCTTGGATCCCCTTTCTGGGAGCCTGGATGACCATGATGCTCGGATCAATTCCGCAGCAGGATGTCTTCCAGCGAATCACTTCGGCGAAGAATGAGTCGACTGCCGTGCGAGGAGCGCTGCTGGGAGCCGGTCTCTATTTTGTGTTCTGCTTCGTTCCGATGTTTTTGGCTTACTCGGCCACGTTGGTGGATCCGGACAAGTTTGGGGCCTTACTGGAACAGGATTCCCAGCTGGTATTGCCGACGTTGATTTTGCAGCATACACCGGTGGCTGCGCAGGTGATTTTTTTCGGGGCACTGTTGTCGGCGGTGATGAGCTGCTCCAGCGCAACGTTACTCGCCCCGTCGGTGGCGCTCAGTGAGAATGTACTCAGGCCGCTGTTTCAGAACCTGAATGACTCGGAATTCCTGCGTCTCATGCGCACCGTCTTGATCGTATTCGCGTCACTGGTGTTGATGGTTGCACTCTGGTCCGATGCGTCCATCTACAAGCTCGTGGTGAGTACCTACAAGGTAACGTTGGTGGCGGCGTTCATTCCGTTGGTCGCAGGGCTTTATTGGAAGCGAGCCACGGCGCAGGGAGCCTGTTGTGCCATCATCGCCGGCCTGGCGAGTTGGCTCTTGTTGGAATTGGTAAGTCAACCGACTGATGTGTGGCCTCCGCAACTAGTTGGGTTTTTCGTGGCGGGAGTCGGGATGATTATTGGATCGCTGACGCCCTCACTGACGGATCAGCGCAAGACCTATCGTCAGCGCGATATCGCTCATACTAATGACTGAGTGTGAATTGCACGGCGCGAAGGAGGTCTGCCGGGGAAAATGGTTTCTGAATCACTCGTCGTGCACCAAAGAGTTTCGCTACGTTCAAGAAGTTTTGGTCGTCTGTCGCGCCGGTCATGGCAATGACTTTGGCATCTAAGAATTCCCGTGTTAAGGCAAGAGTAACCTCCATCCCATCCCGTTCCGGCATCAGAATATCAGTGATCACGAGATCGGTGGGTTTCTCGCGATAGAGCGTGAGCCCAACCTGGCCGTTTCTAGCCTCTCGTATCTCATGCCCATTTTCCTCAAGGATGTGGCGCACGAGCGCTCTGAATGAATCGTCATCATCGACAATCAGTATCGAAGCCATATCTGTCCTCGCGACTAGATGGATGCACAGACAATCCAGTCAGACACGGTTATGCCGCAAGTTTCATGACGGGATGTGGGTCAAGATCGACATCAAATTCGTCCTCACGACAGTCCAGCTCATCGGTTGAGACGGTCCGCACCGGTTCTGGCCTGGCCAGGCGGTGCTGCTCAATAACTGGATCGTGAACATTGCCGCAATTCATGCACCGGAACCCGTCGGCCCACATATGCCCCATGGTGCCGTCAAAATCCAAAAAATGCTCCCTCACCATCAGTCCCTGACAACGCGAGCAGCTCATGGTCGTTCTCCTGGTTAAGGGTTGAAGCCGCTGGTGCCTGTTAGAAGAAGGGTAGCCAAGCAGCAGGGGAACAGATAGATACCAAGGTAGTACCCCAGAAGCCGGGACCTATAGGGGTGCGGAATCCCACTTGAGCCTGAACAGGGGTGCCAACTCGTGTGGTTCCGATGCTCCTCTCGAGGATGGGCCCAGGAAGGAATCCCCTGTTCTGTCGCGATACAAAGCCGTCTGTTATCAGTTGCGTTCAATTTTGCACGGTTCTCTCTATCTCATTGCAGTTTAAGCCCATTGTCGTCAGTTCGATCAAGTTCCTCGTCGGCTGAGCCGATATCGTTACTGCGAAGGGCTGTGGTTTACTGGGAGGACTGTCGTGTCGTGGATCTGTCTGTTGCAGGGGGGGCGGCTACGAACGGTATGCACAATCGTTTGGACTGCGATCACCGTGATGCCACTGCTCATGATGAGTGGATGTCTGATCAAGCCTCGTCCGATAGATACCGGAGAGGTGCGTGCGCGGGCGGTGAAGGACTATCTCGCGATCTCTGCTGTTGAAGAACCGGTTTCGAGGCCGATCGATTTGTATGAGGCGATGGCACGGGCGGTTAAGTACAACCTGGACGCGAAGGTCAAAGCGATTCAAGTTCAACTCGCACATCAGCAGTTGAACGTCGCGCACTATTCCTTACTTCCCCACGTCGCGGCCAACGCCGGGTTCGATGGCCGTAATAATTTCGCCGGTGGAGTCGGACAATCGATTCTCACGGGGCGTCAGGCGGTGGAACCGTTCACCTCATCCGAGAAAAACGTCACATCCGGCAATCTCGCATTAAGTTGGGATGTGCTCGACTTTGGGCTGTCGTTCGTGCGAGCACAACAGGCAGCCGACAATGTGCTGGTGGCGGAAGAGGAAAAGCGGCGGCTGGCGGTGCGGCTGATCCAGGATGTCAGAGGAGCCTATTGGCGCGCGGTGAGTGCGGAGCGGGTGCTGCCACGCGTTCAGTTCTTGGACGACTCGGTGACCAAAGCGCTGGAGAGTACCAAGCAGATTGTCGGTCAGAAGTTGCAGGCGCCGTTAACCCCGCTCAACTACCAGCGAGATCTGCTCAACATTCAACGTGAGGTGCGGCGACTGTTCCGTGAGCTCAGTACCGCAAAGGCGCAATTGGCCTCCATGATGGGGCTACCGCCTGGAACGCCGTTCGATCTGGTCGTACCACCCAGAGAAACCGCCATCCCCGTGGTCGACTTGGATAGTCAGAAGATGGAAGAGCAGGCACTCCTGCTCAGACCGGAGTTACGCACCATCGATTATAAGAAGCGTATCAATGCCAAGGAAGCCAGGGCCGTGTTTCTGGAATTATTTCCAAGTCTGAAAGTCTCGCTCGGTGGCTACTATAACAGTAACAGTTTTCTCCTCTATCAGAATTGGCTCAGCTATGCCGCTCAAGCCAGCTGGAATTTACTGTCGGTGTTTCGAACCCCGGCCAAACTGAAAGCGATTGAAGCCAACGGACACATGCTGGATGTTCAAAGCATGGCGCTCAGCCTGTCCATTTTGACGGAAGTTCATGTCGGCGCGACACAGTTTGTGCTGGCCAAACAGGAGTATCTGGACGCGCGGAACTATCAACAGACGCAAGCCGCTATCGTAGAACAGACCAAGAGTTTATGGCTGACCCAGCGCACGAACGATCTCACACTAATTCGAGAACGAGCCAATGATGTCGCGGCTGATGTCCGTTTGGACACGGCGCGGGCCGGATTGGAAACGGCCTACGCCACCTTAATGGCCTCCGTGGGGGAGGAAGCCGTTCCAGTCAGTATGGGGGAACAAACGGTGGCGCAACTAGCGGAGTCGATCCGGGAATACTGGGGATCCAGTGGGTTCACCCTGTCGGAAGTAGAAAGGAGAGCGGAGCCTCATGCGACACCGGTGGCACACTAGTATGGGAGCAGCCGTGTTCCTGGCCATGACGGCGATGGGTGTTCCATCAACGGGGTGGCCGAAAGGAGACCGCTTGGTTCAGGGGGCAAAGCAGGATTCCGGAGTGGCGCGAGGAATCGTCAAGGCGGTTTCACAGGCCGTGCTCTATGCCCAGATTCAGGGGCGCGTCAATCAAGTCCCGTACAAAGAAGGACAGCGATTCGTCAAGGGAGCGACGCTGGTTCAGTTGGAGTGTGACAAGTACCAAGCCGAATTAGCGGCGGCTGCCGCAGAGCACGAAGGCAAGAGCAAGACGTTTCAGAACAATAAGGAGCTTGCCAAGCTGAACGCGGTCAGCACGCTGGACCTGGAAGTTTCGGAAGCGGATGCCAAAAAGGCCGGTGCCGCAAGGCGGATCGCGGAGATCAATGTGCGCGGGTGTCATCTGGCCGCACCGTTTACTGGGCGTGTCGTCGATGTGATGGTGCATGAGCACGAGAACGTGTTTCCCAACGACAAACTGCTGAGCGTGTTGGACGATACGAGCCTCGAGATTGAACTGGTTTTGCCGTCGATGGCGCTGACGTGGCTCAAGAAACAGGCACACTTCACCTTCGTCGTGGATGAAACGGGCCAGGGGTATTCGGCCAGAGTCAAGGAAATCGGTGCGACCGTCGACGCCGCCAGTCAGACCGTGAAAGTGACCGGAGTGTTCGACGCACTCCCCAAAGATGTGCTGAGTGGCATGAGCGGTTCCGCCCAGTTTGTGGGGCAGCCCTAGCAATGGCGACGACGACCGAACCGACCGCACAACAGATCCCGACGCTGATCTACCTGGCGGCGCTCACGCATTTGGAGGGTCAGATTCGTGCGGCCAAAACCGTTCAAGAATTGCAGTTTTTGTCCGTCAATGAAACCCGACGCTTGATTCCCTATGACAACGCCTTTCTCCTGAGTTCCCCAGGTTCGGACAAAGAGACCTACCATGTGCTCAATGCCTCCAGTGTAGCCGTGGTCGATCGGCATGCGCCGATGATCGTCTGGCTTGAACAGGCGGTGCAAGCGCTTACCAAGGCCGAGGGGGTCAAACAACAGCCTGTGGTGATCACGGAAGAGCTCTTACCGGAAGCGCTTCGGAGTGGCTGGCGGGAATTTGTGAAGGGCCACGTATTTTGGTGTCCGTTGCAACATCCGGATGAAACAGTCCTGGGCGCCTGGTGGTTTGAGCGGGACTTTGCCTGGCAAGACAATGATATGGCGATCGTCCATCGACTGGCCGGGAGCTATGCCTATGCCTGGAAGGCCCTTTCGAAAAAGGAGCAGAGCTGGTCGAAGAAGATCACGAAGCCGACCTGGTGGTTGGCTCCCATTGCGATCGTTGCTGCGCTGTGCTTTCCGATCAGGATCTCGGCTGTGGCCCCGGTCAAAGTCACGGCCAAAGATCCGGTCGTCGTGAGTGCACCGATCGACGGCGTGATCGCCGATGTGCTTGTGCACCCGAACCAAACGGTCCAAGCCGGAACGGTGCTCTTTCGCTACGAAGACACGAATCTTCGCAATCAGTTCCTTGTCGCGGAAAAGCAATTGACCGTCGCACGGGCGGAGCAAAGTCAATCGATTCAAGCCGGGTTCGGCGATCCACAGCGGAAGGCGGAAGTGCCGCTCAAGGAAGCGGAGGTCGATCTTCGCCAGACCGAGCTGCAATACGCCAGGGAAATGCTGGATCAGGTCGAAGTCATCGCCCCGCAAGGCGGGTTGCTGCTCTATTCGGACAAATCTGATTGGATCGGGCGACCGGTCACCGTCGGCGAGCGGATTATGGAGATCGCTAATCCCAAACATATCGAACTCCGCATCGATCTGCCGGTGGCCGATGCCATTGTACTCAACGAAGGTGCCGAAGCCCTGGTCTTTCTGAACGCGCTGGCGTTGGAATCGTTTCCAGCGACCGTGGTCCATGCCAGTTACCATGCCGAGGTCTTGCCGGGCGATGTCTTGGCGTACCGAGTAACGGCGCAGCTCACGACGGCGGATCCTCGTATCCGAATCGGATGGCAAGGCACGGCCAAAGTTTACGGCGAGCAAGGACCGCTGGCGTATCTGTTGCTGCGTCGACCGCTCACCGCCCTTCGACAATGGGTAGGTTGGTGACCGATGGTGACTCCCGGTCCTCCAGGCGCCAAGCCGCAAGAGCGAAAACTGCCGACATTACGACCGAATCTCCGATTCAACCGTGGGACTCCCACGCCTGACGGCGTACCGACCTGGACGATCGTCGATCCGGTTCGCTCTCGTTACTTCCAGATCGAGTGGCCGGTCTACCAGATGATCGAGCGGTGGAACGCCGGAACTATCGAAAAGCTCCATGCGGTGATGACGAAGGAGACGACCTCTCAGACGTCCATGGCGGACGTGGAAGATCTCGTCAAGTTCCTCTATGCAAACAACCTCACGGAGCAATCAGCCAGCGGCAAACACACGGACTATCAGAGTCAGGCTCAAGCCGGGGAACATAATTGGCTGATGTGGCTGGTCCATCACTATCTGTTCATCAAAATCCCGCTGGTCCATCCGCATAACTTTCTGAAGGCCACGCTTCCCTACATAGAGCCGTTCTACACGAGAATCTCCGGGTGGATCTTTGGGGCCTTGGGATTGTTCGGGTTGATCCTGGTCGGACGACAATGGGACACCTTCGTCTCAACGTTCCTCTACTTTTTTAATTGGCGTGGAGCCATCCTCTACAGCCTGTCACTCGGTGCGGTGAAGATCGTGCATGAGTTGGGGCATGCCTATACGGCGACCAGGTTTGGCTGTCGCGTGCCGACCATGGGCGTGGCATTTATGGTGATGATGCCGGTCATGTACTCGGACGTGACCGATTCGTATCGCCTGACATCCAAGCGGAAGCGCCTCCTCATCGCCGCCGGCGGGGTCATCGCCGAGCTTGGTCTTGCCGCGTCGGCGCTCTTTTTGTGGGGCTTCTTGCCGGAAGGGACCTTCCGGAGTATCGCCTTCATCGTGGCCACGACCAGTTTGGCGATGAGTCTCATCGTCAATTTGAATCCGTTGATGCGATTCGACGGCTACTATGTGCTGGCCGATGGATTGGGACTGCCGAATCTTCAAGATCGGGCCTTTGCCTTTGGGCAATGGCGATTGCGCAATCTGCTGTTCGGTCGTCATAGTGATCCGCCGGAAATCGTGTCTGAGCGAGTGCAACACACCATGGTGACGTATGCCTGGGCGATCTGGCTCTACCGGCTCATCTTGTTCACCGGCATTGCCGTGATGGTCTACCACTATTTTTTCAAGGCGTTGGGTATCATCCTTTTCTTGGTTGAGATCGTCTGGTTTATTGCCATGCCGATCTATCGCGAGCTGACGGTCTGGTGGAACAGCCGAACACTGTATGCTGCCTCGCCGCGGGCATGGGTCAGCACCGCCTGTCTGGTGGGGGTGTTTGTACTGACCTTGATCCCGTTACACACCAGCATCTTGCTGCCCGCAGTGCTGCAAGCCTCCTCCTACGCGACCATCTTTGCCCCGACACCGGGCCGGCTGCAGCAGGTCTTGGTGCGTGACGGCCAAGTGGTCAAGCCGGGAGATGCTCTTGTGGTCCTGGAGAATCCGTCGTTGGACAAGGAGGTGGGGCTGGCCGAAATCAAAGTGGCTATGTGGGACTACCGGCTCGGCCGATTAGCCGGTTATGGACAGGATCGCGATCAGAGGCAGGTAATTGCAGAATCCCTCCGAGTCGGGCTGGCTGAGCTGAAAGGGCTGGAGGCCAAACGTGATAATTTGACCTTGAAAGCCCCCATCGCCGGGATTGTGCGGGATCGAGCCGATTCACTCACGGCGGGACGATGGCTTGACCAGAAAGTGCCCATTGCCTATCTGGTGGATGATCGTCAGGCCGAGATTGAAAGCTTCGTTCCGGTCGACGAACTGGCGTATGTTGAGATCGGACAACCGGCGCGGTTTATCCCGCTCGATCTCACCAGGCCATCGATTGGGGCGCATGTCACGCAAGTTGCGGAGGTGGATGAGCGCGAGTTCATGGTGCCGTATTTGGCGTCAGTGTATGGCGGTGATGTGCCGGTGAGGAAAGATGAGAAGGGACGACTCAAACCGGAGATTTCAGTCTATCGCGTGCGGCTCAGCCTTGATGACCGCGCGATCGCTCCCGAGCAAATTCTTCCTGGTTATGTCCAGATCGAGGGACAACCATCGAGTGTGGCCAAACGGGCATGGGATCAGGTGGTTGCCACTGTCGTGAGAGAAAGCGGGTTCTAGAATAGAGCCGGGATCGCGCTGGGCGGATCGGCTTGGGTTCCTTCGCGGGCTTGTCAGAAATCGTACCCTCCCGTTTCAGTTACAGAAGCGCACATCTTGACCGATCAGAGCCGTGGCTGCCGATTTTTGTCATTGAGACACAATTAGTACCCTCACAACAGCGTCAACAGCTTCTTTCTGCTGGTTGGTGGCGGTTTGAGAGCATTGTTCCCATCAACCGATTTCGCTGTACTGGAGCAAAACCTGCATGGTTTTAAGCGGATTTCCAGCGCTGAACAGAATCAGTGGATGGAAGCCTGACACGGTATGACAGGACCAGGGAGGGCCTACACATGTTCAGGCAAAAAAAACTCACAGTGCCACAGCAGAATGACAGGCCGAAACCGGCTCCAAAGGTTGCGGGCACCTTCCGAGTCAAGGCATCCCTGCTCTCGCTTGAATCCCGCCTCATGTTCGATGCCGCTGCGGCTGCCACGGCTGCGGAAGTCAATCAAGAACGAGTCGCGCAGGAGCAGGCCGAATCAGCGGTGTCCACAGAAGGTCGTGGAGAGCCAACCGCGGTAGAGAATGAGTCGCAAGAACTGCTTCACGCCATTACGACCTATTACCCTGGCGAGTCCAGGACCGAGATTGTCTTCGTTGATCCTACCGTCCCGAACTATCAGGAACTCCTGAGCGGCATGGACCCGAACATCGCAGTCATCATGCTTGATGGTGGGCAGGATGGCGTGGAACAGATGGCGAGCGCGCTGGCTGGTCGCACGGGGATCGATGCGATTCATCTGATCTCGCACGGTGGCGCGGGAGAGCTCCAACTCGGCACGGGCACCTTGACCACGGAGTCAATGACGGGACAGTACGCCGACGAACTCGCCGTCATCCAACAGGCGCTGTCAGGGCAGGCCGACATTCTAGTCTACGGTTGCGACTTTGCTGAGGGCCAGGCCGGGCAAGAGGCGGCCACGTTGCTGAGTCAGTTGACCGGCGCCGATGTCGCCGCGAGCACGGATGCCACCGGTTTTGCCGCATTGGGTGGCGACTGGGTGCTGGAGACACAGATCGGGACGATCGAGACGCAAGTAGCCGTGGACGACAGTATCCAGGCAAGTTGGGTTGGCTTGCTCGCCGCGCCGGTGGCAGATCTGAACGCGGGTGGGGGAGGCAATAATGTGACGACGGCGTTCACCGAGCAGACGTCGGTGCTGATCGCCCCGGTGGGGACGTTGAGCGATGTGGATAGTGCCAATCTCAACCGCTTGACGGTCACACTGACGGCGCGGCCCAATGGTAATGCGGTGGAGTCGCTCTCCCTCAATGCGGCGGCAACGACGGTCGCCTCGGGCGCCGGCTTAACAGTGAGTTACACCGCAAGTACCGGCGTACTGTTGATCTCGGGCACGGCGAGCACCGCGACCTATCAGACGATCTTGCAGGGCATTCTCTACAACAACACAAGCGACCAACCGACCACGAGCAACCGTTCGATTACCGTGGTGGCCCGTGACAGCACGAATGCCAGTAGTACATCGCGAACCGCGACTGTGACGGTGACGGCGGTGAACGATGCGCCGACGATAGCGAGCCTCAGTGGGGACAGCCGGGCGTACAGTGAGGGGGCTGGGGCGGTGGTGATCGAAAGTGGCAACGCGGTGGTGGCCGATGTGGACTCAACGAATTTGGATACAGGGACCTTGACCGTCTCTATTCCAGCGGGGGGC
>JAEURV010000216.1 GCA_016788465.1 Nitrospira sp. | reverse complement strand
CTTCCTGCAGGGCCCAGGTGAGTACCGCGGGGACTCGGGCACATCTGACCCAACGTTTCCTTCTTTTCTGTGGCCCCCTACCTTTTCGGTATGGTCAAAAATTGTGAACCCTCTCATAAGTGCCACCGTGCCACGGGCACGTGCGTTCTGCATCTCTTGTCTAAGGCACATGGTATGACGGTACAGAAGTGCTCTCGTAAATTGCCTGGCATTGCGAAACCTCTCGGATAGAGAAGAGGGTCATGGTGGCCGTTGACCAAAGATTGGAATTCGGGTTTTTCGAGTACAAGAGCGCGTGAATGAGACCGTTAAATCTTCAAGAAGCCGCGCAGTTTCTTCGGATGTCGAGGTCTTCTCTGTACCAACGGAAGGATATTCCCCGTTATCGGCGTCCTGGCTCGCGGGCGCTGTTGTTCGATCAGGATGAGCTTGAGATGTGGCTTAAAACTGGGCGTGTTGAATTTGAATCCGTAGCGGCACCTGCGGTTTCCCCGAGTCAGTCGGCCTTACACTCGAACACTGGCCCTATCAGTGTTCCTAATATCTCTGCGAGTGACGCTCTGGACATTCAAAACGCGGGTGTCTACCATCGCAACCCACTCTATCGCTGAGAGACACATGGCGTATGTAATCACCAAGAGACCGACGAAGAAGGGCTTAGCCTTCGATCTGTACCTCCGATGGAAGGGCATTCGCTACCGTCCCTTGCTCGGCTACAACCTCACCAAAGAGCAGGCCGAGGAAGCGGCAGTCGCTATGGTGGCCAAAATCCAGCAAGGCGAGTCGCGTCCGACAACTGCACCACCTGTGGCACCTACACTCAGAGAATTTCTGCCCCTGTATTGGCAGACCATGCGTGTGAAGAAGCGGTTTGACCTTGCACGGCCTGAATCAATCATCGAAACCCACTTGTTACCTCGCTTTGGTGATCGTCGTTTGGATTCGCTGACCGCTGAGGACGGATTGGCCTACATCACCGCTCGACTTGCCGCGAAAGCCGCGCACTGGACGATCCGGCGCGAGTGGAACGTGCTCATGCGGATACTTAATCTTGCCGTCGACTTCGACAAGCTGGATAAGAACCGGCTCAAACGAGTCGAACTGCCCGATGTAGCAACTCGCGAACGCGTCGCCACGACAGAAGAACTCAAGGCGATCAAGCTGAAAGCGGAGGAACGCCGGGCCAAGGTGATGCAGGCAAACCAATACGACCCCGCAGAACTGTGGCGCATCGTGACCGTTGCCCTTAACACCGGACTCCGAGAAGCCAAAATTCTAGAGATCGATCGAACCTGGATGCGGAAGCGGGATGACGGCTGGTGGTTGATCCTCCCACCCGCGAGGAGCCGTCTGAAACAGACACCCCGTGAAATTCCCCTCAATCCTGCCGCCTACGCGGCCCTACACGGAGCGATCCCTCATGTGGACGGGAGAATCTTCAGGCGATGGACTCCAGCCGCGTTCAGCATCTTCTGGAAGCGTTTGGCAAAGGAAGCGAAGGTGGTTGACCTCCACTTCCATGATCTCCGTCATACCTTCGCCACGTGGCTTCAGAATCTCGGCGTTCCACTCGAAGTGCGAGCTGCGTTGCTTGGGCATCGACTGCGGGGAATGGGACACGATCAACTCGGTGGTGAATCAATGACTGCGGCGTATTCGCACGGCGGATATGGCTGGAATCAACAGCTACGAGTCGCCGTTTCTCAGCTTCACACCGCCCTTTTGTCCTATGGATTGTCCTATGGAACTCCGATTGAGGAGTCGACGGATCAGGTAAAAATCGCTAACTCACGGAAGGATGAGGGGAAAGTGTGGTGGTCCCAACGGGATTCGAACCCGTGTTTAAGCCTTGAGAGGGCTCCGTCCTAGGCCAGGCTAGACGATGGGACCAGCCGAACCAGTCTGAAGGGTGGACCGTAGCACAAGCGGTTTTCCCTTTGCAACGAAGTCACCGGGCCTCTGCTTGCGACAGTCTCAAGACTAGCCTATAAGCATAGGCAGCTCAACCTCCGCATCAGGTCATGAAGTGACCTCACATACTGAAGAGTTATGAGTCTCGTTGCGAGGAGGATCTCTATGCGTACCCCATCCCACCCCTGCAAGATCAAGTTTCAATCCACATCCACCCGATTTGTCTTTGTACTTCTTCTCTCTCTCCACACGACCCTCTGGGGATGTGCAGAAGTCCGAAAAAGCACTGTCCCATGCCCCAACACAGTCCAGGCAAAAGTTAGTTCGACCAAGCCAACCGTGCGCGTCTCCTATACAGAACCATCCCTTACCGAGGAAGAAAGTAGACAGAGGAGATTGACCAAGACAAGCATCTATTACGACATTGATAATAACCGCTCCCTGGCAAAGGACGTACCCGCAACACACCCGTCCGGCGGGGGAGAAATTTCCGAGACCATTACTGTCCCGATCATGACCGGCAACGAACAATCGGTGAAAATCTGCGTAACGGCCACGGATAGCAACGGAAGCGAAAGCGCGTCGACTCCGTAAGTCACTCCGAGGAAGATCAGAGATAGCTGACAGGAGAGGTCGGCTCCCATGCCTTCATCTGGAGGGCAGACCGCACCTCCGTCCCGCATCCTGCGCGCTGATACGGATGGAGGAGTGTGGAGGACTATGCGCTCTCTGGATTCAGTCTTCCCCGTTGGGGGAGAATCTGCACGTGGCAAGAGGCCGGCAGATGATCACAGACGAACACTCCTCTCGAATGGAGTCCTTTTGGATCTTCTCTGTGGGCCGTTTGCATGGGGCCATAATACCTGCCATTTCCACATCGGACAAACTTGACAGAACAGGGCAGAAAGCCTAGCCTACTGAGTGTTTTCACGATATTCCCTATGCATTATACCTGCTTCACACGACCCATGGTCGTTGCGCTTCGAGGTTGCTAAATGGGTGAGTCGGTGCCGTTTCACGGGACCGATCCCTTCTTCCGTTCGCCCTCAATGGGAGTGCTGTCCAAGCCGCGACTCGAACTTCGAATCGGATCCAATATTTTCCGAAACACCAACGGCGTCGTCACGATCGGCGGGAAAGAGCAGCTCGTCGTCGAACTCAAGCCGGAGCTCGGACAACTCCTCATCACCCTCGATTTCTACAACGAACAGGGTGTCCGCATCGCACACCTACGCAGGAACGTTCTTACGGTAAATGAACGCGGGCGATTTGCCGTCGAGATGTCTCACGGTCCAACCTTGCCGGCTCTTCAGATGTCCGATCTGCAGTCCGGAGATCCGGCACTCGAGATCCACATGATGTCCGTGCACAGAGTGGACCTCGTCTGCGGAAAACTGTTCTCGCACAAGGGCATGCCGGTGGAAATCACGCCGCACTATTGTCGAATCGGTTCCCACACAACATTATTTGGAGAGATCCTGGACATGCGAGGCGGCCCCGCCATTCTCGGCTGAGAGGATTGAGCGATTAGGTGTCCAAGAACCGTTTTGCCCTCACCTCCGCTTTTCTCTAGAATAGGACGATGACAGAGATCCCCAAACCGTCGGTGCAAGCGTTTCTCGTGTGCGACCAGGTTATTGAGGATAGCTTCACCAAAAAGAAAAGCCTGATCGGAATCTTCACCCATCTTCAGACCACCTCATTCCCGTTCCACCATCAGCACATGGGCCTTTACTTTTGCCTGACCGATGCCGAAGGCCTCTATCACTTTGACATCGACTTGATCTATCTCAACTCTGAACAACTGGTCTGCCGGGCCACGCTTCCCAATATCGAAATCAACGACCGGCTCCAAATCTCCGATTTCGGCATCAATATTCCGCTTCTCATCCTTCCGGCACCCGGTCGCTATGAATTCCGCCTCTTGATGGAGGGCCATCTGATTGCCCAGAAGGATTTCAACGTCATGGCGATATCCGATCCCACCGCGACCGAGCCTGCCACCTAGCTGTTCTCCCATTCCTCTCTTCGCCCCGTCTGTGGTAGAACTCATCCCTGCAAGCAGTCTCCACAGGACCAAAGCCAACAGGATTCATCCAACGCTATGACCACACCAGAGTCTTCACCTTCTTCAAATTTCATTCGCGACCTCGTCGCCGCCGACCGTGCCGCCGGTAAACATGGAGGTCGGGTCGTCACCAGATTTCCTCCCGAACCGAATGGCTATCTCCACATCGGTCATGCGAAGTCCATGGCACTGAATTTCGGGCTGGCGAACGAGATATCCGGTGGAGCCTGTCATCTCCGATTCGACGATACGAATCCCACGACCGAAGATCCCGAGTACGTCCAGGCGATCCAGGACGATGTCCGATGGTTGGGATTCGATTGGCACGGCAAGATGTTTTATGCGTCTGATTATTTCGAGCAACTCTATGCCTTCGCGACTGTCCTGATACGGAAAGGGAAGGCCTACGTCGACAGCTTACCGCCTGATCACATTCGAGAATACCGCGGGACGCTCACCGAACCAGGCCGAGACAGTCCCTATCGCACGCGATCCATCGACGAAAATCTGACTCTGTTCGCGCGCATGCGAGCCGGAGAGTTTCCCGACGGAACCCAGGTCTTACGAGCCAAGATCGATATGGGGTCGCCCAATATCAATCTCCGAGATCCGATCCTCTACCGAATCCGCCATGCAACCCATTATCGAACCGGCTCCGCCTGGTGCATCTACCCCTCCTATGATTTTGCCCATCCGCTGTCCGACGCGATCGAAGGCATCACGCACTCCATCTGCACCCTGGAGTTTGAGGATCACCGCCCACTGTACGATTGGGTGGTCGCCGAGGCCGACGCACCCCATCACCCACAGCAGATCGAATTCGCCAGACTCAACCTCACCTCAACCGTCATGAGCAAACGCAAACTGCTCGAACTGGTCGACAAGAAACTGGTGGCGGGATGGGATGACCCACGTCTTCCTACCTTGAAAGGCCTGCGTCGGCGAGGGGTGACGCCCGAGGCGATTCGTGCCTTTTGCGAGCATATCGGCGTCGCCAAGCGCGACGCAATCGTCGAGATGCAGCTCCTTGAGTACTTCATCCGAGAAGACCTCAATAAACGGTCACCGCGCGTGATGGCGGTTCTCCGCCCGTTGAAAGTCGTGCTCGATAATTACCCAGAGGATGTCGTTGAGGAACTCGAGGCCGTGAACAATCCGGAAGACGTATCGGCAGGAACGAGGAAGGTACCCTTCTCAAGAGTCTTGTACATCGAGCAAGAGGATTTCAAAGAAGACCCGCCAAAACAGTTCTATCGCCTTGCTCCAGGTCGAGAGGTCCGACTGCGCTATGGCTATATCATCAAATGCGTCGGTGTGACGAAGGACGCGCAGACTGGTGCGATCACCGAACTCCATTGCACCTACGATCCTGACACCAGAAGTGGATCGGCGCAGGAGCAGCGTAAAGTCAAGGCGACCGTTCACTGGGTATCGGCGGCACATGCCGTCCAGGCGACCATCCGTCTCTATCAGCCGCTGTTGCTCACGAGCCAGGCCAAACCCGCGGCTGATCAAGACTGGACACAGTCCCTGAACCCACAGTCTCTTGAACTGCTGACCGATTGCTGGGTTGAGCCAAGCCTTCGTACCGCCGAACCCGGTTCCCGATTCCAGTTCGAGCGGCAGGGATACTTTTGTATCGATTCCGACTCGTCACCCGATACACTCGTCTTCAACCGAACCGTACCGCTCAAAGATGCCTGGGCCAAGGCTGCGAAGACCCAGAATGTGTCCGCTTGATCGGCCTTTCGGATTGACAACGACCGAGTAGCCCTGCGGGTTTTCGGACAATGCATACACCCGCGAGCTGGGTACTCGTTACCGTCTTTGAAACGCCGCGTGCAGCGGCTACTCACTATCGCCACTCCCCGATCGTGATCACATCGCTGAGCGACCGATAAGGGACTTTTTTTCATCAGACTTCGGCGTTACACTCCCCCCATGACTTGCCCGATGTGCCGCCAGCCCACCACATGGAGCGATAACCCCTGGCGCCCCTTCTGCTCAGAACGTTGCCAAGTCACTGACCTGGGCACATGGGCCATGGAGCAATATCGTATTCCAGGCCAGAGCTTAGTCACAGAACTGACCATTCTGGAACCGTCCGACGAGCAGGACCGGACAGACAACACCTAGCAGTTTGCTGAAACACGCGGTTTATGCTTCGCACATCGGTGTACGATGATAGAAGGAACTGTGGCACTCTATGCCTCAGAATGCTCAAAAAGGCCGTCCAGCAAGGCCGCAGCAAACGAAGGGGCGAGGAGGTACATACCAAGCTTCGCTTGACCCGCTCGCTTCGATCACCTGCGAGCGGATAGGTACTTTGCCTCCAGTGGCTTATTCTATACGTCGAGCCTCTGAGTGATGCAAGAACGCCGCTGGAGGACTTTTTCAGCATTCTGCTAGCCGAACAGCCGTCCGCCAGAACCTGGAATTTCTCCCTCTTCACAAGATCTACTCACTACGCCACCTCTTCCCGGAAGAGGCCCTCACCGTTTGCGGTTGGCAGACTCCTAGTGAACTTGCTAAGGTCTGACGACCATTTCTTCGGTGCAAAGGAGGACCGCCATGCTCCCGACCAAAGGCTATGCAGCAATGTCCGCCAAGGAGAAGTTACAGCCGTTTTCGTTTGAACGGCGCGATGTCGGCCCACACGACGTCTTGATCACCATCTCACATTGCGGCATCTGCCATTCTGATATCCATCAAGCCCGCAACGAATGGGGGATTTCTCTGTTTCCGATGGTCCCTGGCCACGAGATCGTCGGAACCGTCGCGCAAGTCGGCACTGCGGTGAATACGTTTAAGGTCGGCGATCGAGCCGGTGTCGGATGTTTTGTAGATTCCTGCCGAACCTGCACAGCCTGCCGAGAAGGCTTAGAACAATACTGCGATGGCGGCACTCTCTGGACTTACAGTGGACAGGACAAGTCCGGCCAGATCACTCAGGGCGGTTATTCGACCCAAATCGTCGTGGATGAACGGTACGTCCTCCGAATCCCCTCGGCGCTGTCCCTGGCCGGAGCGGCCCCATTGCTCTGTGCAGGTATTACGACCTACTCCCCCCTGCGGCAATGGGGCGTCGGTCGCTATCACAAGTTAGCCGTCGTCGGCCTTGGCGGGCTTGGTCATATGGCGGTGAAGATCGCCAAAGCCATGGGAACGGAGGTGACGGTCTTGAGCACCTCGGAGAGCAAACGGCAAGATGCGAAGCGGCTGGGAGCGGCAAACTTTGCTGTCACGTCGGCCCCTCAGACGTTTACGAAACTCCAAGGGTATTTTCACTATGTCCTCGACACGGTTTCAGCTCCCCATGATTACAACGCCTACCTGAACCTGCTCAAGACCGACGGAACGATGATCCTCGTTGGAGCACCGGAAACCCCGACCCCTGTCGAGGCCTTTTCGCTCATTTTCAAACGACGACGACTGGCCGGCTCTCTGATCGGCGGTATCAAAGAAACACAGCGCATGCTCGACTTCTGCGCCCAACACCAGGTCGAGTCCGATGTGGAAGTGATTCCGATCCAACAGGTGAACGAAGCCTACGAACGCGTCCTCCGCGGTGATGTGAAGTTTCGATTCGTGATCGACATGGCGTCGCTGCGTTGACCATTAGTCCTTATCAACTCACAGGACGTTCATAAGATCCGTCCAGCAAAGCCGCAGCGAGTAATGAGGGAGGCGTACATCGCGCCGTACGTCGAACCTCTGAGCAAGTGAGAACGAAGCTGGCGGGCTCTTTTCAACATCCTGTCGGAAAGTGGCTGGGGGACTAGGAATCGAACCTAGGTAGCCGGCTCCAAAGGCCGGCGTCCTACCGCTAGACGATCCCCCAGCGCGGTACCGACATCATGCGTGGGAATGGGACGAGAAAGAGTTTTTTGGCTGGGGGACTAGGAATCGAACCTAGGTAGTCAGATCCAGAGACTGACGTCCTACCGCTAGACGATCCCCCAACCGATGTTCACAGTAATATATCGCTCGCAATTCCGTCAAGATCGACGCGGGTTTGGAAAGAGAAATCCTTCACCCTCTCGTAGCACGCTCAATCCCGTTACGCAGGCGAAACAAGGTTCGCTCACGCCCCAGTACTTCCATCACTTCAAAAAGGCCTGGGCTTGCCGTTCGCCCGGTGAGCGCCACGCGAACCGGCTGGGCCAAGGCGCCCATTTTGATACCTTCTTCCTCTACCAGCTTCTTGAAACTTTCTTCCCATGCCTGTTTGGAGAAGCTGGAAAACGCGTCAAAGCGTGTGACCAGCTTCTGGAGCAATGGAGCCACCGCCGGCGTGAGAAATTTCTTGGCTGCCTCTTCCTCGAACGGAGCGACCTGTCCGAAATAGGGTTTCACCCACTCCACCATGTCGACCAACGTTTTGGCCCGTTCCTTCACCAAGACCACCAGCTGTGCGAGCCATTCATCAGAAACCGCTTTAACCTCGTGCCCCAACCCCGCTTGCTCCAACAACGGCACAAGTGCCTTGGCAACATCGCGTGGAGGACTGGTTTTGATGTATTCGGCATTCAGCCACAGTAATTTGTCCGGATTGAATACGGCCGCCGACTTCTGGACGTGCTGCCACGAGAACTTGTCGATGAGTTCCTGCCGAGTAAAGAGCTCTTGATCGCCGTGAGACCACCCAAGTCGAACTAGGTAATTCACCATGGCACCGGGCAGATAACCCATATCCTTATAGGCCATGATCGACGTCGCCCCATGCCGTTTGGAAAGGCGCGTCTTGTCCGATCCGAGAATCATCGGCAGATGGCCGAAGCGCGGAACGGCAAACCCCAAGGCTTCGAAAATCGGAATCTGCCGCGGCGTATTGGTCAGATGGTCGTCTCCCCGCACGACATGTGTGATGTGCATCAATGCATCGTCGACGACGACGGAGAAATTGTACGTCGGATAGCCGTTGGAGCGAAGAATAATGAGGTCGTCGGCGGCACTATTATCGAAGGTGATTGTGCCTTTGATGAGATCATCGACGACGATCTGTCCTTCCTGTGGGGCCTTGAAGCGAAGCGCGGAGTCGGCAGGGGGATTGGTGATCTTCGCATTCCGACAACGGCCATCGTAGCGAGGCGATAAGCCTTTTGCCTCAGCCTCCTTTCGCCGAACTTCCAGCTCCTCCGCCTTACATACACACCAGTACGCATGCCCCGTCTCAAGTAACGTCATGGCATGACTGCGATAGAGATCCATCCGTTCCGTTTGGCGGAATGGCCCCTCATCCCAATCCAGTCCGACCCATTTCATGCCCTCAAGAATGGCCTGAATGGACTCATCGGTCGACCGGCTTTGGTCCGTATCCTCAATTCGAAGAATGAATGTCCCCTGCTGCTGACGGGCAAACAACCAGTTAAACAGGGCCGTACGCACCCCACCGATATGCAGAAAGCCCGTCGGGCTTGGAGCGAACCGAACACGAACCTCACTCATGGCGGCGTTGTCCCTTCATTTACACACACGAAACGGCCCATCTATACCACGCTGAGAAAATCCTTGTACACCGCCGAAACGCTTCCATCTCTCCACGGCTTCTGCTATGAGAATGCCGGAGGAGGAGGGATGGCAGAACAGAGGCAACCTGCCACGGTACTGTCCGCAACAGATCTCACACCTCACGTCCGCCAGCTGGTGATCAAGCCCAAGACTGCCAAGGTGGCGTTCCAACCTGGACAATGGGTGTCTCTTCACCTTCCCGTCGGGCCCAAGCCGCCGCTCAATCGAGCTTACTCCATGGCCGATCCTTCCTCGCCCTATGGCGAGTTGACCTTGGTGTTTGATCTCATTCCTAGTGGACTGGGCTCTGCTTATCTGTATCAGCTGAAGTCAGGCGATGAAATTACCCTGTCCGGACCCTATGGGCGCTTCATTCTTCCGCAGACTCTCGATCGAGAGCTCATCCTGATCGGACGTTACACCGGCCTTGTCCCGATGCGATGTTTATTGAAGCAGATATTTTACAATAAAATTCATACCCCGGTCCTTCTAATCGCTGTGGCACCCAGCGAAAAAGAGGCTCTTTTTCATCAAGAATGGCTCACAATGGCCGTACAGCAACCGTCGTTCCGATATCTTCCTATTGTGGCCGAAGAAAGCGACACCCAAGCCGTTGACAAAACCTTGGCCATGCTGGCCCCACTGCTCGCTGGTCAACCTAAAGTGATCCCCATGCTTTGCGGAACCAAAGCTTTTGTCCGTCCCCTACGAGCCTATTTTATGGAACAGGGGTACGATCGAAAGGAAGTCAAGGTAGAGACATACGATTGACTGGAGTTATTCGTGAATCGTCATGCACGGGACTCTTCTCCCGCCATCAACCAAACATAACGATTCACGTTACAACCAACAGACCAATCAGTGCCCCTCCCGGACGAGATTCTTGTTCACAGCGGGAATTTCAACGACGATGTCCGCCTTCCCATTCGGGACGCATTGGCAACTGAGGCGAGACTGGAGTGTCGTCATAGGAGCCTCGTCCAACTGGTCGTACTCATCGTCCGTACCTTCATTACAGGTTTCCAGCCCCTGCTTCACAATCACGTGACAGGTCGAACAAGCGCAGACCCCACCACAGACATGCTCTAAATCAACCCCATGGCCCATTGCGATATCCAAAATACTCCCCGGCAGCCCTGTCGCCCCATAGGGGATCTTTGCTGGATCGACGGCGACAGTGGTTGCGTTTCCATTTGGTTGAATGAAGGTGACGGAATAGGAGACCTTCGGAAGCTCGTAATCGGTTTTTTCAATATACGGGTTCGTCCCACCCATGTGCCTCTTCCTTTCTGAAACGGATTAGATGCTTGTCACGTATTGACAGGATTCAAATCTGCGTGCTAGCCTTAGTGCGACCATATTGATCGGAGATCATTATAGTCTCCGATCTGACTGATCGGCAATAGCCATGTTGAAGATTTCGAAAAAAGCTGATTATGCACTGATGGCGCTCCAGCACATCGCATCAGTCCAGTTCGGCGATGTCACGCCCGGTCGCGTGGTAAATACGAAAGAGATCGCTGAGGAATATAACATTCCGCTGGAACTGCTGGCGAAAGTCCTCCAGGTTCTCTCAAAGAATGGCTTGATCGAGAGTCATAACGGTCCCAAGGGTGGCTATCTCTTGGCACGGAGCGCTCGACAAATTACCATCGCGCAGATCCTTGAAAGCATCGAGGGTCCGCTGGCCATCACCGACTGCTCACACGAAAAAGACGGCGACTACTGCTTGCAACGTGAACACTGCAACATCCGCACACCTCTGTTGAAAATTCAAGACAGCATCTACCAGTTACTGAACAACATGACGTTGGGAGACATGATGATGGGGGGAACACCTCTGATCACCATCCAGTCGCCCTCGGCACAAGGAGTCGAACGATGAAGCTTCCCATTTTCCTCGATAACCATTCCACTACCCCCATGGACCCGCGCGTGCTGGAGGCCATGCTGCCCTACTTCGTTGAAAAGTTCGGCAACGCGGCCAGCCGCAACCATGCCTTCGGCTGGGCGGCGGAAGAAGCCGTGGAAGAAGCACGAAAACGGATCGCGAAGTTGATCAAGGCCGACGCCAAGGAAATCGTCTTTACCAGCGGCGCCACCGAATCGGACAACCTTGCCCTGAAGGGCGTCCTGGAGATGTATAAGGAAAAAGGCACCCACATCATCACGTCGTCTACGGAACATCGGGCCGTGCTCGATACCGCCAAGTCGCTTGAAGCAAAAGGCCTCGCAACCGTCACCTACCTGCCGGTCGATAAATACGGCATGGTCAATCCGCAGGACGTGCAGAACGCCATCACTGATAAAACCATTCTGATCTCGGTCATGCTGGCCAACAACGAAATCGGCACGATTAACCCCATCGCGGAGATCGGTAAAATCGCCAAAGCCAAGGGTATCTTGTTTCATTGTGATGCCACGCAAGGCGTCGGGAAAATTCCCGTTGATGTCCAGGCCATGGGAATCGATCTCATGTCGTTCTCGGCCCATAAAATGTACGGGCCAAAGGGAATCGGTGCCCTCTACGTCAGAAAACGAAACCCGCGTGTGAGAATCGCGCCCCAGATGGATGGCGGTGGACATGAACGTGGCATGAGGTCCGGCACATTACCGGTTCCCCTGATCGTCGGATTCGGAAAGGCCTGCGAACTCTGCGAACAGGAGATGACGGCAGAAACGGCTCGGCTGACCAAGATGCGCGACCGTCTGCAGACCGAGATCATGACGGCCCTGGAGGAAAGCTATCTCAACGGCCACCCGACGAATCGGCTGCCTGGCAATCTCAATATCTCTTTCGCGTACGTCGAAGGTGAGTCGTTACTCATGGGCATGAAAGACATTGCGCTCTCCTCTGGATCGGCTTGCACCTCGGCCACGCTGGAACCTTCATATGTCTTGCGTGCGCTCGGAGTGGGGACCGAACTCGCTCACTCGTCGATCCGCTTTGGTTTGGGCCGTTTCAACACCGATGACGAGATTGACTATACGATTAAGAAAGTTATTGAGATCGTGACGAAGTTACGGGAAATGTCCCCACTCTATGAGATGGCAAAGGAAGGCGTGGACCTGAAGTCCGTTCAATGGGCCGCACATTAAGCGACGTAACACGTACCTCGTGAAGCGCATCTCGCAAACAACGAACACCGCTTCACGGTTCGACAGACTCACCGTCCCGAGCTTGGGCGAGGGACGAACGACGAGATACCAGGGAGGTTTCTATGGCATACAGCGATAAAGTCGTCGATCATTTCAACAACCCTCGGAACATGGGAAGCTTCAAAAAGGATGAAGAAGGCGTAGGCACCGGCATGGTGGGAGCGCCTGAGTGCGGCGACGTGATGAAGCTTCAGATCAAGGTGCAGAACGATACGATTGTCGATGCTAAGTTCAAGACGTTCGGCTGCGGATCGGCCATCGCCAGCTCCAGCTTGGCTACCGAATGGCTGAAGGGCAAGACGATCGAAGAAGCCCAACAGATCAAGAACACGGACATCGTCCAGGAGCTCAATCTGCCCCCGGTCAAGATTCACTGTTCGGTCCTCGCGGAAGATGCAATCAAAGCCGCGTTGGCTGATTATCAGAAGAAAGCCGACGGAGAAGCATCCGGCACCAAGTAGCAAAGATACCTACGAAGGGAGTGCCCCATGGACACAACGAATGTCGAGACACAGGCTCCGGTCATCACGCTGACCGAGGCTGCCGTGAAAGAGGTCAAACGATTGATCAACGTACAAGGCATCGAGGAAGGCGGTCTTCGTCTCGGCGTGAAAGGCGGCGGCTGTTCAGGACTGAGCTACACAATCAATTTCGACGACAAGATCGGACAATACGATGAGGTCTATGAGATCAACGGCGTCAAAGTCATTATTGATGCCAAGAGCGCCATCTATCTCCAGGGGACCCAACTGGACTACCAGAAAGACTTGATGGGAGGAAACTTTAAGTTCCTCAACCCCAACGCCAACAAAACGTGTGGCTGCGGAGAATCGTTCTCGGCCTGATTCTCACACCATGAGTTATGTGAACTGAATTGGTGCGGCACGCACCTTACCGGTTGTCCTTATGGATCAACATACACCAGAGTCGCCTCGACCACGTGGACTGCAGATGGCCCGGAGCATGTGCTGGCACTGCCAGTCTGCCGTCACGGGAGAATACTTCTGCGAGCGCTGCGTCAAAGTCCAGCCGGTGTCAAAAGAGGCCGATTATTTCACCTGCCTTGGGTTTCCTCGGCGTCTCATGCTGGACTCAAAGCAACTCGAGGCCAAGTTCTACGAGATGAGCCGGACGTTCCATCCGGACTTCTATCAAACGAAAAGTCCGGCGGAACAAGCCATCAGCCTCGGCAATGCCGCGGTCCTCAATACCGCCTATCGAACACTCCGTGACCCCATTCAACGAGCGGAGTATCTGTTGGGTCTCGAAACTGGTTCCGTGAAAGACATTCGAACGTCGCCTCCGGCCGACCTCTTTGAAGAGATCTTGGAGTTACAAGATACGCTTGAGGAATACCGGTCATCGGAACGAGATTCGCAGGAAGGTCGTGAGCTTCGCACTGCCCTTGAGACCGAACAACGGGCACTGGAGCAACGCAAGCAGGAAATGGAAACGCAACTACATCAGTTGTTTGGAGAGTGGGACCAGTTGCAAGACCGCGGGGAATCGACAAGCCAAACTCGGGTAGACCGAGACCGGCTTCTGAAACACATGCGTGCCCTCCTCTCCAACCGAACGTACATCACCAGCATCGTCAACGATCTGGCAACGACCATTGCCTGAGGCAGGCCGCCACGCACTGAGGAACATGTCAAGAATCGTCGGCATCGATCTCGGTACAACCAATTCGCTCGTCGCCTATATGAAGGACGGCCAGCCTTGCGTCATCCCAGACCGCAAGGGCCGGACGATGGTGCCTTCGGTCGTTGCCTTGACGGACAATGGGTTGATTGTCGGAGATTCGGCTAAAGAACACTTAACGCGAAATCCGGAACGAACGGTGTATTCTGTCAAACGTTTCATGGGCAGGGGGCTCGTCGACGTTCAAAACGAACTGGCCTATTTCCCCTATCAGCTCACTGAAACCGGCGGGGTCATCAGAATTCGTCTTGGTGAAAAGAATTATTCACCGCCGCAGATCTCCGCCATGATCCTCAAAGAATTGAAGCTGCGGGCGGAAGCCCATCTCGGAGAGAGTATAACCAAAGCCGTCATTACGGTGCCGGCCTACTTCAATGATAGCCAACGGCAGGCGACTAAAGATGCCGGTCTCATCGCCGGCCTCGAAGTGCTGCGCATCATCAACGAGCCGACAGCCGCTTCTTTAGCTTATGGGCTTCAAAAAAACACACAGGGCACGATCGCGGTCTATGACTTCGGCGGTGGCACCTTCGACATTTCAATTTTGAAGTTGAAGGACGGCATCTTTGAAGTACTGGCAACCAACGGTGATACGCACCTGGGAGGGGACGATCTCGACCGACTGCTGGTCGATCTGTTTATCGGACAAATCCAAGAACAGCACGGGATCGACTTGACCGGACACCCCGATCATATGCAGTCCGTTCGTTTGGAGGCAGAACGAGCCAAAATTCGCCTTTCTGATGATCTCAAGACCACGATCGCCGTCGAACTACCGGATGACAGGGGACAGTTTACCAGAGAGCTGACGCGCGCTCAGCTCGAATCCCTGACGATAAGTGTAATCGAGCGAACGCTGGCCCCTTGCCGTATGGCCTTAAAGGATGCCGGACTCACCTCAAAAGACATCGACGAGGTGGTCCTGGTGGGCGGCTCCACCCGCATGCCGCTGGTTCGCCAGCGCGTCGAAGCGCTGTTTGGAAAGCCCCCACATTGTCATTTGAACCCGGACGAAGTCGTCGCACTCGGCGCAGCGGTACAAGCCGATATTCTGAGCGGCGGGACGACCGACATGTTGTTGTTGGATGTGACACCCTTGTCGCTCGGCATCGAAACGATGGGCGGGGTCATGAGCAGCCTCATCCGCCGAAATACCACGATTCCGGCGAGCGCCAAGGAATTGTTCACCACCTACGTCGACGGGCAAACCGGGGTCGATATTCATATTCTGCAAGGTGAACGGGAACTCGTGAAAGATAACCGGAGTCTGGCACGATTTCGGCTGAAAGTACCGCCCCTTCCGGCCGGTGTCCCCCGCATCGAGGTGACCTTTCTGATCGATGCCAACGGCATTTTAAATGTGACAGCGACCGACATGCGGACCGGCCAGAGCCAATCGATCGAAGTCAAACCTTCCTATGGTCTTTCGGACACGGAAGTGGAACGGATGATCGAAGACTCATTTAAGTTTGCCGCCGACGATGTCAACGCTCGGAAGTTGATTGAAGCTCGGTTGGATGCCGAAGCCCTGCTCAAGACAACCGAGAAGTCACTGGTCGAAGCGGGATACCTGATTACATCGGATGAAACCGACAATATTCGCACCGCACTGTCTCAACTGAGAGCAGCCATAGACGGTCCGGACCCCCGTGCTATCCGTGCACGGATGGCAGCACTCGAACAGGCCGCAAAGCATTTGAACGTTGTGATGTTGGACGATTCGCTCAAGAAAAGTCTGCAAGGGAAGAAAGTCACCGAAGTCACGTGAAAAGAGCGTATGGCGTATAGCTGATGGCTTATGCTCGGAGACACCGGCTATGCGCTATGGTCCATACGTCATATGCTCGTAAGGAGTGATCAATGGATTTGAAATGGCAAGACGCCGAAGATATCGCCATCCAGCTGGTTGAAGCACATCCCGAGACGGATCCATTGACCGTACGTTTCACCGATATGCATACCTGGATTGTGGCACTACCGGATTTTAAAGACGACCCCAAGAAGTCAAACGAGAAGATTTTAGAAACGATCCAGATGGCGTGGCACGAAGAGTATCAGGATTCGAAGTCGTAAGACGGCGAGATCCCATGCCTCGTTGACGTCTTCCTCACCGCCGCAAGCTCAACCCTGCGAGTCTATATCCTATTGATCGGTATCTCCGGATGGCTGCCCTTCAGGAATCTGATCCAGCTTATAGAAGTCTGTTGGGTCGAGCCGGCGTTGGACCGCCTGCGTCGGTTCACTGCCCTTTGCGAAGAGCTCCACGGTTCCCGACTGACCTTCACCATCCTGATCCGCCTCCAGAAGTCCTGTCGAGGAGTCAACTTTGACGAAGGTAACCCCGTCGGGAATCTCAAAGGGAACGACGGGAAGCTGTTTGAGCGCCTCTCGCATAAAGGCTATCCAAATCGGAAGGGCTGACCGAGCTCCCGTTTCGCTTTCTCCGAGCGACCGCCGGTCGTCGAATCCCACGTATACACCGGTCACCAGGTTCGGAGTCCCGCCGATAAACCACGCGTTGATGTAGTCGTTCGTTGTCCCGGTTTTCCCCGCAATCGGGCGACTCAGCGTTTTCGCAGCCTGCCCGGTTCCTTTTTGGACGACATCTTCCATCATATTCGTGATCAGGTAGGCCGTTTCCTTCGAGATCACTTCATGCGGCTCAGGCTCGACGGATTCAAGTGTTTTCCCAGAATTGTCCTTGACCGTCTTGATCGCAAAGGGTTCCACCCTGCTGCCCTGATTCAAGAACACGCCATACACGGATGTCAGCTCCATCAGACTCAAAGACGACGTCCCGAGTCCCAGCGAGAGATCGGCCGGAAGCGGGCTCGTGATTCCAACGGCACGGGAGAACTCGATGACGTTTTTGACACCGACCTTATCCAACAACCGAACCGTGGCCAGATTATGCGACTGGGCTAAGGCATCTCGGAGACTCACCATGCCGTGAAATTTTCGGCCGTAGTTCTCCGGCTTCCAGGTCTTGGCCTCCTCTTCCTGTTCATAGACGACCGGGGCATCAAGGATTTGGGTGGCCGGGCTCAAGCCCTGACCCATCGCCGTCGCGTAAATCAAAGGTTTAAAAGCGGATCCTGGTTGCCGATGCGCCTGCACGGCACGATTGTATTCGCTCCGAGCAAAGTCATAACCACCGACCATCGCCCGAATCGTCCCCGATTTTGGATCGATAGCGATCAACCCGCCTTCCACGACCGGGGTCTGTTCGAGCGTCAGAAGCACCCCCTCCTTCGTCAACTTCTTCACACCGATTTCGATGACATCACCGGGCTTCAAGAGCTGCTTCACATTGGGATTCACAATAAAATCAACCGTCGGGTCCGGCCCTTTGAGCATCCGCTTCGCCCAAGCCATATCGTCGAAGGCCAGTTTCCCTGTAAACGGTCCCACCTGAACAAGGTAGTGATCCTTGGCAACCTTTAACACAACCCCTTCCCCCACATACCCAGGCTTGAGTAATTGCTCTCCCGAGGAAAGGTCCGAGGGTTGAACCGTAGTGACGTCTACGGTGCGTCGTGGCCCTCGCCACCCTTGGCGCTTATCGAGCTCTCGAACGCCGCTCAAGAAGGCGGCTTCAGCCGCCCGCTGCATCTCTAAATTCAAGGTGGTATAGATTTGAAGACCACCCTTGTACACCATGGACTCCCCGTACTTCGCCACGAGCGACTGCCGGACATACTCGACAAAATACGGTGCAAGATGCTCGCTTCCCGGTCGATGGAAATTCAGGGTGTCGCGAACAGCCGCTCCCCGTTCTGCTGACGTAATGAACCCCACTTCCTCCATCCGGGCGAGCACGTGTTCCTGCCGCTTCTTCGCCAGATCATACGCGGTGAAGGGGGAAAATCGGCTTGGCGATTTCGGCAACCCGGCGAGGAAAGCCGATTCAGCCAAGGTCAGCGTTCGAATATCCTTATCGAAATACGCGCGTGCCGCTGATCCGACGCCGTAAGCCCCTTGGCCGAAGTAGATTTGGTTCAGGTAGGTTTCAAGAATCTGTTCCTTGCCCGAGACGACCTCCATCTTGTAGGCCAAGATCAGTTCGCGGATTTTGCGCTCATAGGATCGTTCAGAGGAGAGAAAGAGCGACCGAGCCAATTGCTGCGTGATCGTACTGGCGCCTTCGACCTTTCTTCCACCATGCCGAATATTCGTCCAAGCCGCCCGCAGCATCCCGATGAGATCCAATCCTGGATGCTCGAAAAACCGGGCATCCTCTGTCGCGATCACGGCCTGCGTCAATGTTTTGGGAATTTCAGGGAGCGGAGTCAGAATGCGGCGTTCGATGAAGAACTGGCCGATCGGCTGACGATCATCCGAATAGACGGTCGTCACCAAACTCGGTTGGTAATTTTGAAGGAGGTCCAGC
Organism: Nitrospira sp.; assembly: GCA_016788465.1. Taxonomy (GTDB): domain Bacteria; phylum Nitrospirota; class Nitrospiria; order Nitrospirales; family Nitrospiraceae; genus Nitrospira_D. Next base: position 994 of record JAEURV010000216.1, on the reverse strand, counting down.
GAGGGAAGATCTTGGGCAAAGTGCCAAATGACGCCTGCAACCGCCGTAGCCCCGACGATCATGGCGCCCACCAGGCCAAGTACGATCACGTGCCATCGGCGCAGGCCACGACGCGGCTGTTCCGGATTTCTTCCAATCAATCGGCTGTCGTTCGGCATCGAGTCTGGAATCCTGTCGACGTGAGTCGTGAGGTACGCAAGAACTTACAATGCGCCAAGTGAAAACTCAAGCAAGACACGGATTGATGGCCATCCACTCAAACCCTTGCGCCTGTTGACCTGGGCGGAAAAGAACATTTCGTTTCTAAAACGATTCGCTCCATAGTAGAAACATGCAATGCCCCCACGGAAGAAACGGACCTCGGTCCAGCCACCGGCTAGATAGCCGCACACGACAGCACCAATTAAAAAGAATGCCCTGATTAGGCTGATCATTCAGTATGCCACCTCCTCAAAAAGCCGGATCGCCTAGAAGCAGGCTCTTCCCATGATCGAGCACCCCACCATCAATCCGCCGATCCTCGTCGTCGAAGATGAACTGGATACCGCCAATCTCGTAAAGCTGATCCTGAAGGAAAATGGCTATCAGGTCGTGCATGCCGCCGACGGTCAGGAGGCGCTCGATAAGATCGCCTCGATGTCGATCCCGTCGCTCGTGCTACTGGACATCCAGCTACCCCATGTCGATGGTGTCACTATTCTGGAGACAATTCGAGCGACCCCCGACTGGCAAGACGTCCCGGTGATCCTCCTGACGGCTGTCGTTGATCCGCTCTGTATCCGTAAGGCGGTGTCCATCAAGGTGCAGGATTACATGCTCAAACCATTCAAGCGCGATAGTTTGCTGAGATGTATTGAGCGGGCCCTGATACCGCTGGCACGCCCATAATGATAGCGGCTCCCTGCACCGGCGCTTCTGCAGGGAGAACGGACTGGCCGATACCTGACATAGCTATCAGAGAGGTTGGTACGCACACTACGGCCTTCATATTCGA
>JAEURV010000203.1 GCA_016788465.1 Nitrospira sp. | reverse complement strand
AGCCTATCGAGGCGATCAGGAGATTGTCAGCCTCCTACTGCAACACGGTGCGGACAAGCAGGCCAGAATGACATCCGGAGAACGCCCGGTAGACCTGGCTGAGCAGCAAGGTCACCAGGGGCTGATTCCACTCCTTGAGCCTTAATGGACTGAGACAGAAGAACCACACAGGATACGTCAATTGGCCAATCGCCAGGTGAGGCAAGAATTGTTGGCCGTCTCCAGCACTATACCTTCACCCTTGTTCTTCTGAGCTGTGTCTCTTCGTCTATGAAATGCTGGTGTTATCGGCTATTTGTCCTCCCCTCATCATCGTTTCGTTGACCTGCATGTCCGATGCCCAAGCGCAAGCTCCCACCCATTTGCATGGCGCAACTGACATAAATGTTGTGAGTGAGAGAGGTATCTGACCCTACAACTTCTCAACCCTCATTGTCGGCTTCATGCGTATGTTGGCGTCAATCATGATTGCCCTTCAGAATTGCGGGGCGTACCGACGATCGCTGAGAACAGATAATTCAACCCTCTCAAGGAGCGAAGCATCGATTAACGTGATTTCCTCCTTCACTCTCTTCTCATAAGCCTCGTCCGCGTACGGGCTAATCGTAATTGTCTGGATCACCTGCGACAGGGACCAGTCGAGAAAGATATGCTCTCGCAGCTCCGGAGGTGTCTCTGTGTTCGGGTCGCCACTCGTGAGCGAAGCCGCCAACTTGAGATAGTGACTCTCGTCGTATTTGAGCAGCCGTACTTCGCGTTCGTACGAGAAGCCCAAACGCTTGTGCATCAACGGGTCCAGTTCGTCAGTGAATGCATCACCTTCGTGATAGTAACGATATCTAATCGGACTCACAAATAGATCATGTGAGGAGACGGACGCCTCGACTCTTCCCAGGGTGCTTTGCAATGCGACTCCTTGACCTTTAGCACAGTATAAGCGCCACATTGCTTCAGACTCATGCCCAGCCGTCCAGCAACTCGCGTGGGCTGAACGGGTCTTGGCGCGTCTCCGCAGCGTCATCTCCCTCCAGATATCCAAGTTGCTTCGGGGTGGCAGGTTCATCCCGGAATAGTGTGCGGCGACACCCATCATCTGAACCGCGTTCCGGCTTGAGAAGATGGCCACTTGGTTGTCGAACTCTTTTTTCGGGATGGAGCCCTCGAAGTGGTCCTCAAACCGATCAACACGTGTCAATCGCAGTTGACTACTTCTAAGTATGTCTACAAGGGCATCGAGCGTGATGTACCGCCGCAGCTCAATGCCCTCATCCATGGGTAGGCGATTCTTGTACGTCGGCATCCAGAATCTCTGAGAGAGCCGAGCCCCCTTAAGAGTATCTCAGCTTGTGGGTTGTACATTTCCACTACTTACATTGCTGCTAGAGGGTGTTTGCTCTGGACGCCCAATACCACACAACAGCAGCGCGCCTAACACGTCGGCCTGAGAAGATACTCGGGGTCAGAGTAGAACTTCCCAAAGGCCATCCAGCCATTTCGGACACGCCCGAGTTTCCCCCTTCAGATACCTGCCGATTCGACTGCCAATGTCGCCCTAGAACACATCGCCTCCCACTACGGCACGAATCACCACGCATTCACTCCACTTCCCACATTTTCGTATACACCGGTCCGGTCGGGCGGAGTTTGCTTTTTATCAACGCTAACGGTCCAACGGTGATGGTACCAACCGAGAGGGTACGATCACAGGCACCGCTTTGAGCAAGTCGCTGCCCTACTTCCCGATCGCCGGCCTTGATCCGTGCCACGGTCAGATGTGGCGTAAAGGGTTTGTCCTCCGTCACAAAACCGAGGGACCGGCAACAGGCTTCGATCGCCCGATGCAATGATGTTAACTGCTTGGCGGCATCACTCTTCAGCCATGGTTCCGATGGGCCGACCCACAAGACCCGTGGTTGCCGAAGATTGGGAAAGGCCTGGAGCCGATCGAGGGGAATCTGAATGGTCGGATGGGCCTGCCTGACGGTGGCCATGGCTTCGCGCATGGGATCAAGCAGTTGTTCATCCGTATCGCCGAGAAACCGCATGGTGAGATGAATGGACGAGGGCTGCACCCAGGCGATCCGAACCGCTTTGGAAGACTCGCCGCCGAGCCGTGATTGCAAGTCTTGCTGAACCAGTGCGATCTGCTTACGAAGCTCCTCACTGAGTTCGACGGCGAGAAAAGTGCGAATCATGCTTGGTCCTTTTTAATTAACCACCGACGCAGCAGATCCAGTGCCGCTTGCGCAGCGCGTTGTTTTATGACCGAACGATCGCCGTGGAAGCGGCACTCCTTGGTCTGAGTTTCACCAGGACCGCCGTCGAGTCCGATATAGACCAGGCCGACTGGCTTCGTGTCCGTCGCCCCACCAGGTCCGGCAATCCCCGTGACCGACAAAGCCACGGACACCCCAGCCCGTTCACGCATCCCCGTCGCCATGGCTTGCGCCACTTCTCGACTGACGGCTCCATGTTGGGCGATGAGGTTGGCCGGTACT
>JAEURV010000196.1 GCA_016788465.1 Nitrospira sp. | reverse complement strand
GGTATTGTCGGTATGCCAGGCCACCTCAATCCCCGGGTACCGGGATCCGTGCAAGACGACACCAATCCTTTCAACCAAGAAGCACTTCTGAGCGTTATTGTCGCCTCAGTTGCTAAACCTTTTCGAGGACTTATCCTGGGGTTGTCCGCTGCTCTGGCGGTGAGCAAGTAGTGTGCTGCTGCATGGGTGCATTTTAGATCGCACTAGGGTATGTGCTGGCCTGTTTAAGTAAATGTGCTTGTCATTGCTATCGTCTATTACTTATGCCTGCTAGTAATGGGAGGGCTGTCAGTAGATGCATTCAGCTCTTGGTAAAAAAAGAAGATTTCACTACAAAGTGCTCCCGCCGAACCGTTTGAAAGTCGGACGTACTTTATTTGGTGAGCGGTTCTTGTTGGCCTTGCTTAGGAAAGAGTTTAAATGGCTGATCAACTAACGCTGATCTTGGAACATGCGTGACATCTTAGTCGATCTACGTAGCGCTAAAAAGCAATTGTTATCTTTTCGTGGGGGATTGCGGGATGCCTCCCCACAATCTAGGTTAAGAAATGGTTAATGCGGTCTAATACATAAAGGACCAATTGCCTACTTAATCGATAAGGAGGAGAAATCATGGGGAAGGGGTCTAAGCGTAGGTATCAAGCGGCGAAGCAGAGTGTCAATGACCTTACGTCAGGAGTGAACTCGTTGGCAAGTACAAAAGCGAGCCTGGAGCAGGTCTATAGGGAAATACATGCCCTTAGTACGAATTCCAGTAATGGGGGACTGCTGGCCGCAAAGATTGTCGAGATGGATCGCCTTGAGACCGAATTAAAACGACAGCTGTCTCTTGTTTCATATGTATCTGAAGGCGCCAGGACTGCAGTGCTCGATTACGGAGACTATCTGGGGAGGAAAACAGAGAAATATAAAGATCTGACAGATATGCCGAAGAAGAAGACGCTCGCAGACCACCAAAAGCATTACATAGATCTCGCGCCAAAGTTGTATGCCCTAGTGCAGAAGCTTCAGCCCATTGTCGACTATGCCAAAACTCTTCCAGGATGATGATTTTGTACATGCCAGGCTCAAACAGGACAAGGCTTAAGAGCACTTAGGGCACAAGGAGGCACTGAATATGGCGAATAAACCGGATACAAAATTGGTGGCATTACTTGAAGAGCTGAATCGAGCCGATTTCGACTCGGCGTATAGAAGTCTTGCTGAGAAACTGGAAGCGTTCAATGCATTGCCGGAGGATGATGGCCTGGAGGACGACGATGTGCCAGACAATCCTCCGCCTAGCAATAACCCGACTCAGCCGTTGGCCATTCCCAAGCTACCCCCAGGGACCACGCTGGACTTAACGCTGCCGACGATCACTATACCAAACTACCCGGAATTCTCTATCCCTGCGGGCCTGGGTGTCAGTGCCAGCGCGATTATCGCGAGTGATCCAATGGGCCTGACGCAGGAGCAATGGATGGTCATTGCCAAAAGAACGGAAGTGCTCCTCGCTTACACGATGGAGAAGGTCGAGAAAGGCTCGAATCCCAGGCAGGCAATAAGAGCGGCACTAGACTGGATGGTCCCTGAAGCATCGACGTATTTTCGGACAGGGATGACGGGGACTGTCTCAACGGCTGTCGTCTACTCGGAAGAAACGGCTAGTTATGTCAAGGCCGGGTTTAACAAACAGTCGGCGAGTTTTGGGTGTCCCTTCGTCGCAGCCTCGTTCGAGCGCGAAAGTAAGGAGAAACTGGCGCAAGCGTCCCACCGTAAGTCCGTGTACATGATTGGTAGGTGGGAATATCCGCGTGTGACGTTGCGATTGGAGCAGTGCACGAAGGTGTCGGCTCGGTTCACTGACGCCCTCGCAAAAGCGCTCAGTTGCACGACGTTCAACGATATTAAGACAGTCGATCCATTGAAGGTCACTCCGACACAACAGGCTGCACTACAGGAGGTTTTCAAGACATACGGAGTGGCTCTACCTCAGGAGATCGATCTCGGTGGCGTACTTACTTACTCCTCGGAAGAAATCTGTGAAGGATCACTGGAAGAACGGGAAGCCGAGTTGGCGATCGCGGCTGCAGCAGAGGCGAAATACAAAGGTATTACGGCATCCGCTGGCGTCGGTTTCGGACTGGGCGAAAAGACGAAGATCACCGCTGAGTCTCTGAGCAAGAGCATGACAATGAGGGCAACGGGGGGAGAAACGCTGCTTGCCGATGCTCCTAGGGAGTGGGTGCCAACGGTTGCTCATCCTGAAAAGTGGGCCGTGATCGCCGTTCGGGGATTTAAACCCTTGATCGAGTGGCTCGATCCTGAAACCAGGGATAAGCTGAAGCAAATTTGGGCCTATACGCAACCGGCGATTGGTCCGCTTCAAGAGGTGGACACACAGGACCGTGTTCTGGTGGCGGCCACTGGTTCCCGGTTTGTTCTTGCAGCGAGAAGGGCATCAGAAAACGTCCCTCACCTTGGCAGGATCAAACTTGCCTGTGCTAGGTCGACGAGCCCCGAGTTGGGTCGTGACGCGGTGGGTGGCGAAGTCCGCTTCCATAAATATGGAGGCAGCAAACAAACGGATCGGCAAATCGATCGCGCAAGCCTCAGTCTCCCTGTTCCGCCTGCGTATCGCTGTGCGTTCGCGGCGTCAGACGAGGTGGGGAAAGCGCAAACCCGCCTGACCATCGTTGACACACAACTGACCTTCGGTGATTGGAAAAAACTCTCCCCAACTGCGGGTCAAACCTCCATCTTGTTCACCGCGGATACAGACGGTTTTGTGTTCGGCACGATCTCCGCTCCCTCGTTTGGTGATCGGGGACATCTTTACTGTTATCGGGGCAAAGACATCCATGGTGCAGCATCCGTCCATTATGGGAACGACAATCACATCAAGACTGCAGCGGTATGCGTGCCCTTTGCCAAGGGAAGCCAGGTAGGAATTGTGTGGCTGAAGGATGCCGGTAATGTGCAAGCGGAGGTGTGGTGGTTGCCGAGCACCTCTCAGTATTGGTCATTTAAGACGGAGCGACTGTCGCTCAACACAAGGGTGCCTGCGGCGACGGATGGATTTGCGAGTGTTTGGATGAGCGCCTCAGAGGGCCGCGGCTTTGTCAGGATTGAATCTATTTCGCCCGACACCCAGAGCCTGAACGAGAATTCGGCTGCAGCCGCTGCTGTACAGGACTACAGAAATAGCGACGAGTGGATTAGATTTGCCTCTGTCATGGTCCCGGTCCGGAAAGGGTTCGATATTTGGTCGGAGGCAAAAACGACAGCAGGTTCCGTGCAATTCACCGGTTATTGGACGGCCATTGTTCCACGGAGTAGCTGAGCAATCGTCTGCGCTCTTCAAATTCTGTCGCGGAAGGGTGGAGGTGTGCCAGCGTTTTTCCTGGCACGCCAGACGTTTCCTGTTGGATGGCTGACGGACAGCCCACAAGCCGAGATAATCGATACCACCGACGGGAGCTATGCAAACGAGAGCGTGATGGGCTGCACGTCTTCTTTCGATCGAAGAGGGTGAATGTGACGGATGATGAGCCCACCTAGAGAGACAATTGATGATAGAAGGCCCATGCATATACACAAGGCCACTGGGCTTTCCGCCTTGATATCCAAGTCCTTGTCGTCTTTCCGGATTATCCTTCCCGCAAAACGATCGTAATTATGTTACGCAGGACGGGTCACCGCTTGTGTGATCCATCATGTGGTTTTTTGCCGACGTGGGTTTTCCCCTCGCCCACGGCAATCCCTGATTCCGCGGTCTGTGTAATCACAATTTCCAATCGTCGGTTTTTGCTCCGGCCCTTGTCAGTGTCATTCGTCGTGATCGGCTTACTGTCCCCATAGCCCACCGCTTTGACTCGGTCGTTCTGAAGCCCCCCATTGATCAATATCTGTGCAGCATAGTCCACCCGGGCGCGGGAGAGTTCCTGATTGTCACGAAAGCTCTTTCGCAGATCAGACCGAAACGGGGTATTGTCGGTATGCCAGGCCACCTCAATCCCCGGGTACCGGGATCCGTGCAAGACGACACCAATCCTTTCAACCAAGAAGCACTTCTGAGCGTTATTGTCGCCTCAGTTGCTAAACCTTTTCGAGGACTTATCCTGGGG
>JAEURV010000111.1 GCA_016788465.1 Nitrospira sp. | reverse complement strand
GTAGTTGGTCTTGTCCGCATCGATGAAGATGAGGTCAAATGGACCAGCGAGTTCCCGCATGGTGTCGAGCGCCGGTCCCATACGAATGCTGATTTTCTTGGCAACTGGCGCCTGTGCGAAATACCTTCGAGCAAGCGCCGCCGACTTCTCATTCACTTCACAGGTGATCACTGTTCCATCATCCGGCAGTGCTTCGGCAAAGCAAAGGGCGCTATAACCAGTGAACATCCCGATTTCGAGCACCCGCTTGGCACCAACCAACTTCGTCATCATTTTCAGGAATGCTCCTTCCAGAGGGCCGACCACCATCTGAGGATATTCCATAGTTCGCTGAGTCTCATCGCGCAAGGCGCGGCAGACAGGAGACTCCGGCATGGAATGCCGCTCAGCATATGTTTCGATCTCCGACGGAACCAACTTTTCCATGAGAATCCCCTTCAGCTATTTGAAAACGCGTCGGCCCTTGCGTACACTGCGCCCAACCACTGAATTGCAAACACGAATCTTAGCACAGGGAATAGGAGGTCGACTTGAAAACCCTCGCGACGTTGGAACCCCTCACCACGAGACTGTTGGAAATCCAACGAATCAATAGCGCTGCTTCGGTCTTGTCTTGGGATCAGGAAACCTATATGCCGGCCGGCGGAGGCGAAGCGAGGGCTGAGCAGATCGCAGTACTTCAAGGTATCGCCCATCAGAAATTAGTGTCATCAGAGGTACAGTCCCTCCTGTCTCAGTGGGTAGATCCCGTGACGGGCCAGGCAGCCGAACGGCCAGGCGACGCATGGGATGAACCCTCCCGATCGCTGTTGCGCGAAGTATGGCGGGACTTCAGCCGAGCACAGAAACTTCCATCCGACTTTGTGACGACACTGAGTCGAGAATGTTCCCTCGCCCAACAGGTCTGGGCGGAGGCCAAACAACAGAACAAGTTCGCGATGTTCCTTCCAAACCTTCGAACGGTGCTCGACCTCAAACGCAAAGAAGCGGAGTACCTTGGCTATCACGGCTCACCCTATAACGCCTTGTTGGATGTGTATGAGCCTGGCGCAACCATTACCACGCTCCAACCAGTGTTTGCAGTGCTGAAGGCTCGCCTAGTGCCGCTGCTGAAAAAGATCACACAAAGCCGGGTTCAGATTGACGACAGCATCCTCCACCACTCCTATGACCACAGTCGTCAACTGGAGTTTGGACGGTTGGTGTTAACCGCCATGGGATATGACTTCGAACGTGGCCGGCTGGACCTTTCGGCCCATCCCTTTACGACGTCATTTCATCCCACCGACGTACGCGTGACGACTCGTGTACATGAACATGAACTCCAGTCAAGCCTGTTCAGCTGTATCCATGAAGGAGGACACGGATTATATGACCAGGGTCTGGATCAACGCTACTTCGGCACCCCGCTGGGCGACTCGGTCTCCCTCGGAATCCATGAAAGTCAATCCCGCCTCTGGGAAAACTGTGTCGGGCGGTCTCGGCCTTTCTGGCGTTTTTTTTACCCGATCTTACAACAGACCTTTCCTGACCAACTCAGAAGTATAGATGGCGAGCAATTCTATGCCGCAATCAATTGCGTCAAACCCTCATTGATCCGCGTAGAGGCCGACGAACTCACCTACAATCTCCACATCATGTTGCGGTTTGAGATTGAGCAAGGGCTGGTGGAAGGCAAGACCCAGCCGGATGATTTACCCGCTCTCTGGAACCAGAAGATGGAAGAATATTTGGGCATCAGACCAGCGTCCGATACCGAAGGCGTCTTGCAGGACGTGCACTGGTCGTTCGGAGCCTTTGGGTATTTCCCGACCTATACCTTGGGCAACCTGTATTCCGTCCAATTCTTCGAACAGGCCAAGTTGGAGCTCCCACAGTTGGAAGCTGCCATCGCTGCGGGGCAACTACTCCCCCTACGCCGATGGTTGGAGCAGAAAATCCACCGCTGGGGCCGAATGTTCACACCGACGCACCTGGCCGAACGAATCACGGGATCCTCGCTCCGTCCCGAGCCCTTCCTCAATTATGTGGAACAGAAGTACGGTGAACTCTACCAGCTCTGACTGTCCCATGTCGGTCGGGACTCATAACCTATCGCCGCATTGAGTTTCCCCGCGATAGCGGGCGGAATGGTGAATTCAGCCTGCACTTCGATCCGATGTGGCACAAGTAAGGTGGTGTGGAATACGATATCTCGAATGGGAATTTTGAGTTCAGGATCCTGGGGCGTACTCAGCTGCACCACTTCGACGGAATTCGTGATCGTCCCGCTGTCCTGAGGAGCATAGGCCGCCACGACCGCCTCAATGATCTCTTTGACCTGTTCGTTGGCTTCCACCCCTTCGATCGCCGTGAGCAACAATGGGATCGCCTCCTCCTTGACTTGATCGGAAACAGCGAAGTTTTCAATTCGGCCTTTTCGACGGAGCGACGTCACGTCGTTATCAAGTTCTTTGCTGAAGGCCCCATACGCAAACCGAAAGAATTCGAAGTGGAGCGCCTTGAATCCTTTGGCAAAGGTTTGGAGCTCACACAAGAAACAGAGCTGCTGCAGCTTGACGTCGCTCAACAGTCCATGAGATTCGGCAAGTTGTAAAATATAGAGCAGGAGCACACGGTCAACAAGAATTTGGCTGGGTGTTCTCACGGAATCCTCATCAAACGAGCGAGGACCTCACTATAGACAGTCACGGGAGCAGCCGTCAAAGGCGACCCAGATACTTGGTGATTCCCCAAAGAAAGACCCTTGACCCATTGCTTCATTTCGTCTTTAATCCCTCTCCTGGGAGGGCCATCGAGCATTATGTCCAAACATGCCAAGGAAATGGGAGTTCTGAAAGAGCATCTCGGAAGGCACCAGCTCAAATTTACGCGCCAGCGTGAGTTGATCCTCGATGCCTTTCTGAAGCAAGAACACATCACGGCCGAGGAAATGTATCATCAATTGGCACGCAAAGATCCCCACCTTGGACTCGCGACCATTTATCGGACCCTGAACCTGTTCTGTGAAGCGGGACTGGCACAAGCGCGGCATTTTGGAACCCAGACCCAGTATGACAACGTATCTCATAAGGGACATCACGACCACCTCATCTGCAC
>JAEURV010000088.1 GCA_016788465.1 Nitrospira sp. | reverse complement strand
AAGCGCGGACCGATCATGATGAGACCTGCCGCCACTGCTTGAGACAGGCCGATTCCGGCGCAGGCTGCGAGGATCGTCGCGTAAGCTCCGCTGACGCAAGGTCCGTGATCTGCCGAAAGCATCATGATGCGCTTGATGATTTCCGCTTCCTGCTTCGAAATGAGGCGCTTATCCCAGAGCAGACCGATGACGTGAGGTATTTCGTATCCCTTATTGATAAGCTCTGAAGCTGGATACCCGACATAGCAAGGCTCATCGCCACGGTCGTCGCTGATCGTGGTCCGGATCAACGGAGCCACCATCACCTCGTCTGCCTTCATCGCCTCTTCGACCGACTTCGGCAACCTTGGCAGCACCGCCGGCTCCACCGGCTCTTTCACCTGCCCGGACTTGAGCAGTTCTTGATAGGTTTCCTTGATGGCAGGTCCCAATGCGCCGAATGTCGGCGGGACAATAGCTCCGGCTTTCTTGAGCGCGTCTGACTTGGATCGAGCAGAGCCCTCACCCTTCATACCTTCTTTGGCACCGGCATGCCCGAACTTCATACCCTTCGGCAAGCTCTCCTGACAGAACCCGGAGACCACACCAATCAGCTTCACGCGACGCTTCTTGGCGCCATACCACTCTGCCGCTCGCTCTTCGAGATCGCCACCCATTTCGCCGACAATGACGACCGCCTTGGTCTGTGGATCATTTTCGAACATTTCGAGATAGCTGACATAATCGGTTCCAGGATAGGCATCGCCACCGATCCCGATGGCCGTCGTGATGCCGTCGGCAAACTGCGAGCAGATCCAGATAATTTCGTTCGAGAGACCGCCTGACTTCGTGATGACACCGAACGAGCCCTCGCGATAGAGCTTCGAAAGCACGAGGTTGTCGAATGCGCCACCGATGACACCCAATCGGCAAGCCCCTGCCGAGATGATGCCGATCGAGGATGGGCCGTTGAAGACCTTTCCAAGCTTTCGGGCATGGGCTCCAAGTAGTTTGGCATCCTTTTCCGGGACACCCTCGGTGATCATCGAGACGACCTTGATATTCGGATCATCCAAGGCTTCCATCCCACCCTTCATGGCGCGATCCGCGCCGATGTAGACGAGACTGGTGTTGATGGCCGGATGATTCTTTGTCGCCTCCGCGATCGTCTTGTAGATAGGGATTGCGATCAGGCCGCTGCCGTAGGGTACTTCATTGGTCTTACCGGCATCAGGCGGATAGACGAATGCCTCGACCGTGAGGGGGCGTTTAATCAGATAACAAAATTCCGCCATACGACGGGCTGCATTGACACCGGCGGCACCACCCTGAATCACCACGCGGGTGTCTTTATTGGCCAGAATACTCATCGAAAATCCTCCAACAGTGAAGCTTCCAGCAGTCAGCATTCAGCCGACTGCTGATGGCTAATGGCTGATAGCTCGTTACTTCTGTAACGCTTTGTCGACGATGTCCGTCAGCGGGGTGTTACGGTCGAAGACGTTGATGTCGAAGCCCTCGTCCTTCAGTGCGCGCATCGCATCGAGCCCCTCTTTTTCACGCGGCCCGCCGCGGCGCACCCAAATCTTTACGCCCTTCAACTTGCCATCGCCTTTTGCCTTGCGGAATCCGTTAATGATGCCGCCGAATGTCTTCTTGACGTCGGTAAAATTCGCGATCGCGCCACCGACGATAATGTTCTTAATGCCAGGCAACGAACAGACTTTTTCCGTCAACACTTCCACGGCCCAATCCGGCGGATCACCGGAATACTCGGCATAGTTCGCCAGCTTGCCGCCACGCGCCACAACCGCATCCGAATAGTAAACACTGGCGCCGCCGCCAGCCGGTAGCATGGCCGTGTCACCGCCCGGAATCTCGATGAACTTAACGGACCCCTTGATCTTGCTGTCCACCGCCATGACTTCCATTTCATCTTTGCTATAGGAACGGCCGAATTCTGCGGCGAATTGAAAGTTCCAATCGGGATGCCTGAACTTGGCGTCACCGTCCAACAGCGTCACGGCATCGAGCGCCACCAACTCACCGTCGCTCTCGCGTATCACGACGGGATTCACCTCAAGATACTGCGCATCTTCGCTATCGAAACAGGTGAACATCTTGCCGGCGAAGTCGGCCATCTTTTTCGCGAGCGGGCCGGTAAATCCGGCATCTTTCGAAAGTTTTTCGAGCTGACTCGCCGATGGGGCCTGACCGACTTCCAAGCACAGGCGCTTCACCCGGTCCCAGTTCGACTCGACCTCGATCCCACCGCAATTGGCGACCAGGATCTCGGCACCTTCGCGGGTGGACTTCACCGCACAATAGTATTCCTCTTTATGAGGGACCATCTCCGACACAATGACCTGCGAGACCGTAATGCTGCCGACCTGACGACCGATCATCTCCTTGGTCGCCGCAATCGCGGCATTCAGATCCAAACCCACCTTGACCAGACCCAACTTAAAGCGTGAACCGAGCGCCTCATGCGCTTTCGCCACCAGCTTGGAGGTCTTCATCCAGTCATTGGCTTGTCCGAGCTTGGTCACTTCGTCGGCTGACGTGACGACGACATAGTTGGGGACGTGAATCCCCCACTTCTTCATCAGCCCCATGCCGGGGCCTTCCAACACCTTAGCCATGCGAATTCTCCTTCGTAGTAACTTAGGCAAATAGGGGAGCGGGATTTTAGCTGAAACTGACAAGATGACTCAAGCCGCCAGAGGAACTAATAGGAAGGGGATCAAAAGACCTAGCAAAGAATAGTCCGCCGCTTCTCGTTCTAACCGTTGAGAATATAATACATTTCACGAGCTACGATCATCGTTTTGATCGCAGAGACTGACAGCGGGGGCAAAAAAATGAGCTTCGTTCGCCCCGAAGCCGTTGAATCACTCCGCCACAGGGATTCGAGCATGGTTGTCCCTCTTTTCCATAGACCAGATGCCGCCGCTTGTATTGGCCCTCACTTCCGTCAGGGGCGAAAAAATCTCGCACGCTCGATCCCCCATGCTTAATAGCTTCATCCAAGACCTCGCGCATGATCACATAGAGCGTTTCGACCTTGCGGACCGATAATCGACTAATCTGGTGATCTGGATGAAGACCGGCTCGGAAGAGAATCTCGTTCGCATAGATGTTCCCAATGCCGGCAATGGCTTGCTGATGCATCAAGAGGGCTTTGAGCCGCCCACGACGTTCCTGCAAAAGTCTCACGAAATCCTGTTGAGAGACGGAGATCGGATCAAGCCCAAAGCGGCGAATGCGATATCGATCTAATCCGTCTTTATCCAAGAGCGACAGGCGTCCGAATCTTCGGGGGTTCCAGTACCGAAGCTCCGGCTCGTGGCCTCCTTCGAACGAAAGCCTCACGTGAACATGCTGAGGATGTTTCGTTGGTGCCGATTGGAACAGGAGCAGTCCGGTCATCCCCAACTCGGCCACGACATAGCGACGGCCTTGTCGATTCACAAATCCCAACACCACACTCTTTCCATATCGATCGACCGATTGGAGGGTGGCGCCTCGATACCAAGATGCGGTGGCATAGCCCTCTCGAACAATATCCTCTCGTCCGATCCACACGTCGGTCATCTGCGCGCCGAGCAGACGTGCACGGATTTGTCGAGCGACGACTTCAGCTTCGGGCAGCTCAGGCATGCCTTATCCTCGTCAAGAGATGCGAGTGAAAATCATTAGGCCATGCAGAGCACGGAAAGGCAAGACCATCTTGAGGGAAAACCGATGCAATGGGGATCAGGAAGGATGGACCTACGCGGCACGTCGAAACTGTCGAACTTGTTCGATCGCAACTTGCAGATTCGGCAACGGTATCGCACTCGGACGGCGAGTCATGACCAGGTTCATGACTTCCTCATATGTCTTGCCTTCCACACAACAAAGATAGGCCATGACTACCGATACTGACCGGCCCATCCCAGCCCGACAGCACACGAGTGTCCGCCCTTTCGGCACTCGCTGTTCAAGCCACTCGACGGCCTGAGCCAGCTTCGCGGGATCGGCCTTGGCAAACTCTCGAAAAGGAATGTGGTGGTAATCCACCCATGAGGCAGGGGTAACGGTCAACTCTTCTGCAACGAGTAACAGCGCACCCACAACCGCCGGAGGCTGCTGTGCATCGTTAATGTTCCCCACAATGAGGTGGTCCGTAATCATATGCATGGTAGGTTGAGTATAAACCTGCCCTTCAAGGCGTCAAGGCATTCTTGCCTCTTTTTCTGGTGTTGCGATTCCTTTGAACTGCCCGCTATACTCTGATCATGGTTACGCTCACTCAGCAAGAAGTGGAACAGCGGCTGAACACAGTCCCATGCGCCATCTGCAAACAGTCGAGTTTTGCCATCGATGAACGGTTTATGGGAACTGACGGCGATTGGCGAGGTATCTGCAAGAAGTGCTTTTATACCTTCCCGGTCTATACCGATATGGAGTTTTATATCCGGACACAGCCGGATGTGCCGTTCAGGCTCAAGGAAATTTCCTGCACAGCATGCAATCATCGGGGGGTCAGCCTCGACCTCCGAGCGACCCTGTCAGTGCGGGATGCCTATTACTTTGTCACCTGTCAGGGCTGTCAGCGACAATTTGTCGAGAAATCCTCGCTAGAGGCCTTTGAATAAGCCACCGTCTCTTCTCAATTTTGGTGTATACTGAAACTATGAGTGACACGCCGAAACAGCCAGCCCTCTCGCCGGAAGAAAAGCCCAAGGTGAGAAAAGAAATTCCCGTATTCGCCATTCAAGATGATGATGCCATCATGGCTGAGGAAATGGCGGACCTTTTCGAGGAAGATAAAGTCTCCCACCAGCACGGCAGCTCGGAACCGGAAGCGGATTAGCCAGCTTAGCTCACAGCATTCAGCTGTTAGTTTTCAGCTCCATCAAACTTTCTAGCAAAGACACCCCCACCGTTTCAGATGGGAATTAGTAATTACCGTTTCCTGGTGGAAATTGGTAATACGGTCCGCCAATAGTCCGGCAGGAAAGCTTCTCGTAGCATTTCGCCGGGGGATGAATCGGCTGAACATTTCTTGGGCCCTTATTGGGAATACTCATGCCAGACCTCGCTTCAATGACACCTCAAACAGGACGTATGATTCGCACCCCAGCATCTTGGTCGATTCGTCCCAATGCCGAGACTTTTCCCTCACGTTCTTTTCGCACTATTCGCTCAATCTGCACGATTGATCCGCGATGCCATTGGTCGAATGCTGTATTGGCAGGAGAGGCGAGCCGGTCTTGCCTGCCCACTTCTTGTCTCCCTTGTTCATTGCAGAGCCACGCCCGCTTTTCACCCTTCATTTTTCGCAACTCGCTCACGACTCGGTAGATGTCAGACCGCCGCTCGGTAATCGTCTTGCCGTCTTTGCGCAACAGTAGGTACGAAAACTTCAGCGCATCTTTGATGAATCCAGCCTCCTCATCGATTTGTCGAATGATCTCCGGTGGCTCCCATGCTCGCTCTTCATGGCACCAATCGGTTGGACTCACCAAGGCTGGACATCCGTCTTCATGAAGACAGGGGCTGTAAATGCTGCACCGTTTCTCTTGGAGAAGTCGGTCACGCACGTGAAGTAACCCTCTGGACGTTTCTCGTAGGGCCGGCTCTACGACCATGACGGTACCCTGTGGGGTGAGCAATGATAAGCACTCTGTAATCAGGCCGGAACGTAGCTCGACTGGGTCTTTTGCATCTGCATATATTTCATTCAGACAATTAGCGACGATAATAAGGCCAAAGGGTCCCAGCTGTTTAACCCGTTCAAGCCAGGCTCGTCCCTCAAGATCCCCTTCATAGGTCTGCAGACCAGCTGTTCCAATACCAGATGCCTGACAGTATCGATTCCACAACTGTTGGGCTTGGCTAAGAGCTGCTTTCGAACCATCGACAGCAGTCACGGACAGGACATACGGCAATGTCTGTTGTTGCCACCAGTCGAGGGCTGCCAGCGCTCCTGTACCAGGGCCTGAGCCAAGGTCCAACACTGAGAAACTCTCATCCACTTCTGGAGTAGGCATTTCATTGAGCAAGCGCTGTATCTTGGCTAGATTGACCGGCAGGAAATACTGAAGATATGCCGCACCTAAGTGGCTACTATCCAGGTACGAAAAACTGATGCGATTCCTTTCTGTGGTGAAGATTCTCGACAGCTCGCTTACGGCCTGAGCCGACTGCTTAGTCGATAGGCTCGCTCCCTCAACGGAGGCGTGGATGGCATCAAGAAGCCTTTGTGAGACCGGAACATTGAGGCGTTGCATAGCTGTAGTGTATGCTCAAGACATTACGGAGGACAATCATGACAGATGATATATTGAAAGCTTATAAAGACGTCGAATCAGCGGTGGAGCGCTACATCCGACTTCTGCACGATCATGTCACCATGCTCCAAAACATTGAGCCACCCGGTTCCGACAAGGTCGTGCGGTTGACGGCTGGGTCCAAAGCCATGACGGACAGCGCCGGGATCTATTTGTCCTACGCCAAGTATGTGGCCTACGGAATGCCGGCCAGCGAGGAAATGGTGGAGGATGAGATTCAGGGGTAGCTTCTAGTAATCACC
>JAEURV010000054.1 GCA_016788465.1 Nitrospira sp. | reverse complement strand
GCCGATTAACTGGACTCAAAGCGCCAGCCGTGAAACTCCCACGGAGCGCCGTACTTCCGCTCGCCTACCTCAATCACTGGGTTGCCAATGTGACCGGCCTGCCTCCACGTATTCCACTGGAAGGCGTGAAGATGGCCAAGTACAAGATGCACTATGATTGCAGCAAAGCCATCCGAGAACTGGGCCTCCCGCAGCATCCACCAGAAGTTGCCTTGGGCAAGGCCGTCCGGTGGTTCAAGTCCCACGGGTACGCATGACAGCCGTCTCGAACGCCTCTTGAATGGAACCCCTCGTCCTTTTTTTTAAGACGGTCGTCCTCCGGCCTTATGTCTTTATTTTTCTGGCCGCCTTCCTTTTTTCCGCTATCAAGCTGATCGGCTGGCCACGGACTTGGCGCTTTTGGTTGATCAGCTGGGCCACCGCCTTTGTCTGCGAGTTTTCGTCGACCAGGACCGGCGTACCCTTCGGCTGGTACTTCTATAACGGTTCAACGGTTGGGCAGGAACTCTATGTCTTCGATGTGCCATTCATGGATTCAATCTCATTCAGTTTTCTGCTGTTTGCCTCGTACTGTGTCGCGCTTGGATTACTCCTCCCACTCGGATCACCTCTCTATAGCGGTCGTGTTTCCCTACGGGCAGTACAGTTTGGCCTGAACGCCCGCACAAGCTGGGCGGTCTATGGCTTGACGGCTTTTCTGTTTGCCTTCATCGACATGGTGATTGATCCAGTAGCCTTACGCGGCGACCGCTGGTTCTTGGGAAAGATCTATTACTACCCCGATCCAGGGTGGCACTTCGGTGTTCCGATGGCAAATTATGTCGGCTGGGCAGTGGTTGGGCTCATTTCACTAGCCATCTACTTCCCATTGGATCGGAGACTCTCCTCACTCGTGCCACCTCTCTCTATCACTCAGCGACTCCTACTCGGAATCGGCTTATATTATGGAGTCTTAGCCTTCAACCTCGGCATGACGTTTTGGATCGGGGAAACGTTCATGGGTGTCAGCGGCTTGCTGATGCATCTCCCGGTCCTCATAATCTTGCTCACTCGCCTGCTCATCCACCGATCAATCTACATCGCGGAATAGTGGGGTGACATTCAGGCCAAGGAATTTGTATAGTCAGATGAGCCTTTCGCCAATAGGGAACCAGTGACATGAACAGGCCCATGGACTCGAACCCAGCCGACCAACAACAACGACGGCTCGGCTCTACTGATTTCCATTGTGCTATGAGATCAACCTCCGATCTATTGACCACAAGCAGCATCCTGCTCCTCACAGTCTTGTCGCTCGGCTTGGTGGCATTAGCCCCCGTACCCGAACTCTTGCATGTGCTGGGTATCGTGACATCCATCGATGAGAAACACATTGACGTGAAAACCGCGAAGGGGCAGGTCGTGTCAGTCCTGCTGACCAAACAGGTGAAATACAAAAATAAACACAACCCTAAATCACTCGATCCGCCCGCCGTAGGCGACCGCGTCATCATTGAAGCGTCAAGAGATGAAAAAGGCAAGAAGGTCACGGCGACGGTCGTTCATTATTCACCAGGCAGCATTCCTCCACCTCCACGATAACCAATGCCGACCATTCGCTTTGCAAGAGCCGTCCATGAATCGCCCTTTCACGGAGGGCTACGCCAAGCGTTTATGCGGGTGTTCATCACCGGCATCGCCGTGTTTCTGGCCATTGCCGTTGTTCCTGGATTGGAGGCCGACAGTTTCGGCGCCGGTGTAGCAGCCGTACTGGTCTTGACCTTCTTGAACCTCATCCTTCGCCCGATCCTGTTCTTGCTCACATTGCCGTTGATCGTCTTTACGCTGGGACTTTTTCTGGTGGTGTTGAACGCGCT
>JAEURV010000008.1 GCA_016788465.1 Nitrospira sp. | reverse complement strand
CCCAGATAGGGACAAGACTGAAATCCACAGAGGTCGTTCGGTTGAACCGTCGTCCGATCTCTGCCCAACGCGACGGCCCGCTCCACGAGATTCTGCAACTCGCGTACGTTTCCCGGATACGAGTACCGCAACAAAAGCTCTCGGGCCGGCTGGGAAAACCCGCGCAGCTGTTTATTTAGTTTTGGCGAGCAGGTCTCCAAAACATGCTCGGCGATCACCATGATGTCCTCTTGCCGTTGCCGAAGCGGTGGCACGACGATCGGCACGACGTTGAGACGATAAAAGAGATCTTCTCGAAACCGGCCCTGCGCCACTTCCTTGCGCAAATCCCTCTGGGTGGCACACACCAACCTGACATCGACCTCGATCGGCTCATTACTGCCGACCCGTTCGAAAACCCGCTCTTGTAAGACGCGCAAGAGTTTCACTTGCACGACAGGCGAGATCTCTCCGATCTCATCCAGGAACAGCGTCCCACGGTTGGCCATTTCAAATCGTCCTCGTCGCTGGCGTAGGGCACCGGTAAACGCGCCCTTCTCATGGCCGAAGAGTTCCGCTTCCAACAACGCTTCCGGCAAGGCGGCACAGCTAACTTTAATCAAAGGCGATCCCTTGCGCAGGCTGTTCTGATGGAGAGCATTCGCGACTAGTTCCTTTCCCGTCCCACTTTCCCCGACGATGAGAACCGTGGAATCGGTTTCCGCCACCATCTTGATCTTGTCCAAAACCGCCCGCATCTGGCTGTTGCCCCCCAAGATGCCATGAAAACAGAATTTGTCTTCGAGCTGATGCTTGAGGTCCTGATTTTCTCGCCGTAAGGCAATCACCCCGCCGATCCGTTCGATGATGAGCAGCAATTCATCCATTTGAAACGGTTTCGTAATGTAGTCGAACGCCCCCAGCTTCATGGCGCCGACGGCTGTTTCCACCGAGCCATGGGCGGTAATCATGAGCACTTCCGTTTGAGCGGCTTTCTCTTTGGCCGTCTTGAGTACCGTGAGCCCATCAGCACCGGGCAATCGCAGATCTGTGATGACGAGATCAAACGTCCGCTTCTGAATCGCCTCGATCCCTTCCGGACCCGTCGCCACGGCCTGCACCTCGCACCCCACCGCCTCTAGGGCGTCCAGCATCGATAGACGCATCAGCGGTTCATCATCGACCAATAGAACAGCCAAACCTTTCATACTTCCTTCTCCACCAAGGTACGGTCTCGTGAGATCGGCAAGTATAGGGTGAACGTACTACCCGTCCCGACTTCGCTCTGCACCGAAATTCTCCCGCCATGGCGCTCGACGATACCCAGACTCACCGAGAGACCCAGCCCTGTCCCTTCTCCTTCACCCTTCGTCGTAAAGAAGGGGTCGAAGATACGTGGGAGGACCGAGGCCGGAATACCGGCCCCTGAATCTTGCACATCCACACGACAAACACCTTCCGACACGGAAGTTCTGATGGTCAACACTCCGCCCTGTTTCATCGCTTGCACGGCATTGAGGATCAAGTTCATCAGCACCTGTTCGATCATGTGCCGGTCGACCATCACAAGCGGAAGACTCTGTCCTTGTACGATGTCCAAGCGAATCTGGCTGGGAGCGAACAGATGGGTCGTCAACGTCAGCACTTGATCCACGACTCGATTGATATCGGCCTGACTGAACGCCGGCTCATGCTGTTGCGAAAAGTCGAGCAACTGGCGAACGATTTTCTGAACGCGCCGCACACCGTGCTCCATCGAGGCCCAATATTCCTCCTGACGTGCCGGTGAGGGTGTCCCCTTTCGCAGGTTGTAGAGACAGTTGAGGATTCCACCCAGCGGATTATTGATCTCGTGCGCCACGCCGGCTGCAAGTTTCCCGATGGATGCCAGTTTCTCCGCGTTTCGAATCTGCCGCTCCAGCTTCTTGGTCTCCGTCATGTCTCGTGCGATTCCGAGCACCCCCAAAATGTGCCCGTCTACGCCGTGCAACGGCGAGACACTGACCATAACGGTACGCGGTTCTCCCAGACGAGTGACCACTTCGACCTCATAGACCTGCTTGGCCCCGATATCCAATGTACTCTTCAGACGGCGCCCTCGATGGCGCCGTGACAGAAGCGAGAGATAGGGACGGCCGATCAGGTCATCCTTACGATACCCCCACGCGTTGACCTTGCTGTTGACATAGGTAAACTGTTGATCCAGATCGAGCGTATAGATGACGTCGTTGGCGTTCTCGAGCAGATTCTCCAGATATTGTTTCGTCTCCTCAATTTCTCGTGTTCGCTCACTGACTTTGAGCTCGAGGTCCTCCCGATAGGATTGGAGTTGGCGCTCCAGTTTCTTGCGAACGGTAATGTCCCGAAGCTGCACCATGACGAGGAGCGGGTCGGTTCCGCCAACTCGAATGAGATCCATTTCCACAGGAACCTCATGCCGATCGGCATGGTAGACGGCAATCTCCTGGGTCGTCACCGGCCGTTGCTCGGTACTGACATCGGCCAACCAGTCTGTAAACGCCCTATGATATTCCGGAAGCAAGACGTCACGAATAGGCCTTCCGACAACTGCCGACTCCGCATAGCCCAGGACTTGTTGTTCCCGATCATTGACGGCAACAATCTCTCCCGCCACATCCACCATGAACACAGAATCCGCCACCACATCGAAGAGGGCTTTGTAGCGGGCTTGTGAGGCCGTCAACTGCTTGGTGCGCTCCGACACGACTTGTTCCAACCCGACGGCATACCGCTGCAACTCCTGCTCCAATCGGCGTCGTTCCGTCACATCACGCACAAAGGCACGAGAATGCACCAATCCGCCACGTTCCTGGTCGAACAGCGCGGTCGCATGAATTTCGACATCGATCTGTCGGCCATCCCTCGCCAATAACACCGTCTCCATCGAACTCTGGCCACGACACACCAGCTGCTCAAGATAGTGCAACACCTGGCCTTCCTGTCCGTGCGGCACCAGTTCCCACAACTTCATGTTCAACATTTCTTGACGGCTATATCCGAGCTTGTCGAGGCCCGTCTTATTGACATGAACCAGTCGCCCCCCTCGATCCAATTGGCAAATCATCTCGGGCGCATGCTCGATCAGGTCTCGATATTTCTCCTCAAGCTGTCGGACCTCGGTAATGCGTTGTTCCAGTTGCCCGAAGGAGACCTGAAGATTCGTCGCCATCTGATTGAACGCCTGGGCAAGCCCTTCGATTTCATCGCCGGTCTTGAGCTCCACCCGCTGGTCCAAACGACCGCTTCCGATCTGCTGAACCCCTTCGTGCAGTACATGAACCGGCCTTGCAATCCGACGAGCGACAACGACTCCGATGCCGCCAAGTCCCATCAACACCACGATACCGAACAAAAGAACTTTGGCGATCAATTCACCGAGCGGGGCAAATGTTTCGGCTGGATCCTGACGGACCACCGTCATCCAACCTTTTCCACCAAGACTTCCCGGCGCTAGAAGCTCGGCAAACCGGACTGGGGCGACCCCGATCAGCGCATCTCTGTTACCGTGCCAATCATCGCTCGCGATGATCCACCCAGGTTTCGTAAGGGCCAATGCATCAAGGAATTCGGCATCGACGGAATGGGCCTCTGGCGCAAGCAGCGGGCAAATGACGACACCGCCATCCGTCGTCACCAGCATGGCATGTCCGGTCGTGCCAAACGACTTCTCTGCGAGAGAGTGAAAGAGCGTATCTCGGCGCAACAGAATGGTGACGACTCCCACTACAGTCTGACGGTGATCATCCAGAATCGGGGCCGCCACAGCCATTACATGCGTGCCGAACGAGGGATCAAAGGTGATCTCACCCACATAGGGTCGTCGGCTGCCGTTCTTGACGACCGCTTGCCACCAAGCGGTTTTGGCGTAGGAATATTCCACTTGCGGAATTGAACTCACGACCAACGCCCCCTGCCCGTCCGTCACCAGGATGCCGATATAGTCCGACTTCCGAATCTCGTGCCACTGAATCAAGTAGTTGGTCACAATGCGGTTGACGAACAGGGGAAACTCGCTTCGCTTGGCCCGCTGTCCCCATCGCTGCTGCCACTCCTTGATGATCTCAGAAATGCCGCGCGCATCCTTGCCTTCGTAGGTCCGGTTCGACTCAAGAACGGCTGTACGGAGAAATGGCGTAGTCGCTAGCTGCTGGGCTTCGCTCATGCCTCGTGTGATCTGCATCTCGATCCGACGAGCGGCTTCCACGGCGACTTCTCTGAAATCCGCGCCCGTCGTTTCGCGCAACACACGTCGTTCTTCCGCGTAGATCAGGACAAGCAGGAGGGCAAGTGGGAGGAGACCGACCAGGACGATCGCCCCGATGATTTTCTGCTGGAGACTATATGACCGGCTCCAGATCGCCATGATGATACCAGGACAAGCAGTACGGCGCCCTTCAAGAAAATCGCTGGGGCTGCAGGCACCGCCAAAAGGGGCCGGTGCCCCATCCACGGTTCACCAGGGACTCCACGCAAGACGCGAATGAGAGACAAGGCGCTATCGCAGCATTCGACTAATTGCGTTTCAAGAGTCGGCCCTGCGTTCCGGGCCACAAGAGCACGAGCGGGCTGGCAACGAAGACCGATGAATAGGTCCCAAAAATGACCCCCCCCAGCAGGGCCAGTGAAAAATCATGGAGAACTTCTCCGCCCGCCAGCGTCAAGGGAATGAGGACCAGCACGACCGTTAAACTGGTGACGATGGTCCGACTTAAGACCTGATTGATCGCGCCGTTGATGGTCGCTTCCTCGCTCTCACGACGTCGCTGCTTCAGATTTTCTCTGATCCGGTCGAAGACGACCACCGTGTCGGTCAGCGAATACCCGGCCAGCGTCAAGAGAGCCGTGACGATCAGAAGCGTAATTTCTTTATCCAAGATATAAAAGACGCCGACGACGGCCAGCACATCGTGAAAAGTCGCCAGTGCCGCTGCGACTCCAAAACGCAGCTCGAATCGAGCCGCAATGTAGAGAATGATACCCACGAAGGAAATGACGATGGCCACGAGCGCATCTTCTTGAAGTTTCTTGCCGATGGTCGGTCCGATCTCGGTGGTGGAGTCGACCACAAACTTATTGTTGGGGAAATCCTTGGAGAAGATCGCCACCACACGTTCCGCAACTTTTTCCTCAATCGTCGTGGAGGTCTTCACTCGGATGAGTAGTTTATTGTCCTGCCCGAACTCCTGTAGTTCAGCATCGCTGAGACCGTTGGTCTCCAGAACCTTCCGCGCTTCGTCGATACGAACCGGTTGGTCGAACTTCAGTTGAACCGCAGTCCCTCCGGCGAAGTCGATCCCCAGATTGGCAGCCCCTCGCGCGATCTGCACGAGTGCGATCAGCCCAAGCAGCACCATGATGCCCGAAAAAAGAAAGGCGAACATGCGCTTGCCCATGAAGTCAATATTGGTTTTCCCTAGAATCTCTAACATGCGCGCTCCCTTTTGATAGCCCTGAGCTTCTCCCTGGACGGTCAATGCCGATGGAGTCATGGTTAGATGCTCAACGCTTCAACCTTCTGCTTCTGATACAAGAGATCAAATATCACTTTCGTCCCGACCAGCGCCGTAAAGAGATTGATCGCGATGCCTAAGCACAGCGTCACGGCAAATCCCTTGATCGGTCCGGTGCCGAAGAGAAACAACGCCACCCCTGTGATCAGAGTCGTGACGTGTGAGTCGATAATCGTCAGTAACGCCTTGTCATACCCCGCATCGATGGCCGACCGCACCGCCTTCCCACTTCGGAGCTCTTCTCGAATACGCTCAAAGATCAAGACATTCGAATCGACACCCATTCCGATCGTCAACACGATGCCGGCAATCCCCGGAAGGGTCAATGTCGCCGTTAACGCCGACAAGGCACCCATCAGACAGATGAGATTCAAGGCTAAGGCGAAATCGGCAATGAGCCCGGACAGACGGTAATACACGATCATGAACACGACGACCATGAGCCCCGCGATCAGTGTCGCCTTGACTCCTTTATCAATCGAGTCCTGTCCCAAGGATGGTCCTACCGTCAGGTCTTGAACGATCTTCAACGGTGCCGGGAGGGCGCCGGCCCGCAACACGATGGCCAGATCGTTGGCTTCCTGTGTGCTGAATGTCCCGGTAATTTGCGCCCGCCCTCCGGCAATCCGTTCCTGAATCACCGGCGCGGAGTAAATGGTGTTATCCAACACCACCGCCATACGCTTTTTGACATGTTCTCCCGTGATGCGTTCGAACTCTTGTCCACCTTTGGAATCGAATGTGATCGACACGTAGGGATCGTTGAATTGGCCGATGGCAACCCGCGCATCGCTCAGGACATCGCCGGTCAACATCACGCGCTTCTTGACCACGTAGGGAGCGCGAAATTCTACCCCCGTATCCTTGTCCACCACCCGCTCGAATAGAATCTGATCACCCTCAGGCAGTTTGCTCTCAAACTGCTGAAGCACCTCGGCCTCTTTATCCTTCGTCACGTGACTCGGCAAATCCAGTCGGATGTCTTCATCCAACATTTTGAATTCCAGCAACGCCGTTTCTTTGATCAAATCTTTGGCACGCTTGGGATCCTTGACGCCAGGAAGCTGGACGACGATCTGTTTCAATCCCTGCCGCTGTACGATCGGCTCCGCCACCCCAAATTGATCGATTCGGTTTCGGATAGTTTCCAACGCTTGATTGATCGCCGAATCCTTGATGCGCTTCGTCTCCGCTTCGCGCAACACCCACACCACGGTCGCCGCCGATTCCGCCGATTCGTTCTCGACGAAACTCGGGAAGTTATCGATCAGTTTTTGCGTCGAGGCCTTGGCGTCCGCATTTTGGACCTGAATCGTAATTTGTTCATGCCCGATACGCTTGACCGAATCGACGGAGATCTTCTTCTCCGTCACAAGATCTTGCAGAGCCGTCACCGATCGATCCACCGCGATTTCCACGGCACGATCCTCATCCACCTCCAACACCATGTGGATGCCGCCCTGCAAATCCAACCCCAACGTAATGCCTTTATTCGGCAGCACTGCCTTCAACCAGCTCGGCATGGCTTGATAGAGCGGCGGATAGGAGGGAAGAAATGAGACGAACGATCCCACCAACACCAGTGCCAACAACCATAAGCGCCCACCTACTTTTTTCATCTCGCCCCCAACCCCTTATCCTGTTTGACCGACACGCCCCTACTCCTTATCTTCATCTTCCGTGCGCAGTCGCGAGATATTCTCCCGCTGCATCTTGATCTTCGTGTTGTCCGCAATTTGCAATGTGACGGTATCTTTTCCAAGGTTGGTCACGGTTCCCCAAATGCCCGAGGTGGTCACAACCTTGTCGCCTTTCTTGACGGCATCCAATAACGCCTGTTGCTGCTTTTGCTTCTGTTGCTGCGGCCGAATGAGGAGAAAGTAAAAAATCACGAAGATGAGCAGAAAGGGAATCAACGACAGAATCCCTCCTGCTCCGCCACCCGCAGCTGTCCCGCCTCCGCCTGTTCCTTCCGCCCATGCCAGTGATTCCATCAACATCGCACGTCTTCCCTTCTATGTCTGATAACTATTCTCGCATTCGCGGTGAGAGTTCGACTCACCGTCCCCTGAACAGTCTCTTGCACCCAATTGATCACGGTGACGATAAAAGGCGTCTCGGAACGCCGGAAACCGCTTCTCCCGTATGGCTTCTCGAATGCCCCGCATCAACTCGGAGAAATACCAAAGGTTGTGGATCGTGTTCAGTCGAGCCCCCAACATCTCCTTGACCATAAACAGGTGATGCAGATAAGCCCGAGAATACCGGGCACACACCGGACACCCACACTCGGGGTCAATCGGCCGTTCATCATCGGTATATTGCGCCTGCTTAATGACGACCCGCCCGGACCTGGTAAAGAGCGACCCGGTTCTCCCATGGCGTGACGGAACGACACAGTCAAAGAGATCGACGCCCCGAGCGACGCCTTCCACGAGGTCCTCCGGAAGCCCCACGCCCATGAGATACCGAGGTTTCAGTTCCGGCAATTCCGGAACCGTGACGTCGAGCATCCGATACATATCGGATTTACTCTCACCGACGGATAATCCCCCGATGGCGTACCCCTCGAACCCAAGCGTCACGAGTTCCCGTGCCGACGCGACCCGTATGTCAGCCTCCAACCCACCCTGAACGATCCCGAACAACGCTTGATCCGTTCGACGACGCGCGGCTTGACAGCGCTCCGCCCAGAGCCTGGTCCGGCGCGCCCCCTCCTGCACGACCTCTCGCCCGGCAGGAAGCGCCACACACTGATCAAGCACCATAATAATGTCGGCCCCTAAGGCCTCTTCAATCTCGATCGCCTTCTCCGGTGTGATGACATGTGTCGAACCGTCGATATGTGACTGAAAGGTGACGCCATCATCCGTGATCTCGCACAATTTCGCCAAACTGAAGATCTGAAAGCCTCCGCTATCCGTGAGGATGGCTCCGGACCAGCCGGTAAAGGCATGGAGCCCACCCATATCTGCGACGATCTTGTGCCCGGGACGCAGGTACAGATGGTACGCATTGTTGAGCATTAAGCCAAACCCTAACTCCTGCAGATCCTTTGGTTCAAGTCCCTTTACCGGGCCCAGAGAACCCACCGGCATGAATGCCGGAGTCTCGATCGTCGCGTGGCCCGTCGTCAACTGGCCGATGCGGGCCTTAGAGTACGGGTCGGATTGGTGGATCTGGTACTGCATCATCATTCGTGGGAGGTGGTGAACGACATCTGCTCCGGGGCTGAAAGGCCCAGCACATCAAGCCCATTGTGAATCACTTGCTGGACCGCTCCCATCAAGACCAGCCGTGCTGCGGTGCGGCCGGGTGTGAGCCCGTCAGCCGCCGACTCATCAATATCTGACTCACCAGCCGGAGGAAGAATCCGATGCTTGTTATAGAAGGTATGCAGGAGCGCCGCTAACTGCTGAAGATAATACGTTACGCGATGCGGCTCAAACGCCAGAGCGCTCGCCTCAAGCACCTCGGGATAGGCAGCGAGCTTCTTGATCAATCCCAACTCGTCCGGATCCGTGAGCACCGTGAGGTCCGTTTCACTTGCGGTCGGACGGGTAATACCCCGTTCGGATGCAACACGCCACAGGCTGCAAATTCTCGCATGCGCATATTGCACGTAGTACACCGGATTATCGTTGGAATGCTGCTTGGCCAACTCCAAATCAAATTCCAAATGGGTCTTGGAATCCCGCATCAGAAAATAAAACTTCGCCGCGTCAGACCCGACCTCATCAATCACTTCCCGCATCGTGATGAAATCGCCCGTCCGCTTGGACATCTTCACTTCGACGCCATCCCGTAACAGCTTCACTAATTGGACCAACACGACGTGGAGACGCTCTTTCGGATGTCCGTAGGCCTGCATGACGGCCTGCATACGTGGAACATACCCGTGGTGGTCGGCACCGAACACATTGACCAGGAGATCATAGCCACGCCGCAGCTTGTCATGGTGGTAGGCGATGTCGGAGGCCAGGTACGTATACTCACCATCCTGTTTCTTGACAACACGGTCCTTTTCATCGCCGTACAGGGACGCCCGAAACCACCATGCCCCCTCTTGGTGGAACAGGAGCTCCCTGGCTTTCAATTCATCCAAAGCCTGCTCAATAGCTTTGGATTCCAGAAGAGACGCTTCGCTGAACCAGGATTGGATCTCGATGCCAAACGACCGAAGATCCTCACGGATAAATCCAAGCAGCATTTCATACGCAAGTGACCGACAGCGAGCTTCAAGGTCGGCAGGATTCAGCTTCTCGGCCACACTGTCGAGTTGGGCCTTTATCTGCTGGGCCACCGCTGTAATGTACGAACCATGATAGCCGTCTTCGGGAAATGTGGCAGTCCGTCCAGACAATTCTTGGTACCGAGCATAGACGGACGCGCCCAGCAATTTCATTTGTCGTCCGGCGTCGTTGATATAGTACTCACCTACGGCATCGTACCCGATCGCATTCAGTAACCGGAGGACGGCCTGTCCAACCGCGGCACCTCGGCCATGTCCGACGTGCAATGGACCGGTCGGATTGGCACTCACATACTCAACCAATACTCGACGGCCCTTCCCAATATCCGTTCGGCCATATGACCGCCCTTGTCTCGCAATATCCCGGATGACTTCCTGCCAAAGGGTTGGCTTGACAGTGAGATTCAAAAACCCTGGCCTGACGATTTCTACACGATCAAACAATTGGTCTCGTTCAGAGAGGTTGTCTACAATAATCTGAGCGATATCGTGAGGTGCCTTCTGCTCAGAGGCTGCCAACGACATGGCGACAGTCGAGGCCAAATCTCCCCACTCCGGTCGCTTGGGGGCATCCAGACTCACCGTCGGCCAGACCGGCGTCCGTAGCTGCCCCTTTTGCTTCGCCCCGTTAAGAGCCGTGAGCAGGGCAGTGACTACCTTTTCCTGCACGATACCTTGCGACAAAACAATTCCTCTCATCCGTGATGAACACACGGAAATGAACGGAGCACTGTAGCATTATGAGCTAGCGAGAGACAAGGCGGTTTACTTTGAATTCCGAGGGGTTCCGATCGATATTAGGTTAACCAGGCTGCTTCGAGTGACATAAAAATCTGATCTGGTGACACACCCAGGCAAGGCTTCTCGTGACATTGTCGTACGTCATCCCATGATCGGCAGAGGCAGGATGGCCCTTGCACAATCGTCACATGCGCGCCGATGGGCGCCCATCTACCTGGGTCAGTCGGTCCAAAGACAGCAACGGTATGGACACCGAGAAGCGCAGCCAGATGGGTGACACCAGAGTCATGACCCAGAAAAACTCTGGCTTGCACCAGAACTCCGGCAAGCGTCGTGAGATCAAGATCTCGGAGAATGAGCGGTCTTCGGCGACTGACCTCCAACATACGCCCCACTGCATTCTGATCGGCCGGCCCCTCGATAACGACCGGGACCAGGCCCTTCTGATCAAGGTGATGAATCATGAGGGCCAGGGTGGCCGGGTCGAGGCACTTGTGAGTACTGCCGCTTCCAGGATGCACAAGCACACATGCCTGTCCCCGCGGAACCCCTAAACGCTCAAGACAGGAACGGCCCGCTTCGAATAAGGTCGGTGGAACTTGAATGAACCGATCGGATGCATCATCGACAGCAGGCTCCTCAATTGTCTCAAGAAACCGATGGCTCTGATGCCTCGCTCGTAATGTGGGAGAGGCTGGCGATTGAATTCGTACCTTAGGGATGTGGAATTCTTGGAGATTGGCACGAAGTGCGTTCTCGCTGTCTTCCAGCCAAGCAATCGCGGCATCACACCGGTTCAGCCACCTCTCTAGCTCATGGGGTAGCTGGCCACCTTTCGAAAAGAGTCCAACCCCAGCCGGTCCTTCCATGGACATCCAGGCCTTGAGCACACCACAAGCCACGAGAAGTCTACCGATAGAGTCACGGGCAATGAGTAGCATGTCACGGTCTGAGTACCGAGCACGAAATCTTCGTATGGCCGGTACTGCCAGTAGCACATCTCCTAATGTGCCTGGATGCAGAATGACCAATGACCGTGTCATGCAAGTTCAGGAGTTGCCCGCATCAGCCCTCGAGCCGATCGCCATAGAGGAAGCGTGCGCGGTCAAGATCCGACGGTGTATTGACATTAAGAAACGACCGGCCTTCAGGATCAATCCGACGAATCTCATCCTCCGTGACGAGAGCAACGCGGAGGACAGGGTTTGCGATCAGCCTCTGTATCTTCAGATCGCCCCGACTAATAAGCTCCTCCACGGCCTGCAAACAGTTTCGGCTGTAGAGGGCATGAGTGGGCTGAGGTCTGCCGTTCCAATAGGCAAGGACGACATCGGCCTGGTCCTTTTTGCCGACCATGTGTTGTACGAGGCCTGCATGGATGAAAGGCATGTCGCATGCCGCGAGAAAGATATGTCTCGTCGTCGCTTGCCGTAGTCCAGTATACAGGCCTCCGAGACTTCCACAGGATGGGACAAGATCACGAATGACCGGGATTTGAGCTTCCAGCGGCTGACTATCCTGGGCAATGACGACACACACTCGAGTAAAAGTCTCACAAAGTACATGGCAACTCCGCTCAAGCAGCGTTTCCTCCCCCACGGCAAGAAATCGTTTATCCACCCCCATACGTCGACTCTTGCCCCCAGCCAGAAGCACGCCTGTGACATCAGAGATCATGAATCCATCACTTTCCCAAATAAAAAAGGGGGTGGGTTACCCCACCCCCTTTTCGCTTTTCAGCACCGACTCGCGCTTCAAGGGAAGACTACAGCGTTTTCCCCTTTTTCTTATTTGCACGACGAGTCAAAACCCAGCCCTCCAGGAGAACCACTCCGACCGCAATAACGACCGGATAAATGTAGGTTTCCTGTGGAACCGGTGGATTCATAAAGGTGTAGTAGAAGGCCGACACGGCCATCTTCCGTCCTGCATCACCATTATGGCCATCCCAGGCAAAGAAGACCGTCGGGATATACTGGCCTACCTCAAAGAAGGTATCCTCATCGTAATCCTGATCCTTCTTATTTCCCACAGGCCGCTGGATCATGACGTACCACCGGCCGTTCACCCATTCGGCCTTCAGAAGCTTCATGGCCTCTTCATAATTATCGCGCTCTTCAAAGTCCTTATCCCAACCAGTCCCTTTGAACGCACGAAGAGATCCGTCTGCTTCCCACTTCACAATGTCGACAGGGAACTGATCGTTAGTCCCGAACAAGTAGCGTGGCTTGATCGGAGCCGGCAGCTCCTTCCACTTCACAGCAGTCTCAATGGCAATGGCATCGTTATAGACCGCATAGTTGTTCTGCTGAGCAGCGATGGACCCCTCTTCACCGGTCTTTGGATCCTGCTCTTTCACATCAATGTTGACCTGGGTTGGTGCCCAGGGGAGCTTACCCTCTGCAACGCTTTTGGTCCGGTCGTCCCATTCCAGCAGATACACAATGTACTTGTCGTTATAGAGCGATCGTACCCAAATATCATCAAGACGATTCACAAAGTTTCTTGGCTTGTGGGTGATCTGTCCACCCATTGCCACATACCGCTTGGGAGCCTTTTTCCATGCCTCATTCTCAAGATCAGTCGGAATTTCGCCTTCAACAGGATCTGACGGAATGACGAAATTGATCTTAGGCTTATCTGTCAGAGGATCGATTGGCAATGGATTCCCTAAGGCGTCTCGCTCGCAGAGTGAGTTAACGAAATTGGCAATATCCCACCGCTCGTCAACCGTGGTGTTATCCGCAAACGAAGGCATTGGTGTGCCGTTGACACCCGTAGAGAACGTTCTAAAAATATTGCTGACATTATATGGGTCCTGCCTGCTCCCACGGAAATTCCAACACTTATGCCAGTTGGCCGGTTGGATGGAGAATCCCCAGTCGTCCTTCAAATTGAAGGCGTTCCCATCACCTCGACCTTCCATCCCATGGCATTCGACACACTTCTTCTCAACGATCAACTCTGAACCGCGCTTCCGACTTTCATCAGTCGCCGGCTTTGGTTTCAACTCAGCCAACTGCAGTACCGTCTGCGACTCGGACTGCTTATCAGTGAATTTGCGATCCTTGACGAGTTGAGTCGTGACAAACGCCAACACTTGAAGTCGCTGCTCTTCCGTCAGAATGCCTTCCCATGGCGGCATGGCAGAGCCAGGCAAGCCGTGGGTCACAGTCTCAAAAAGATCATTTTGACCCGGGATCGGCTTTTTGGCATCAAACAAGGGAAGTTCGCCGCTCGCAGTATGACGAATTTTGAATGTGCCTTGATTGAAATTTCTCGGTCTGGGCCAAAGCCGGTCTGCACCAGGCCCGTCACCTGCCCCATCTACGCCATGACACCATACGCACTTAGTGAAATAGACACGCTTACCAGCTTCGATCATGTCTGCCGACGGTTCTGGTGCCAGTTCGCCCTTCTTAAAGCCCTCAGGAAGTCCCTGGGAGAACACAGGCGAATATCCAGCACTTGATACGAGAATCACTCCGAAGGCAGCAGCCGCGACAATCCCGGCCTTCTGAGTCATGCTGTCCATCATGTTTAGCCTCATCTTCATTTTGTCTGGTTTGGCATTAGTTAAGGACGCAGCGACTAGTCCCAAGTCCGTGGATAGTAGCCCGTGTGCCAATACTCAAATAGGATGACCTTCCAAATTTCATCTACCGTCAAATGTTGCTCCCATGGAGGCATGACAGAAGCCCAGGGAAATCCTTCATTGGGCAACCCAATGCCACCCTTCGCGACACGCCAGAAGATAAATGTCTCTTGAAGCTGTGCAATCGTTCCTGGATCAGTAAAATTCGCAGGAATGGGATTGAAGGCAAAGGCATGAAGGCCTCGACCATTAAGGTTATCGCCGTGACAGAAGTGGCAATTTTGAAAGAAAATCTCTCCACCTTCACGCACATACTTGAGGTAGCCTTGATTCTTATCATCCCAGGGGTTGGCATTAGGTTTCATTAAACGCCCCATCCCCTGTTCGACAATGTTGGCATTGGAAAACTCTTGGTCGTATTTTCCTTCTGGATTAACGCGATAAGGATTCTGCGACGTCTGGAGCGTGTATGTCTTGCCATGCACCTTCGTACTGGCTGGAGGCGCAGGATGAACTGTCCGGAGCTCGATCGGCTCTTCAGACTTCGGCATCATGGCATTATAGGAAAAGCCCCCGACGAGAATTGGAATAAGCACAAGATAGGCATACCGCAGCAACCGATTCATTCCGGTTTGTGCGTCTAGCACGTTCAGGATGGGCTGCTTAAACTTGTTCCAGTCCTCTTCATTGGCGGATATCCACATAAACACGGTCACTAATCCCACAGTGCCGTACATCGCCCGCACGCTGAAGGGAATCGGAGGATACACGCGGAACTTGAGATAGAGCATCAAGAAGACCCAAAAGCCGATTCCCTGCCAAAATCTTGGGAGGGCCATCCCCATCGCATTCATCATGTAGCTCAAGCCAGTAAAACCTATCACGAAGCATGCCACTTCAAGCAGCAGCTGAATCGGCATATACCCTTCGACTAATCGCACGGTGTTGGATGGAACTACATCAAAGATCATTCCACCCAACAGGAGTAGCCCCGCTACCCCTATCAAGGCACCAAGAGACATCAATGCTTTCATCGGCAAACTCCCTTTACTCTCCGCATGACAGATAACCGGATCCTAGGAAACCTTTGGTGGCGGTGCTCCGGTTTTCACTTGCGACAAGTAGTCAACGATTTTCTTCAATGCTCCAGCGCTCAGCTTCTGGCCAAAAATGGCCGGCATTGTCTTGTCTGGGAACGGCTTCACTACATAAGCGCTCGGGTCTACGATAGACTCCATAATATATTCAGCCGGTGATTTGGCTGTGCCCTTATAGGCTGGATCCTTGATACGTTGCGGTGCAGTTGTCCCCTCTTCGAGCTTCGGGCCAATGGTCCCCGTGGCTCCAGGAATACCAGGAATGGTGTGGCAGGACACGCACTGAGCCTTGGCAAAAATTTGATCAACAGGCTCCGAACCATCTGCCAGCAGTGAGGTCGCACCTGCAGGTTTGTCGTCCGCCTGCTTCGGGCGATCTGCCTCTGGAATAAATTTCTCATACGACTTCACAATTTCATCGAATGAAGGAGGCTCGACTCCCTCGCGGGCATACATCCATGTATCAACAGCCGCAAGTTCTGCGAGACTGAGAGATATCGGTGGTTTATGGATTGACGGCATCGGGCTTTCTTTATCGTTCGTACCCTTTACCCCATAGCCAGCAACGACATAGCAACTAGGACAGGCGTGTGATTCTGCGATATATTCCTGCACAGTTTCAGCAGTACCCGAACCAGGGAATGCTTCCTTTACTGAATACTCACGCTTAGACGGGTTACCCTTGGAATACTTGGGATCTTCCAAGCGCTCCTTGCGGGTCGGCAAGCCCAACAAGTTTGGAGCTCGCTCACCAAGCATCCCGGCATGAAAGGCGTGGCAAAGCGGGCATTGCCCCTTACCGATCGCACCCTGCTCCTTATTCTTCCCGACACCGCCGAAGATGATCTCTTCACCCTTGTCCGCGAGCTGCTGGGTCGACATGGTTTCCCACGTCACCTTTTCCTCTACAGGCGGAAACCCACCTTCCACCTGGGGAAGCCAGTTTCCATATCCTGAGAGGAACGCAGCCACAAAGAACATCATGCCACCGATCTTTAGGAGGGCGCTCAGGTTGGTGAAGTACAGCGCCATAATAAAGGTGGTCACCGTGATCATCACCAAGGAGACCGGAAGCAACCGGCTTTCGCCATAGAAGTTCGTCTTATAGTTGGCGATAGCCATAAAGAGTAGGAAGCAAGATATAATGCCAATAAACGTCTTAAATACTGCGCGCTTCTTCGCAGCAGGGTCGCTGATGCTTACTTGAAAATAAACCAGCAGACCCGCAAGGATGGCCAGGGCCATCCAACCCATCGACAGTGCTTCTGCAACTAAATTACCCAAGGTCGTGACCTCCTACAGCTACAACTCCGGCAAGGACCTGTCTCCGTCCGTTTGTTGAGCCGACTATCAAAGAAGACACAAATTAATGACTGGGTGCCGGCTGCGGAACACTACCAGGGATTCCAGCTTTTGACTCAACCGGAACCTTCTTCGCCGTTAAGCTACCCAACCAGAATACAAAGAGAATAGTAATCCAGAAAAACAACACGTTTGCCGAAATCATATTGGCGGCAAATCCCACCGTATGGGTATAGGCCCAAGGAGAATTGTCGCGCATGATTTCATTCACATGCCAGAAGAGCCGGACCGACGAGCGAATATAGCCCATCAATCCCATCATCCAGGTAAACGCGGTCGCCAACATAATAAGAGCGTATTGCGAACGAGCGGAAATCTTCCCCCACTCAATCGGACCCATTTGCTTGGCCCCCTTCATCATGAAGCTGTTCAGCGCAAACATGAAGAAGAGACAAGACAGAGTCGTCGCAACCTGAGGTACAGACAGACCCACGCGTACGTTTGCCGGAATATAATATCCGTACACCGCAAGGAATATAATATTGAAATAGGCGCAGCCAAAGAACACACCCATAAAGATGTTCCCGAACTTTGCCCACGATACAGTCGAGACTTTATTGCCTCGCATATACCAGACGAAGCTCAACACCGTGGTTGTAATAATGACGTTAATGCCTCCGTTTTTGGCAGACATAACCCCATAATTACCCAGCACCGGATGCTGCTGACCACCCATGGCCTTCAATTCAGCCGGCGTCATCACCATGGTGTGGGGAGTAATAAAGACCATATAACCGCAGGCAAGCAGGAAGACCAGGTACTTAATGTATCGCTGATACTTCTCTGCCCCACGCATACGACCCATGGCCTGCCAGAGATAGTAATTGGTACTCAAGAACAGGATCCCAATCATGGTGGCCTGAATAATAAACAACCAGGCAAGCAGACCACCCATCAGCGTGATACCCATCTGCTGGCGATAGGCATAGACCTCGCGCATGAGCCAATATCCGGCAAATGGCAATGGAATCAGAAACGCAACGCCAAGCGCCATAGCGATGTAGCCCATCCAGTCATAATGCGCTCGGTCTTCATCCGTTTTTGAGGCCAAAAACTTGTACGCAGCATAGGCCGCAACGACACCACCACCGAAGGCCATGTTGCCAAGGATGCGGTGCAAGTTGAGGGGATTCCACAATGCCGTATGAATTACGTGCCAGATGTTCCCCAAATAGCGCCCCTGTTCATCGACGCCGGCAGGTGACATCATAAAACCGATCCATGAGTTCGCAAGGAACATGAGCAGCGTTCCGATGACGTTCAAGACCACCGACATGCTCAAATGGATCCACTTCAAGAACCCCTCCCTCATCTTGTCCCATCCATAGTAGTAGATGTAGAGAGTCCCGCTCTCCGCCACAAACATCAATGCATAGATGTGCATGACAGGACGGAAGATACCAGACAGATACGAGAAGAAAGCCGGATACAGCGTCAGGAATGTAAAGATCAGAATACCCCCAAGAATAGCCGTAAGAGAGTAGGCAGTCAGACTGATCTTGATAAAGTCATAAGCCAACTGATCGTAGCGCTTGGCAAGAGCCTTGTCTTTCGTGACAACCCCCATGAATTCGATGATCATGCAGAAGATCGGCACGGCGAGCACAAAGCTACCGTAGTAGAGGTGCTGCTGGTTCGCAAACCAGAGCAACACGCGACTTTCAAAGTTATACCTCGGATAGTCCTTAACGCCATCCGTCGTCTTAGGAGCAGGAGCACCAGACACGATGCCTTCCGTCTTATAATAGACGTCCCGACCCTTTTCGACTTTATCCCCGTCCTTCTTTGCCGCATCGCCCGCATGAGTCTCTTCACCGATGGCCAGTGAAGGCAACGCCACGACGACCGGAAGCAGAAGGAGGCCGACCATCATGCAGAGCGCCACGATCGAAAATATGCGCTTGCCGACTAAAAGGCCCATGGAATACCTCCTTAATACCCTACGTTAAATGTATGATTTCCAGAATACTCGACAACACCTTCAGGAGGGCTTAGTTTCTGAAGAGATACCAAAAGTCCAGCCCCTGCATATCCATGAGGTAGTGGTCAACCAACACAAAATAGCCAACGGTGATAATAAGAGAAACAACAAGTGCTATGACGGGATTGTTAAGCGCGCTCATCTTCTTCTTCCTCTCTTCTGTCGACCAATGCTGTCAATCAGTTACGCCAGATACCCTTCCCTCACACGAGACAAACTCCACACACAACTCAACAAGGGCACTGAATACCGGCAAACCAATAGAAGAACCATAATCCGACAGCACAAGTGATGTAAAAAATCATCTTTCCAATTTTTACTTTCAGTTCGCTATCAGGGGTAGCTGTTGCCATCGTCATTTAACTCCCGATCAAGATAGTTGGTAAGGGATAGAATTCAGAATTCGTGCATTTCCTTGACAGGCATTTGGCCCTGTGTTATCAAAATTTCTCAACTTCTAACGCGAATCAGAGAGGAAATTGTGTCGAAAAACTCAAAAGTGTTTGACATTATAGTTTTGGCTGGAATGGTTGTCAATATCATTTTGGCCGTGTTTTTGATCCTCTACTACTTTGATTTTCTGTAAATTCTTCTGATTTTTCCTTCTCTTCCCCCACCGTGCCGTCGATTGAATTTGCACAGCGAAAGCCGATCGTTTCATCTCGAAAATCTTGCATCATCTTGCTTCGGCTGGTAATTCGGACATCGCCGCCTGCCGTCGTATATCCTCCCCCGCGAAGCACCCGATAGGTGCCATACTCGGGACTCGGCGGATTCCGATCCGGCGAACTCTTGTAGTAAGTCTCATCGTACCAATCAGCCACCCACTCCATGACATTACCGGCACCATCCATCACTCCATAGGGACTCTTGTCGCTCTGGAATGTGCCGACACGCGCCGAAGCTTCATAACCATCCTGCACACGAGCCCAATTAGCCCCATCAGGCTGCTCTCTATCGCCCCATGGCCAGAGCCTTCCATCCGTACCGCGCATAGCCTTTTCCCACTCAGCTTCGGTCGGAAGCCGCTTGCCCTTCCAACGGCAGTACCCGTCTGCATCTTCCCAGGACACATAGACGATGGGCTGATTGATCCCACGCACCTTGGCCCCGCTCTTGGCATAACGCGAAGGCAGTCCTGGTTTTCGATGTCCCGTGGCCACAACAAACTGCTGATACTGGTAGTTCGTCACCTCGTACCGATCAATCGCGAACGCATCGAGATAGATGGTTCGTTGCGGACGTTCATCGAAGCCTCCACCCTCAGTCCCACGAATGAACGGCCCAGCCGGAATCGTGACCATCTCACCAGAAAGAGGTTCTTCCCCTGGCGCACTATCTGCGACCGACACCACGTCAGCGCTGGGATCAGACGTCGGTTTTTCATATGGCGTGACCGTAGTGCCTCGCATAATGGCGACGATGGGCATTGCCGCGCAGGCCAAGACCACGAATAAGAAGACAAGTTTAAATTTTGACTCGAGCATGCCGGCCTATCACTCAGCTCCCAGTTGACACAGGATCCAAATCACTCGCGCAGCGAACACCGATCGTGACATCGGTACGCCAATGTTTTGCCGCAAACCGCTTGGACAGCCTTGCGTGATGCTCCGTCTCCCTCCAAGAGCCCCCCCGCACAACTTTTAAATCTGCATTCTCCGGCCCCTTGGGATCACGAAACGGAGATTTCTTGTAGTACTGCTCGTCGTAGGAGTCCTCAACCCACTCCGCCACGTTTCCCGTCATGTCGTGAATGCCATAAGGGCTTCGCCCGGCCTCAAAGGATCCGGGAGGAGCCAGATACTTGTACCCATCCTCCGACCCATCGACATTGGCAGCATTGACGACGAACTTATCTCCCCAGGGATATCTGCGCTTGCTCTCACCTCGACCGGCCTTCTCCCACTCTGCTTCCGTAGGCAACCGCTTCCCCGCCCACTTACAGTAAGCTGCCGCCTCATCCCACGAAACGCTCATCGCCGCAAACTCGGGCTTTAAGATCTTTGATTGATCGTCGTCAAACACCTCGATTCTCGGCATCCCCCGTTTCGTCATCTTGGCAAACCGCTGATATTCTTGCTGCGTGACCTCGTTCCGATCGATATAGAACCCTTTCAAATAGACCTGATGCTCGGGCGCCTCATCGGGGTCGCCATCATTGCTTCCCATCGTAAACGGCCCTTCCGGAATCTGGACCATTTCGCGTCCCTCGTCTCCGATCTTTGTCTTGTACATGGAGAAATCCTGAGCAGGCAGACTGCTGGCCGTCGGTCGCGCTTCGGACTTCACCGACGCCGCAAGCTGTTTCATCTGCTTGGCCTTATAGGATTCGTAGGCCAACAGACCGATCATAAGAAAGAAGGATGCAAATACAAAGATAATGGATCCGACTAAGACACCTTTATTTTCCACAGATACCTCGACAATCAAGACTCATGAACTCTACGACGGCAAGGTCCCAGCCTGCTCTTCCGCCGCTTTCTTCGCCGCACGCACATCGAGCAACATCGAAATCTGGACACCCAGAAATCCGCCCATGGCCGCCCCGGCCCCAGCCCCGACCCAGATCCGATCGGCACCGGCCATCAACCAAGCCAACAGACCACCACCGACCGTACCGACAAGAATGCTCACGAGAAAGCGACGGCCACCCAGGGAACCGATCACGACACCGAGACCAAGCCCAACGAGGACGGCGACCGGCATGAGTCCTCCACCCATAGTCGTCCCGATCAGGGTCCCCACTGTACCCATCACAATGATTCCGAGGAGAATATCGAAAACCTTACGGCTCTCCATCACACAAATTCCTCAGAGGAGGCCCATTGTTACTTCCCTGGAAGGGCGACGAGCGGACCAAAATCAATCTCGACCCCAGGCGCGGCGACAATAGAAATTCCCCAGGCCTTCTCCGCCGGCTCATGCTTATGAATCCGCTTAAAATCCTCGTACACGTTCACCCGTTCCTCAAACCACTGCCCGATTTCCTTCGTTCCGGACTGGACGACAAGCTCCGATCCACTGAACATCCCACCTTCGGTCAAGGTGCCTTCCGGTTTCGACTCACTCCATACATATTTCGTAAACACCGGGATAAACAGGAGGTCGGTATCAAGTGATGCATAAATCGCAGCCAGCGGCTCATTGCCCGTCGCGGCTTTCGTGAGGCGCCAGCGCCAGGTCAGAACAGGGTAGGCCTTAGGATCCCAATCGATTTTCTTCTTCTTGATCCGTTGACCGGCATCCTTGGCCGACAAGAAGTTCGCCCCGTTCTCAGACTGAACCTTGTAAGCCTCGCGACCCTTTGTTTGGCTCCGCTGATTTTCGTGGTCCCAGAGGGAAGGAAACCCGTCCGCTTCTTTTCCTTGGAAATCTTCCAGCACGAGTGTCGGCCCTCCCGCACCCGTTGGTACGGCCTCGGCCACGAGAACAATTGCCCCGAGCACCGCTGCCGCAGCTATAGACACCCTTCGTATCATGCCCTGAGTCCCTTTCTATGTTTCTTGCGATGGGATCGGAGTCAATAGGGGCGACTCTTTCTCACTCGCATCCTCAACCATCACCGGCTGCTGTCCCCGCTCACACATCCAAAACAGCGCAAGGACCGCCGCCCAAAACACCACCATATTGAGCGTCACCATTTTGGTCGCATATTGGAGATCCGGAGTAAAGGCCCAGGGCGAGACATCGGCCATCAACTCGCTGACGTGCCATGATAGCCTCCCCGAGGAACGGATGTATCCCATCAACCCCATGACCCAACTGAACGATGCCGCCAACCCAAATAACCCGACCATGCCCCGTAGCGGAATCTTCCCCCACTGAATCGGCCCATGCAGCACGGCACGCCTGAGCATCAGCCGATTAATCACGACTCCGACCAGAATAACCGTGAAGGTAGTAAAAGCCTGCGGAGCGGAGAGACCGACACGAACTTTCGCCGGTAAATAAAATCCATAGATCGATAGCCCAATGATGTTCACTGCGCCGACCACATATAGCACCGTGATGAGGGTATTGCCGGTCTTGATCCATGAGATCGTCATGGTGCGATTCGCGCGCCGGTAATAGAGAAAGCTCAGGGCGGTCACGAGGATCAGGATATTGACGGCTCCGTTCTTGGCCGACATGACCCCATAGTTACCGATGACCGGATGTTGTGCGCCCCCCATCGCCTTCGCCTCACTGCCAGATGTCAGCAAGGTATGCGGCGTCAACCAAATGAAGAGCGCCAGCATCAACACCCCCAGAAGGAGTTGGTAATAGGGCTGATACCGCCCTCCTCCCTTGATCCGCGCCATACTCTGCCACAGATAGTAATTGATCCCGAGAAACAAGACGCCGATCAAGAGGGCTTGCACCACGAATAGCCAGGTAAGCAGTCCTCCCATCATCGTCACCCCCATGGTCTGACGAAACACGAAGACCGACTTCATCAGCCAGTAGCCGGCGAACGGCATAGGAATGAGGGCACAGACCGTGACGAACAGGAACACATACCCGACCCAATCAAAATAGGCACGCTCCTCGTCGGTCTTGCTGGTAAAAAATCGGTAACAGGCATAGGCAAGCACCACCGCTCCGCCGGACATCATGTCCGCCAAGAAACGATGGACATTCAGAGGATTCCAGAGGGCGGAGTGCAACAGATGCCACGCGTTTCCGAGAAACCGCCCCTGCGCATCAACCCCGGCGGGCGACATCATGAATGCAGACCAGGCGTTGGCCATCATCAGCAATGCAGTCCCCACAATATTGGTCAGAATCCCGATCGCGGCGTGAATCCATTTCATGCCGCGGTCTGTCATCCGGTTCCAACCGTAGTAATAGACGATCAGCAACAGCGCTTCTCCGACAAATACGGCGGCGTAGGCAGGCATGAATCCTTTGAATGTCCCGCCCATATACTGCATGAAA
Organism: Nitrospira sp.; assembly: GCA_016788465.1. Taxonomy (GTDB): domain Bacteria; phylum Nitrospirota; class Nitrospiria; order Nitrospirales; family Nitrospiraceae; genus Nitrospira_D. The sequence continues at coordinate 7,181 of JAEURV010000008.1, read as the reverse complement.
CTCGGATAGAGCGTGATGAACATCGTCAACATCAGACTGCCGATCAGTGCTGTAACCGACATGGCCAGGACCGCCACCTTCGCGAGATCCCTTGCCAAGCCATCGTACCGAAGGGCCAAGGCCGGCTTTTTGGTGATCAACCCCAAAAACTCGAGTAAGGCACAAAACAACGGCAAGGCGAGGACGAATCCGCCGAAGTAAGTATGTTGCTGCGTCACAAACCACACGAGCACCCGACTATCCAGTGAACCGACTTGAGGATAGACCGTTTCCTCAGGAGTGGGAGCCGCCGGCCCCTGGGGAACCCCCTCGGTCCCGAAATACACATCCGTGGATGTGTCGGCAAAGGACACATTGGGGCCGCTCCCTAGACAGCCAAGGGTGAGTGAAACGAACGTGATGCACAGTGCCACACGAAGTAGGAAACCGCTTATCCTGAATCCCTGGCCCATAGACCTACCCCTTTATCCCAGTTTTACCGAGTGCCAACTCCCCGGCGGTATCGGTGGAACCAATGGTCTTGCCCAGAATCCCCATCACAAACGGGCACCGTAACATTCCACTCGACAGTTGGGGTGCCTGTTCATCTTCAACATGACGGCGATCACCCAGATAATACCCATACAGCGCCATAATGGCAGTCACGATCGACCCCATCACCGCGGCTGAACCTAACGTGATCGTGGGTTGCCTCATGACAAACACCAGCAACCCCATTGCGACCAGATAATAGGTCGAGGCAAAGGCCATCCCCGGCCACCACCAATATTTCAGCAGCTCGCCGGGTGCGATCCGGCGAAGGCTGTGCACCCACGAGGTAGACGGGTGGAGCCCGCCGAAATACGCGCAGAGAGTCACCCCTCCGCCAAGAACGGTCACAGCGAACAACTGAGCCAACACCGCAACATGGGTATCAGCGACGAGCATCCCCGGGAAGGCGGACAAGCCACCCAGACCCAGCCCGGCAAGAACCCAGGGCCCTAGCTCACCGATCTTATTCTGGACCAACACCCGAAGCGGCGCTCCGTCCGGAAACGTGAGAAACGGCCGCCCCATCTGCGAAAGCCGACGGACATAACCGATTTCAAACGCATCGCGTGCAATGGACGTACAGGAGATGATGATCGCCATCATCGCCGGCCCATCGGGATGCTGGAGATAGCTATAGTTCATGATCCACAAGAGCGTGAGCACCAACAACGAGAGTTGTACGCCATAGACGGCACCGATCCATCCGACGAGCCAGCTGAGCAACCGAGCGCCGTCATGGCGCATGATCTCCGACCAAGGCGTAGCACGCCCGACCCGATAGGCCAAACCCGCCGTCACCATTGCGACCAGCGCACTCACGGCCAAGAGCACCAGCGGTTCGGCGATCGGAACGAACTGTTTGGCAAGGCGATAGACCCCGAAGGCGATCAACCCCGGCACAAACATCACGAGGCGTTTTTTCTTGCGCACGGCCTCTTCCGTCACCGCCACACTCAGGCTCGGAAGCACCCGCAATGCCATTCGATGAAGCATGCTGAACCTGTTAAACGTGAAAGGTAAAAGGTGAGAGGTGAATCATTCTTGTCCTCCTACTTTTCACCTTTTACATTTCACCTTTTACGTCTTTTGAGCGCCCATCCCGAAATACTTCGCCTTCACTTCTTCCATGAGGGCAACGGTAACCAAGGACAACCCGCGATCAGCCGCCGTTCGTTCGAGCTCAATCCGAGCCATGGCACGTACCGGCGCCGGGACGCGATCCAATCGCCGTTCCGCCTCCGAATCCCATTCAATCCGCCCCCCAGTACGGGGACGGAGCAACGTTTCATAGGTGACGACTCGTTCTCCTTGACTACGGAGATCCTGCTCCACATCTTCACGAACCAACAGCGCGACATGCGGCGGCATACGATCCAATCGATGCAACGCCTCATCGGTCCAGAATAATCGATCAACGAGCCCCCGAGTCTGCCCCTCCGGCACGTCGACACCGACTTTCAGGCCACAACCTCTGCACTCCGAACGGATAAACCAAAACGGCGCACCATTCTCACCACCTCGTTCCTCAATCCCCTCGGTATGCATCCAGCGGCCACAGCCACAAGTCAGCATGATCTCTCTAGTGATGGGTGAAAGGTGAAAAGTAAGGAGTTATTCATCGGTTTATCCGATCTTACCCGGATACAGGATGTACAGCATCGTGTAGGTGAAACTGCCCGTCACAAACAGAATGCAGTAAATTATCATCGTGAAGCGGCCGAGCGCCCGATGACGCCGTGCCCCATCCGGCCAAATCCGTTGAATGGTCATCTCGATCGCAAAGACGAAAGCCACAATGGCGAGAAAGATCACATATACTTCCAGCTTCCGCATCGAGAAGCCGGCCGAGGCCACTCGCGAGAAAAACAGCCCAAGCACCACCATCGCAACACTGCCGAAGATAAGACCGATTTTCTTCCAGGTCGTGAGCAAGCGGGATTCCCGAAGCGACCGGACGCCGTCGATGAATTGTTGAGAACGGAAACCTAACACGATCATATACACCGCCATAATCAGCCCGATGATGACGAGAATGATATGGAGCGTCAGTACAGGGATGAAGACGTAATCATAGAGCGATTGTGACCCACCAAACCCTTCCTTCCCCTCAAAAGCCAGAACCCCAAGCTGCCGAAAGAGATAGTACGCGATAAAGAAACTCAACATGGCGATCATGCCGCCCAACATCAACCAATGGTGCGCATCGGCCTTTCGCTTGCGGGCCTGAAACCATCCGATGACAAAGAGTCCGGTGAAGAGCGTGGCCATCAGCTGACTGAGGTCCGCTCCGACCGTCGCATGGGTCCCAAAGAATCCTGGTTCTCGCAACCAATCCACCGTAATAGTCCTTCGTACTGTCTCTCGTTGCCTTGGTAAACCGTTTCAAGTTTCAAGTCCCAAGTTTCATGTTGTGCCGAAACCTACCGTTTGAAACCTAAAACATGAAACATGAAACTCAAAACCGTTGGGTCACACGCTTCACGTTTCACGCGATTTCACCCCCTGCACCACCGCCGTCTTCTCCAGTTCCACCACAGAACCGAACCCGGCCGTGTGGAGCCATTGCATTGCTTCACTGGCTTGGAAGCAGCTCCCCTTCTGGGTGTTGACGAGGATGTGGACGGCAAAGGCCGTCGTCCAGGCCGGGCCGGTGCCGGTTTCATCCAGGAATCGGTCCTTAATGACTAACCGCCCGCCTGGTGCCAGAGCGCCATAGATCTTCTTGACTAGATCCTGATTCATATCAAAGGTTTGATAATGTAGAATGTCCGACATCAGGACCACATCGTAGGGTCCACCGAGCGGATCCCGATTGAAGTCACCGGGGTGCAGGGCGATCCGTGATTCCAGCCCCGCCTCTTTCACTGTTTTTTCCGTCAGCTTCAGGGTTTCCGGAAGGTCGAACACCGTCGCATGCAGGTCGGGATACACCTGGCAGAACGCAATGGCATTCGTCCCGGCGCCACCGCCGAGATCGCACATCCACTCACGTCCAGCCAACTTCAACCGCTTGGCCAAATCAGGGCCGCTCTGCTGGCCAATACGATTCAGTACCGCCAGCACATGGCTACCCAACTCAGGATCGGTCTCGAATACATGGCGATCCACCGTCCGCTTCCCCGTACGAATCGTCTCTTCCAGCTTGCCCCAGTTGTTCCACTCTGCATCGTGCAAGAGGAGTAAATGGCCGACATACTGCAGCGACGACCGGACCAAATACTTGATCGCGATTGACGAGTTCCCGTACAGCTCCGTTTCCTTCGTCAGCAGCTTCATCGCGACCAGTGCATTTAAGAGAAGGCCCAGGGTAGGAGGATCGGCCTGCAGTCGGCCAGCAATGTCCTGACCGGATTTCGGCCGTTCATCGATGGCCGAAAAGACATCCAGCTTCACGGCTGTGAGCAAAATCTTGGTCTCCCAGTAGTAACCCAGCTGGAAGACTTCCGCGAGTGAGAGTTCTCGAGACACACCACTCCTCTTGGACAGAGAAAATAGCCAAGAAACATAGGATCTTACCTAGATCAGAAACGAAAAGACAAGGTAGGGAATTTGCCGCTTGAAGCTGACTCGATTACTTTGCCCCCCTGGAAACGACTAAAGGACTGGGTTTGGTGAAACGGTAGTCATCGGGGAATATACCACCCGTCACGCCTCTTCCAGCTGGATCACTTCCACATGAACCTTGGCGGTGCCCTGGTCGACAAATCCTAGCTGTTCGGCGGCGCCTCGACTGAGATCGATGATTCGCTTCCCGGAATCGGGGTTGTGATCACTCGGGAAGGGACCACGGTCATTTACTCGGACAACGATCGACTTGCCGTTTTCCAGATTGGTCACCTGCACATGAATCGGCAGCGGCAAATATTTATGCGCTGCCGTCAGTCCGCTGGGATTAAACAGCTCGCCATTCGCCGTCATATGGCCGCCTGGCAAGCGCTTGGTTTCCTCCCCGTACCACGAGGCCAAGCCTGTTTCCTCGTACGTCTGTGCATTCACCATGTTCATCGGCACATACCGCTGGCCCTTGACGGTGTAGGGCGCTGCCTTGACCCGCCCCAGCCGGATCGCCTCTTTCACCGGAAGCCCATCGATGGTCTGAATATCGTCTCGAATTAATGGATACTCTAAGGGAGCCTGGACCACTTCAAAGGTAAATTTCCCGATGTGATAGACCAGCCTGGTCGCCCCCTTCGTCAACTCGTACGCTCCGCTCACCACCCAGATCGTGCCTTTCACCGTCTTTTTCACAACGCGATAGCCGGTCTTGGCAACCGAAAAGGTCCCCTTGAGTATGGAGAATGCCCCATCAATGACGGAGCAGGAGACATTGGTCAGAAGAGTGACGACAAGGAGCAGTGGGAGGGTAAGCCTCGTTCGTCGCAGCATTTGATCTGCACCTCTGCCCATGAGGAAATGGAAGGCCATGAACCGCGCCTCTCACTGGGCCAATCCGGTCATGACCCCACTATGTATCACATGAAAGAGCTGAGACGGAGAAAACCCTGAAACGAGAATATCAGGGCAGACAAGCGCTGCAGGGAGAAGGGGCTACAAACACGACGGGCAGCGGATTGCTCCGCTGCCCGTCAAGAACACATCGATAAAACCGGCTTACTTGATTTCAGCCTTCAGGTTGGCAGTGCCGCCATCCGTCACATCAACATCGAACTCGATCTTCTTGGCCTTACCGGCGAATGGATGCCAGGCCACCACCTTATGCTTGCCGGCCGGCACATCCTTGATTTCGAATGACCCATCGTCCTTCGCCACGGCAAAGTGAGCATTCGACACCGGGAGGAAGAAGGACTGCATGAACTCATGCTGGTCGCACTGTAAGCGGAAGTATCCTTCCTTCTCGGCACCGCCACGGAAGGTCACCGGCTTGTCCAACTTATCACCCTTCTTTGCAAGACCGATGTTGAAACCAGTCGCGGAGGAGCTGCCCTTCACGGTGAAGCTGTGGGGATTGTGCAACACACCGGCGACGGACTTAGGATCATCGGCATCGGCATCGGTGTTTTCAACTTTGAATGGGCGGGTATTCACTACCACGCCACTGAACGGCTGGAAATCGCAGAACGCTGCCACGACTTCCGTTCCGGCATAGCCGTCCATCCAGGCCTTATCCTCGATGTCCACAACGGCCACGACGGCACCCTTCAATCCGCCATCCTTGCTCACTTCGATCTGCTTCAAGAATCGCTTGTCGCCATCCGCCTTGCTCTTGTCAGGAATCTGGGGACAGAACTTGGGGTTTGGGAACTTGGAGAAGAGGAATTCCTTATTCTCCGCCTTGCCGGCATAGGTCACTTTCCCGGAAATCGTTCCACCCGCGTACGAGGTGAGAGGCGCCGCGACCAAAGCGACGGCTGCTACACCCAACATCATTGATAACGCACTCTTCATTGGACTGCCTCCTTGTAATTAACGAACACCCTGCCTCCGAACTGACCTGTCTCTCTGGTTTCCATTCACCAAAGCTCTTCTGGTTCAAACCTTATCATACCATCGGTTGCACTGTGGCAAGTGTAGATAGACCGAGTATGTATATGAAATCTTACAGCCCGCTGTCAACCGAAACAAGAGGCACCTGAAGCAACCCTCCACAGTAGCTATTTCTACATTGTCCTGGTAGATTTGGTGGAAATTACGGACTCAAGTGAACCTTCGGCTCATGCCATACTCCTCGCGTAGACCACAATGATCGCATCGACTGTCCCTACCGGCGGACTCAAACGGACCTACCCAGTCTATGTGACGGTGATGCTCTTCAGTATTATCGTGGGAAGCGCCGTGATCGGGGTGCCGTTATTTGGTTTCCTCTACGGATATACGTGGTTCGATTGGATGATGTTCGCACTCCTCTACGTGGTCACGGGATTGGGCATTACCGTGGGATACCATCGCCTCATCTCGCACCGAAGCTTCAGCTGTCCTGATGGGGTAAAAGCGGTCTTTCTTATCGCCGGAGGATGGGCGCTGCAACAGTCTGCGCTCAAGTGGGGCGCGGACCACATCCGCCACCACGCAGCTTGCGACCAGGACGCGGATCCGTACAACGCCAAGCTTGGGTTCTGGCACAGCCACTGTGGATGGCTCTTTGCGGATAAGAAGTACTCAGACGAAAAGTATGCGACCAGGCTCCGGCAGGATCCAGTCGTGATGTGGCAACACCGGCACTACACACTCATCTTCCTCTCAGGGTTGGCGTTCCCGTTCCTGGCAGGCTATCTGTACAATGGCTGGGTTGGGGGAATGAGCTGCTTTATGTTGGCCGGTATCGGCCGCACCTTCGCGGTGCTGAATTCCACATTTTGCATCAACTCGGTGTGCCATCTCTGGGGAAGTCAACCCCATGGCCACGCTGATTCGAGCCGGGACAGCTGGGCAGTTTCCCTGCTTACGTTTGGCGAAGGCTATCATAATTACCACCACACCCATCCGACCGACTACCGCAACGGGCCCCTCTGGTACAACTTCGACCCATCGAAATGGGTGATCTTCACGCTTTCTCTTCTGGGATTGGCCTGGTCACTCAGGACAGCGAACGCGGCAGACCCTCAGGCCTCAAACCTGTAGAACCTCTTCTGACGCTTCTCAATTGAAGAACCGAACCGGGAGAGGATACCGTTCTAATATTTTCGGAGAGA
>JAEURV010000348.1 GCA_016788465.1 Nitrospira sp. | reverse complement strand
CAAACCGATCGAAGTGATCGAAGGACCGTTGATGGCCGGCATGAATGTGGTCGGCGATCTCTTCGGGTCCGGCAAGATGTTCCTGCCGCAAGTGGTGAAAAGTGCGCGTGTCATGAAGAAGGCCGTGGCCTATCTCATGCCGTTCATGGAGGAAGAGAAGAAGCGATCGGGGAATTTCCAGTCGCAGGGGAAGGTGCTGCTGGCGACGGTCAAGGGCGATGTGCATGATATCGGTAAGAATATCGTCGGCGTGGTGCTTGGCTGTAACAACTATGAAGTGATTGATCTCGGGGTCATGGTACCCTGCGAGAAAATTCTTGCTGCTGCTCGAGAGAATAAGGCCGACATCATCGGCTTGAGCGGGCTTATTACTCCCTCTCTGGATGAGATGGTCCACGTGGCCAAAGAGATGACTCGCGAAGGATTCGAGGTGCCGCTTTTAATCGGCGGCGCAACAACGAGCAAGGCTCATACTGCAGTGAAGATCGCGCCGTCCTACCGGCCAGGCGTTGTCCATGTGTTAGACGCGTCACGTGCTGTCGGCGTGGTGGGAAGCCTTGTGAGTCAGGTACAACGGGAAGGGTTCGTAAAACAAGTACGAGACGACTACGAGCGGATGAGGCAGTCGCACCAGGATCGTGGTGCCAGATCACTCCTCTCGATTGCCCAGGCTCGTGCCAATCGGTTCATCTCTGATTGGGGCAGAATCGATATTCCGGCACCGACTACATTGGGGGTACGAACTATTGAGGACCAGTCGCTGGTTGAGCTGATGCCCTTCATCGACTGGTCGCCCTTTTTCCACACGTGGGAATTGAAAGGGCGCTATCCAACGCTTTTTGAGGATCCGACCGTCGGGCCAAGAGCCAAAGAGCTCTACGAGGATGCGCGGCGACTTCTTGATGAAATCATTAAGAAACGACAGCTCACAGCCAAGGGAGTCTATGGTTTCTTTGCCGCCGCCTCGATTGGGGACGACGTCGAATTGTTCAAGGATGCCTCGGGAACAACCGTGCTTACGACGATCCATCACTTGCGACAGCAAGCAGAGAAACCGACGGGGCAGCCCAATCTCTCATTGGCCGACTACGTGGCTCCCAAAGAATCAGGCCGGAAGGATTACGTCGGCGCGTTTGCCGTGACGGCTGGGTTGGGATTGGAGGAACTCTGCAAGCAGTTTGATCGAGATCATGACGACTACAACTCCATCATGGCGAAGGCTCTGGCGGATCGGTTGGCTGAAGCGTTTGCCGAATTTCTCCATAAGCGGGC
>JAEURV010000214.1 GCA_016788465.1 Nitrospira sp. | reverse complement strand
TGGAGCCGCTTAGCACCCACTGCCATCCGTATCCCGATCTCCCTCGTCCGTTCGGTCACCGACACGAGTAGGATATTCATGATGCCGATGCCCCCGACAAGGAGTGACACGGACGCGATGGCGAGCAACATACCTGTCAATGTCTCACTGGTCCCCTCCTGAACTTTTGCCACATCAATCTGGGTACGAATAATAAAGTCATCAGGTCGGTCCCCCTGTATCCGGTGGCGTGACCGCAATACCTCCCGTATTTGGTCGACCGCATCAAATACATCCTCCGTCCGACCAGTGGAGACATGTACCCCGCTGACCGATCCAAGAAAGGATGTCCCCAATACCTTCCGCTCCGCAGTGCTGAACGGGATGATCACCACATCATCTTGGTCACTGCCGGACGGACTCTGCCCTTTCGGACTCAAGACACCGATGACCCGGATCGGAACATTTTTGAGACGAATGGTCGCTCCGACTGGTTCTTCTCCTGGCTCAAAGAGATTATCGACAACCGTCTGACCGATCAGCCCCACACTGGCGGCCGTATCCATATCTGTTTGTGTAAAGGGACCTCCGCTGCTGTAGGCCCAATCTCTGACGGTGAGCATACTCGGTGAAGCCCCAATCACACTGGTACTCCAATTCCGGCCTCCGCTCATCACCTGCATGGTGCCTGATCGAGACCAACCCGTTTCAGCCAACAACGGAATCTTCTTTTTCAAATCGATGGCATCGGCCACGGTTAAGGTAATGACGGCGCCTTGCCCCCCACGCACGCCACTGACCATCGAATAATTGGGCCAAATGAGGATACTGTTCGCGCCCATGGACGCGATCTGTTTCTGCACGGCCAGTCTTGCCCCTTCTCCGATACTCACCATGGCGATGACCGCACCGACCCCGATGATGATCCCCAACATCGTCAATCCGGCACGCAGGCGGTTTCGTTGCAAGATACGCAGCGCAGTCACGATTGTCAGCCACACAAACGTCGACACCGGTATCCTCCACTAATTGAGGCGATTCTGAATGGTACGGTCACTCAGAACTTGGCCGTCCTTGATCACGATCTCGCGTGCGGCGTGGGCGGCAATATCAATTTCATGCGTCACGAGAATGACCGTGATCCCATCACGATTCAACCCTTCAAGAATCGCCATAATTTCCTGACTCGACGCTGTATCGAGATTTCCGGTCGGTTCGTCGGCGAGCAACAACGATGGCGAGGTCACCAGTGCCCGAGCGATCGCCACCCGCTGTTGTTGACCACCCGATAATTGTGTAGGAGTATGATGCTCACGACCCTTCAGTCCAACCCGTTCGAGTGCCGCAGCGGCAAGAGCTCGCTGCTCCTTTAAAGGCAGGCCTCGGTACAAGAGCGGTAATTGGGCATTTTCCAACGCGTTGGTTCGAGGAATAAGGTTGAAGCTTTGAAAGACAAACCCAATTTTCTGATTCCGAATCTCTGCCAGCTGATCCGGTTGCAACCCTGCCACCTCAACCCCGCCTAACCGATAGTGTCCCTTGCTCGGCTGATCCAGGCAACCGAGAATATTCATCAGCGTCGACTTCCCTGATCCGCTTGTCCCCATAATGGCGACAAACTCACCCTCATTGATCGTGACACTGAGACCCCGCAATGCCTGTACCTCAACATCACCCACTCGGTACACCTTCCAGAGGTCTTCGCAAACAATGAGGGGCGCCATTGCTCTACACAGTCCTAGTGATCGAGGAAGGAGATCGGAGGAATGAACACCGCCAGGTATGTCACGATCGCATACTCTGGCCACCGAGAATCAGTCCTCGTCTCACCCTTTATCCGGTATCCTGGAGGAGCCTCAGCGATTGCGAGGACGTGGTGGGCTGCCAAACCCTGGAGGGAGCTCGTTGCCCCTTCTCTCGCCTGACGATTGATCAACTCCGATGGCAATCACATCTCCTTCCGCCAAACTATCCGATATGATCTCCGTTGAAGAGCCATCCGAAATACCGGTCTGCACCGGTACCGCAACAAGGTCTCCGTTCTCTCCCTGCTTCCAAACGGTTTTGGTCGCCATGGTTCGTCCTTCATGCGTGACTGGACGAGCAGCTTCTCCTTTGGTCGATCGCCCACTCACGTCTCGGGAGCTCCCTTCACCCCGTGGAGGCACAAATCTGAGAGCGGCATTTGGAACCTTGAGGACCTGGTCCTTCTGCGCGACCACGATCGACACATTTGCCGTCATACCTGGCTTGAGTCGCAAGTCCGCATTATCCACGCTCACCACAACGTTGTACGTCACAACGTTCTGAACATTGATCGGCGCGAGACGAACCTGCTTAATGAGGCCGGTGAAGGAGATCCCAGGGTATGCGTCGACGGTAAAGGTTGCCTCTTTTCCTTCCGACATCCCCCCGATATCTGATTCGCTGACATTGGTGTCGACTTGCATCTTCGTCAAATCCAGTGCAATGAGAAACAGATTGGGCGTGGCAAAGCTGGATGCCACCGTCTGCCCCACCTCAATATTCCGCGCCACAACGATTCCTTCGACCGGCGAACGAATCACCGTATATTTCAGGTCAAGATCCGCTGCATTCACCGCCGCCTCTGCCTGCTTGACCTGCGCCTCGCTAACCCGGAGCTGTGCCTCAGCACTTTGATAATTCGTGAGAGCCACATCCACATCATTTTGCGACACAAACTGCTCCGGCAACAGCGCTTCCACGCGGCTGAGTTCTCGCTTTCGTTGGGCCAGATCGGCCCGTGCACGCGCGACGCTCGCCCGCGCCATGTCGAGGTTACTCGCAGCCTGTTCCCGCCTGGCCTTGAACGGCTCCGGGTCAATCACCGCCACAATTTCTCCGGCTTTGACCCGCGAATTGAAATCGGCATGAAGACTCTTAACCATGCCCGAGACCTGCGTACCGACCTGGACGGATACCACCGGATTGATCGTCCCGGTTGCACTGACGACGGACACCACCTGCCCACGCTCCACCGACGCCGTTCGATATCGGACAGGAGCCTTACGCTCCCCATTGAAAAATACGTACCCACCGATGCCCAAACCGACCGCGAGGACGCTTACAATCAACCCAATTCGTCGCATACGTCACACACACTCACATTGATATCTATTCATCCTATCAGGAAGACTGTCAAGAATCACGTCCGCGCCTTCTTCAGACACCTGCCTTGTCCGGCAGACTCGATCAACGAGACGCCCAGCTCGACTACGACGGAGCAATCGGATGGGCGAACACCGTAAGAAAACGTTGAAAGCGAAACGATCCGGAAGGAACGATCGGAACTATCTTGCCAACAAATGCTCTAAGAAGGTGGTTGAGACATGACCTTTTTGGAAATCGGGGTCATCCAGAATACGGCGATGAAGCGGAATCGTCGTCTTGATGCCTTCGATCACGAATTCGCCCAAGGCTCGCCTCATCCGTGCCAATGACTCCTGTCGATCACGACCATGCGTAATCAGCTTGGCGATCATCGAATCATAGTACGGCACAACGACCGAGCCTGACTCCATCGCAGAATCAACTCGCACGCCAAATCCTCCCGGAGGGCTGTATTTAGTAAGAGTTCCGGGGGACGGTGTAAACTTGTCAGGATCTTCGGCATTAATGCGACATTCCAAACTATGGCCGGCCAGCACTACATCCTGTTGGCGCAGCGAGAGCGGATGTCCCGCTGCAAGACGAATCTGCTCTTTGATCAAATCGATACCCGTAACCATTTCAGTAATCGGATGCTCAACTTGAATACGGGTATTGACCTCCATGAAGTAAAAGTTTCGCTCCTTATCAAGGAGAAACTCTACCGTCCCGACATTGCGATAATGCGCGGCTTTGACGGCTTCCACCGCCACTTTCCCGATATCCCGACGAAGCTTGTCGTCGACGACAGGGGATGGGGTCTCCTCGACCAGCTTCTGATGACGCCGCTGGATCGAGCAGTCACGTTCTCCAAGATGAATCACCCGACCCTGCTGATCAGCCAAGACCTGCACTTCAATATGACGCGGTTCCAAAAAGTAGCGTTCGAGATACACACCGTCGTTCCCAAATGTCGATTTCGCTTCAGCTTGAGCGGCTTGAAAGGCTCGCCCCAAGTCTTCGGCTCGATTGACGACACGCATGCCACGGCCTCCCCCACCGGCCGTCGCTTTAATGATGACTGGGAACCCGATTTTTTGCGCCGCGTGTAACGCCTCTTCCTCGCTCCGCACTTCACCGGGGCTCCCAGGAGTAACGGGAAGCCCTCGCTTCGCAACGATCTCTCGCGCTTTCGCCTTATCCCCCATCATGGCGATATTTTCCGAGCTTGGCCCAATGAATTTAATCCCGATGGATTCACACACTTCGGCGAAATGGGCGTTCTCTGAGAGAAATCCATACCCTGGGTGGATCGCATCCACTCCGGTAATCTCGGCCGCGCTCAGGACATTGGGGATATTCCGATAACTGAGCGCAGAGTCAGCCGGTCCGACACAGATCTTTTCATCAGCGGCGCGCACATGCATGGCAAGCGCATCGGCCTCGGAATGAATTGCGACCGTGTGAATGCCGAGTTCCTTACAAGCGCGAATGACTCGCAGCGCGATTTCTCCGCGATTGGCGATCAAAACTTTTTTAAACACGCCTTGGCTCCGACACGATGGAGAGCATCACCGTGAGAATAACCTATGGGGTGGCTTTGGGATCAATGAGGAACAGGGCTTGACCGTATTCAACGGACTTCGTGTTCTCCACGAAGATCTTCACGATCCGGCCGTCTATTTCAGACTCGATTTCGTTCATGAGCTTCATGGCTTCAACGATGCAGAGCACTTGGCCTTTTTTTACAAAATCGCCTTCGTCGACGTAGGAATCCGCATCTGGAGAAGGGGAGCGATAAAAAGTCCCAACAATGGGTGAGGTCACCGTCACAAACCCGGCGGTTCCCTCCAGTACAGGCGTTGCAAGGGAACCCACATGCGACGGTTGTAGTGGAATGGTCGGAACCGATTCCTGATGAACCGCCACAGGAGTTTTGGCCATGCTCTCATGCCGCAGGCGTATCCGAACACCTTGGTGCTCTACCTCTAGCTCAGTCAAGTTGTTGCGACGAAGCAGATCGATCAGTTCCTGCAGATGCTTGCTGGAACCAATGGCGAGCGAGGCGTCACCCACCAGCGGCCTCTGCGTTTCCGGCAACACAATGCGACGCGTTTTTGGCTTTGACCGACGACCTCTCACCGAACACGCTCCACATAGGATCGCGTACGCGTATCGATTCGAATCACGGTGCCCACTTCGAGATAGAGCGGCACTTTAATCGTGGCACCTGTTTCCACAATGACCGGCTTTGTTCCTCCGGAGGCTGTATCTCCCCGAACACCCGGCTCTCCATCGACCACTTTGAGTTCAATAAAGTTCGGCAACTCCACCGCAATCGGACGATGCTCATAGATGAGAATCTTGACGACCATGTTTTCTTTCAACAGATCGGCATTCTCTCCCAATTGCTTTTTCTCAAACGTCAGCTGCTCGTATGTCTCCGTGTCCATGAGCGTATAGGCATCACCAGACGCATAGAGAAACTGCATATCACGTTCTTCGAGATCAGGCTCTTCAAACCGTTCACCAGATCGAAAGGTCCGATCCAATACATTTCCTGACAGATAGCTCTTCAACTTCGTTCGGACAAACGCTCCACCTTTTCCGGGCTTAACGTGCTGAAATTCAACAATATAGAAAGGCTCCCCTTCGACCATCAAACGAACACCGCCGCGAAAATCAACCGTGGAAATCACTCTGAACTCCCTTCGATGAGAGGAAACGCTCTTCGTCTACAAACCGGTTCACGTCCGACTGATCCTACTTCCACCCGCAGGCGAAGTCTCTTCTCTGGAACTTGTCTGGGAAGACTTCGCGACGTGCTCGCAGAGTCCGCGGAGAGCCAACAAATACCCAGATGGGCCGAACCCGGAAACCTGCGCCACGGCCACTCCGGATACATAGGACTGTTGTCGAAATGTTTCCCGCCGATAAATGTTTGACAGATGAACTTCGACAGTCGGGAGGTCGACTGCCGCCAACGCATCGCGTATCGCGATACTGGTGTGAGTATACGCTGCCGGATTGATGATGATACCCCGACAATCTCGGCGGGCTTCCTGAATCCACGTCACCAACTCTCCTTCATGATTGGATTGTCGGATGACAAGCTCAGCTCCCAGTTCTTCACCCAATTTGTGGAGAGAGGAGTCAATCGATTCAAGAGACATCGACCCATAAATAGACTGCTCGCGATTGCCCAACAGATTCAAGTTCGGGCCATGTAAAACCAATATACGGAGCATGGTGCGCCGATCCCTTCCACAGTAAACGAAGGCCACCCTCACTCTGAAGGCGGCATTCTAGCAGCCTGCTTTCAGGGGGTCAAACCGTTGAAGTCACGCAGGAGTTTTCTGGATCGATTGGGGTGGACCAGAAACATCGCGGCGGCGCGCTTGGATCAACTGAAGCCACTGTTCAAGTCGTACAACGGTGGAGCTGCTGGTACTCTGAGGCCTACGGGACTGGCCAGCAGTATCTGGCTCCGTGCGTATTGCTAAGTCCGTGAGCACTGAAACCATGTCATCATCGCCGTTCTCCGCAACTTCTGTATCGTGAGCCACGCCGCTCACGGCTGAGGATATCGGTTTTCCAGCAGGAGGATCCGACTGGGACTTCGCAAGTTGCACTGGCGGTTGGTTCGAAGTAGAAGCACGTTCTTGCGCCACTGCGTGATCAAGACTTGCCTGCAAGGCCAACGCTTCTTGATCCTGTGGGTTCACCGCCAAAATCACGTGACAGGACCGGACAGCGGCATCCTTAGCCCCTTCGGCGGCATAGAGTTTAGCCAAGGTTCGATGCGCACGGAGATTATCAGGGCTTACTTTTATAGCCTCTTCGAGGATAGCCTTTGCCTTCACCGGCTGATTTACCTGCTCATAGGCACGCCCTAACGCCACCATAGCCGTAATAAAGCCGGGATAGGCTTTCAGGCCATCCTCCAGCACCACCACGGCCTCTTCCCAACGGCCGACTTTCCCGTACTCTTCAGCCAGAGGGATAAAGACTTTTGATCCCGGCTCTCTGGCGAGCGCCAAAGCCAACCGATCAATCTCTGCAGCATTGTCCGTTTTCTTCGAACCAGAAGCCATACGCAGGATTACTCCACGAGAGATGCACCACGCGGCGCCATCAAACACAAATCGCGGACCGCATTCAGAATCTCGTCGGCCAACTGCCGCTTGGCCATCAGTCCACACACTCGCTGCTCCCCTGTCGCGGACAGAATCACCGCCGCATTGTCGTCACTACCGAACCCGCCACCGGCTTGCTTCACATCATTGGCGACGATAAGATCCAATCCTTTGCCCTTCAGCTTGTCCTTGGCATGAGACAGCAGATCTTCTGTTTCTGCTGCAAACCCGACCACGACCTGTGATGTACGTCTCGCGGAAAGCATTGCAAGAATATCTGGAGTCGCCTCGAGGACAAGCTCCATCTCAGATTTTCCCTGCTTTTTCAGCTTCTCTACAGCGGTAACCCTGGGGCGAAAATCGGCAACAGCCGCCGCCATGATCAAGACCGTGCAGGAGGAAAAGTGATGAGACAACGCATCGGCCATCTCACTCGCGGTATTCACAGGAACGATGGTCACCCCGGAAGGAGGGGGCACTGCACAAGGCCCTGTGACCAATACCACTTCCCCTCCCCGATCACGTACTGCTTCCGCAATGGCATACCCCATTTTCCCGGAAGAACGGTTGGAGAGAAACCTCACGGGATCGAGCGGCTCCTGAGTCGGCCCTGCGGATACCAATACCCGCTGGCCTTGCCAATCAGCCGGCGAAAGGACTGCAGCATGGGCTGCCTCCAGAATTTTTGCTTCCGTTGGGAGTCTCCCCTGTGCGACCCGACCTGAAGCGAGGGGTCCGACCTCCGGGTCAAGCACGACCACTCCGCGCGCGCGCAGCGTATCCACATGTTGGATGACTGTGGGGTGGGTCCACATGTCGCCGTCCATTGCGGGAGCCACAATGACAGGACATCGAACATTCAGCAGCATCGTCGTCAAGACATCATCCGCAAGCCCAAGCGCCGCTTTCGCTAAAAAATTCGCTGTTGCGGGGGCCACAAGAACGGCATCGGCTTCCTCTGCCATGGTCAGATGCGGCATGGCATCCTGAGCCTCAAACAGATCGGTAACGACGCGATGACCTGACAGCACTTCAAACGTCAGCGGGGGCATAAACTTTGTCGCTCCCCTTGTCATGACAACCGATACGGTCGCCCCCTGAGCCCGCAATGCTCGAAGCAGCCCAACAGCTTTATAGGCGGCGATGCTCCCGGTCACCCCTAGCACAAGGTGTTTACCGCCAAGAACTGTGGCGGGTCTTGCGTCGTCCACCATCTATCCTATTCCTCGGTCTGGGCTACCGTCGGCTGGGTCGTATCATCGACATAGACACTGAGTTCTTTCTTGATCTCTCGGGCATCTTCCCCTGTCATCATCGCGATACGCTCCGTCTCACCTTCCTTCCCACGCTTCGCCTCCTTCATCGCATCGCGCGCTTCCTTACCGATCAGATACTTCACTTGTCCTTTCAAGACCTCATCAAGCGCAACGGTCGTCTCTTTCGTAAAACGAGACGGTCCTCCAGGCTTGGCGCCCTGAGTCAAGTGTTTGGCCCGCTGTGAGGCAACGATCACCAATCGGTGTCTGGAGTCAAATTCGTTGGACGTGTACTGCGGTAATAGATTCAACATGTCAATCATGGTCTCGCTCGCTCCCTGTACGATAAAAGGTGAGTAATGAGTCTCATATCTCCGGTACTGCGTCCGTCTCAGCGATAAAGCTCTGCTCAAGCCACTGCATGTTCAGTCGATGGGTCTTGAGGCGCTCAGCCTGAAAAATGCTCTGCAACTCACGAAGGGACTGCGTCAGATCATCGTTTTGCACGATGTACGAGTATTCACGAGCGCACCAGACTTCGTCCTTCACCTTGCGGAGCCGGCGCAAAATTTCCTCCTGAGAATCTGAAGCCCGGCTCTGAAGTCTGGCCCGGAGAATATCCATGGATGGCGGCAGGATAAAGATGGAAACTGCATCGACAAAGCGCTTCTTGATCTGGAGTGCGCCCTGCACATCAATTTCAAGTAAGACGTCAACGCCCTGCTCAATCTTGTCCATAAGGGGGCTCTGAGGGGTTCCATACCAGTGGCCGTAGACATGAGCATATTCCAAAAACTCATCACGCCTTACCATCTCGTGAAACACTTGCTCCTCAATAAAAAAATACTCTCGTCCATGCTCTTCGCCCGGGCGAGATTTTCTTGTTGTCGCGGATATGGAATGCCAAACTCCCGCTATCGAGGTCACGATCTGTTTACACAAGGTCGTTTTCCCAGCCCCGGAAGGCGCTGAAACGATATACAAAATTCCCCGACGCCCTGGGGCCTGTTTCAGATCAGCCAGGTTGGAAGAGATTTGGCTTGTGGACGACGAACTACTCATTCGACGTTCTGTACCTGTTCACGCAGACGTTCCAATTCCGCCTTCATTCGAACAACTTCGGCAGCAACCGCGGCATCATTCGCCTTTGAACCCATCGTATTCACTTCCCGCCCCATCTCCTGCAGGAGAAAGTCCAGTGTCTTCCCAATCGGCTCACTCTGTTGAACAGCCTGTTCAAACTGTATCATATGCGCGTCTAATCTGACCAATTCTTCTGTAATGTCACACCGATCGGCATAAATAGCCAGTTCTTGATTCAGTCGAGCAAGATCCGGGATGGCTTCCCCTAGCAATTTTTCCACACGAAGCTTCATCCGACTAAATGTTTCCTGCGCGACAGATGGGGCACGACTGGAAATCACGGTTTTGCATGTCCGCACACAATTCAATCGTTCTAATATGTCCTTTGCGAGCAGCTCGCCTTCTTTCTTGCGCATGGCGACCAACTCACGTACAGCTTTCGTTCCTAACTGTTCAACAAATTTGAGGAGTTTGGGATCATCGGTCACCTGATCAGCAAGCACAATGACATCACGAAACCCCGCCAGCAGAGCAATATCAATCGATCCTTTCAGTTTCAACGTGCGTTGCAGGGTTCGAAGGCTCTGATGGTAGTGTTTTGCCAGGTTCTCGTCAAGTTGAGGCAACCGCCCATTCCCCCTCCCCCCCTGGAGAATGACAGTGAGGTCGACTCGTCCGCGGGCACAATGCTGCTGGACGATTTTCTTAAAGACTTCCTCCAGCCCTCCCATTGATTTTGGAAGCCGAATGGATGTCTCCAGGAAGCGATGGTTGACTGATCGCACCTCGATCGTGACGTGTGATTCCCCATAGCTTCCCTGGCGTCGACCAAATCCGGTCATGCTCTTGATCATCTCGTCAATTTCCCTTCCCACGTACAGACATCGTAGAGAACACAGGCACAACAACGAGGCGTCCGCGCGAGGCATACATAGCGTCCATGAAGCAACAGACGCTGTGAAACATCGGTCCACTCAGCTTGCGGATAGAGCGCCTGAAGATCACGCTCAATTTCATCAGGGTTCTGCGAGCTACTCAACGCTAAGCGGTTCGCCATACGCTTCACATGGGTGTCAACAACCACTGCTGGTTTTCCAAATACTCCCCCGAGAAGCACGTTCGCGGTCTTTCGTCCGACACCAGGAAGTGAAGTCAGCTCATCCATCGTACTCGGCACACGACCACCAAAGCGTGTCGAGACAGCCTGCGCACAGCCGACCAAGTTCTTTGCTTTACTCTTGTAGAACCCCGTCGGTTTGATCAAGGCCTCCAGATCCGTCTTCTCCGACATCGCCAGGGATTGGGGGCTTGGATATCGCCGAAACAATGCCGGTGTCACTTGGTTCACACGCTGGTCCGTACACTGGGCGGAGAGAATCGTCGCAACGAGCAGCTCCCAAGGAGAACGATGTGCTAACTCTATCCTTCCCTCCGGTATGGCTTGACGGAGCCGTACAGCAATGTGCTCCGCACGATCTGAAAAAGATCCGCTCTTTTTTCGATTGGTCGACATCATAGGCGCCCGATTGTGCAGCGCCGACTGTCAAGTTGCAAGAGCCACCGCATCATTCCCCTGAAGCGTCTCTGACCTTTGATCATCGGGGGACAGTAATGCTTTCACATGCGACTCCAAGCGAGCAAGCAACGGACGGAGTGTGGTGGGCTGAATCGCAGAAATCCCGATGGCTCCATACCGCCGGCAGAGCCATTCTACCTGTTGCGGCGAAGCCTGATCGGACTTATTAAAGACAAGCACGCGAGGAATGGCCATCAGCTGAAGCTCCTCTAAGATGGCCTCGACAGCGGTGATCTGCAGATCAACGTCGACGGCACTGACATCGACAACGTGGAGCAGGAGATCCGCCTCGCGAAGCTCATCGAGCGTCGTCCGAAAGGCACCGACCAATTCCTGAGGCAGATCCCGAATAAATCCCACGGTGTCTGTGATGATGACTTCACGATCCTCGGGGAATCGCAACCGGCGGCTTGTTGTATCAAGCGTTTCAAACAGCCTGTTCTGAGCAGAAACCTGACTTTTGGTCAAGACATTGAGCAACGTAGACTTCCCGGCGTTGGTATAGCCTACCAACGAAATCACGGGAAGCTCAAATCGTCCTCGTCTGGACCGTCGCCGGTCTTGATGCCGCGCGAACCTCGCCAATTCCCGTTCCAGATGCGTGATCCGTTCCCGAACACGTCGGCGATCCGTCTCGAGTTTCGATTCGCCTGGCCCCCGCGTGCCGATGCCTCCTCCCAACCGCGACAACTGAGCACCGCGCCCCGACAATCGCGGCAACAGGTAGCGGAGTTGTGCCAATTCGACCTGAATTTTCCCTTCGCGACTATGCGCACGACGAGCAAAAATATCGAGGATCAGTTGCGTACGGTCAATCACCTTGATATCGGTCATTTCAGAAATGGCTCTCAGTTGGGCCGGTGAGAGCGTCTGGTCAAAGATGACCATGTCGGCCCCGCGGTGAAGGGTCTGAATCAAAACATCCTTCATTTTTCCGCTTCCCAACAGATATCGCTGATGGCCATCCGATGTTCGTTGGGCCATGCGATCAATAACAGCGACATTTGCCGATACCGCCAACTCCTCCAATTCAGCCAGCCGTTCCTCTTGCTCTGCTTTGCTTTTCACGGATGCACTCACAAGTATGGCCGACTCCTTTCCATGTGTAATTGCATACTGTGCACAAGCCTGCTGAAGTTCTGTTTCGAGATCCTGGATAAACTCGTCGCACGCGACCTTGATGCTGTGGAAAGGAATGGATTGCCATACTTTGAACAGCTGGCCGGCGGCATTGGGAGGCAGTAAATTCGCCAGGTACAAGTTTCCTAATCGGCCATCATCTGCAACACTGAGGATGCCAACCAGATCAAGTCGCAAGAAAGCGAGGTCGGTCAACACTTCTTGGTTCAACGGCTGATCATGTAATTGGGTTCGAATAAACCGCAAACCCCGCAGAGCTCGACTGCCGGTGCGAAACAAGGTGAGTGTCGCAGAAGCGAGCGTTAATTCCGTGCCCACAATCACTTCCTGGACCTGGCCTCGGCGTGTCAGCAACACGCCGATCGGTCGACGTAGTTCTAGCGTCAATTGGCCCATTGTCTTAGCCAGATCCGGCGAGATGATCATGTCACACGCAACACGACGACGGTAGAGTCGTTCAAGTGCGGCAAGCTGGCTCGCACGAAGCCCGGCGATGTGGCCACGAATATCAGAGATGGCGCGTCTCCTTCTTCTCCATGAAACCTTTAGTGATTGTGGCCGATCCACTCAAAGTCATCGAACTATCCATCGGATAAATATCAAGATCCGAAGAACAGGGTTCCCCACGCATCAGCCGCTGACGTCCTGCCGACGCAATCATGGCCGCATTGTCCGTACAGAATTCCATTGGAGGGAGCGACAATTGGATCCGCTCACGCTCCGCTCGTTCGCTCAGTACTGCACGCAACCGCGAGTTCGCTGAAACGCCACCGACGACTGCAATCGCAGAGAGCTTAGCCTGCTTGACAGCCGAGAGAGCCTTCATCACCAGAACCTGCACGATGGCCTCTTGATAGCCAGCCGCAAGATCGGCGATCTGCTCTGGCTTGAGTGGGACCGCCATTCCGCGCAACTTGTACAGTAACGAGGTTTTGAGCCCACTGAAACTAAACTCAAGGCTGTTCCTGGTTTGATGAAAACGTGGAAATGGAACAGCCTGTGGATCTCCGGCCCGAGCAAGCCGGTCGATCGCCGGACCACCAGGATAGCCAAGACCAAGCATCTGAGCCCCCTTATCAAAGGCTTCACCGGCCGCATCATCCCTTGTACGCCCGAGTAAAAGACACTCGCCATTCGTTTCGCGACGATAGAGATGTGTATGTCCCCCCGATACGACCAGGACAATGCAGGGAAGGGGAAAAGTCGGATCAGCCAACCATGCGGAAGCGATATGACCTTGCAAATGATTGACCCCAATGAGAGGAATGCCCAGTCCGTAACTCAATGCTTTGGCATAGTTCACTCCAACAAGCAACGCCCCTGCCAGCCCAGGTCCTTGAGTAACGGCTATGGCCCGGAGATCCCTCTTCGTAACCTGAGCCTCTGTCAGCGCGTGAGTCACAACTCGATCAATTGTTCCCAGATGAGCACGGGCTGCCAATTCGGGAACCACACCACCAAATTTCTCATGGACATCCTGTTGCGACGAAACGACATTGGAAAGTACAGTCCCGTCACACCCAAGGACAGCAGCAGCTGTTTCGTCGCATGAGGATTCGATACCTAGGACGGGCCCGGATGTCCACAGCCTCTGCCTCGAATCTTCCTGTCCTACAGAACAAATACCCATCGTACGAGGATAAATCCAGTAAGCCCTGTTGAAACAAAACGGCCTCTGCAGCCAGATGCTACAGAGGCCATGTCCATCGTATTCAATCGCTGAGGCACCACAGAGGAGCACTACACGCCAGCCATCGCCTCCTGCTCAATAAAAGCCGGTGCTCCATCGCGTAACACGACCTTTACTTTGCGGCTCTCCTTAAAACGCCCCCTGATCAGTTCGTCAGAAAGAGGATCACCGATGGCACGTTGGATAGCTCTCCGCATCGGCCGTGCCCCATAGAGTGGTTCATACCCCTCTTTAATAAGCCACTGTTTGACTTCATCATCGACCTCAATCTCAATTCCCTTGTCAACCAGTCTCAGATTCAACTCGCGAAGCAGGATATCCAAGATATTGTAGAGCTGCTCTTTCTCGAGTTGATGGAAAATCACGATTTCATCAATCCGATTTAAAAACTCCGGACTGAATGACTTACGAAGTTCTCCAAGCACCTCTTCTTTTTTCCGACGTGCAGCTTCCCCTTCTGTGCTCTGGAACCCAAGGGAGACACCTTTCTGGATCATCTTCGTCCCGATATTGGACGTCATGATGACCACGGTATTCTTAAAATCGACCTTTCGGCCAAGACTGTCCGTAAGAACCCCGTCATCTAATACTTGGAGCAGCACATTAAACACGTCCGGATGGGCCTTCTCAATTTCATCGAACAAGACAACCGAATAAGGCCGACGACGAACCTTTTCAGTTAACTGACCTCCCTCCTCATACCCCACATACCCGGGAGGGGCACCGAAAAGCCGAGAACTAGTGAATTTCTCCTGATATTCTGACATGTCAACGCGAATCAGAGCATCTTCGCTGTTGAACAAAAACTCTGCCAATGTTCTGGCAAGTTCTGTCTTCCCAACCCCCGTCGGCCCGAGGAAAATGAAGGAGCCAATCGGCTTCTTCGTCTCTTTCAAACCAGCTCGAGAACGACGAATCGCTCGCGCGACCGCCGATATCGCCTCATTTTGTCCAACCACCCTCTTGTGAAGAAACTCTTCCATTCTCAGGAGCTTATTCGACTCCTCCTCCTCCAGCTTGAAGAGCGGGATACCGGTCATTTTGGAGACAACGTAGGCGACATCTTCCTTCCCAATCACAGGCTTGTTTTTTTCTTGGTTCTTTTTCCACTCTCGCTTGGATTCATCCAGTAGCTTACGAAGCCGTTCTTCTTCCTCACGATGCCGAACAGCCTCCTCAAAATTCTGCGTAGAAATTGAGAGTTCTTTCTCACGTGCGACTTTTTTCAGCTCTTGCTCCATAGCCTTCAATTCTGAAGGAAGCGCATAGGTCTGCAGCTTCGCTCGGGACCCGGTCTCATCAATCAAATCGATCGCCTTGTCAGGCAAGAACCGATCAGTGATGTACCGATCGGACAATTTGACGGCCTCCACGATTGCATCCTCGGTAATCTCCACTCCATGATGTTCTTCGTACCGGTCGCGAAGCCCTTGGATGATGCGGACAGTCTCATCCATATTCGGCGGTTGAACATAAATCGGCTGGAACCTCCGCTTCAACGCTCCGTCTTTTTCGATATGTTTGCGATACTCATCTAACGTCGTCGCTCCGATACACTGAATCTCCCCTCGCGAGAGCGCAGGTTTGAGCATATTTGATGCATCGATGGATCCCTCAGCCGCTCCAGCCCCTACTAATGTATGAAGCTCGTCGATGAAGATAATGATGTTGCCAGCCTGAACGATTTCCTTCATGACAACCTTCAGGCGCTCTTCAAACTGGCCTCGGTACTTCGTCCCCGCGACAAGAGATCCTAAGTCTAACGCGATGACCCGTCGAGAAAGCAGGTTGTCAGGCACCTCTGACTGGATGATTCTTTGGGCAAGCCCTTCCACAATAGCTGTTTTTCCGACACCTGACTCACCAATGAGCACCGGATTGTTTTTGCTTCGTCGGCTAAGAATCTGCAAAACCCGCTCAATCTCATCAGCTCGACCAATCACCGGATCCAATTGACCTTCTTGCGCCAGTTGGGTCAGGTCACGACCGAACTCATCCAACGCCGGAGTATTGCTCTTCCGATCACGCTCGCGAGGAGCAGACTTCCGCAAAAATGTCACGGTCAGCTGACGCGCGGTCAATAGGTTTGCGCCCAGACTTCGAAGAATCTTTCCACCGATTCCTTCTTCTTCACGCAAGAGTCCAAGGAGCAGATGTTCACTTCCAATATGATTGTGGCCCAGTAAGCGTGCCTCCTCGACCCCATACTCAATGACCTTCTTGACCCGTGGACTAAAGGGAATCTCCCCAAACGTCATGGTCGTACCGCCACCGGGCAAGTTTCGTTCGATTTCAAGCCGAATCTGTTCTGTCGATAACCCCATCTTTTTCAGGATCATGAGCGCAATCCCGTCGGACTCACGAAGGATCGCCAAGACTAGATGTTCTGTGCCCAGATAGTCATTCTGGTGCCGCTCAGCCTCCTCACGCGCAAGGATGATGATCTTCCGACCCTTATCCGTAAATCGTTCGAACATCCTGCCTCCTTCTCGGTGAGTTAGACCCTGGCCGCGTTCAAGCAAACCCTTGAAAAACCTTGGTGTGATTCTAACCACAGTACGTTTGAGAGTCAAGATTGAGCGGAGAACGAGACGACAAAGCAAGGTCCTGACTTATCAAATTTGCAGTTTTCCGTGTACGCAGACGACCGGACAACGTGATTGACCTGGAAGTGTAACCTCACCATATACACGCACTCCTGCTATTGTTATGGTCTACATGAGTGATTGTGCAGTGCTCGCTGCTAAACGGGAACACGGCCTTCATTGCCCATCAATCGATTATACGGATAGCCCCGCGGCCTTTCCGTTGACATAAAATTATGCATCCCGATACAATCACCGGCCCCCGTCCTCCCGACCATAGGCTTGGTATTCATGAAAAGTAAAAGCATTGGGATCTTGACGAAACCAAAATTCCCCGAAGTAAAGGCTACCCTGCTTGGCGTGGTCGCTTGGCTTCGTGGGCGGCATATCGACGTATTACTCGACACGACGTCCGCACTGTTATTAAACGAGACCGGAGGAATCCCCAAAACTCAACTAGCCCAAACTGCCGACGTTCTGTTGGTACTGGGAGGAGACGGAACCATTCTCAGCGCGGCCCGACTTTCAGCCGACCGAAGCATTCCGATTTTGGGAGTTAATATGGGGGGGCTTGGATTCTTGACGGAAGTCCGGCTGGATAATCTGTATCCGTCCCTTGAACGGGTCTTCGCCAACGATTTCGCCCTGGATGAACGACTGATGCTCGCCACCCATATCCACCGACATGGAGAAACGGTCGCACAAGGCGTTGTGCTTAACGATGTGGTCATCAGCAAAGGCACTCTGGCTCGCATGATTGAGCTACATATCGCGATTGGAGGACAATTCGTGACGAACCTCCGAGGAGATGGCCTGATTATCGGGACACCTACTGGCTCTACCGCTTACTCCCTCTCCGCCGGGGGACCAATTATGAATCCAGCCCTCCAAGCACTCATCCTGACACCGATTTGTCCACACACCTTGACCCATCGCCCCTTGATCGTACCCAGCAATGTCAGGATTGAAGTGACTCTGACAAGTAAGGATGATGGATCAATGGCGACGTTGGATGGACAAGTCGGAGTGGCCATGACACAGGGCGACACCGCAGTCATCCAAGCTTCAGAGAGCCGGACTCGGCTCATCAGATTCCCAGAAAGCCACTATTATGAAGTGCTACGGGAAAAGTTAAAGTGGGGGCATAGCTGACGCGTAGAATTGCAATCGTCTAAGTTCCAATACTCCTCTATACGATATGCTTAAGCATGTCCTGATTCGCTGAGAACTTGAACTCTCCAATACAGTCGGTCTTCCCAGAAAATGCACTTTCAGCTACAGCAAGTGCCCGTAATCCATTCACATCAACTGGACGGCTCTGCCGTTGCTTGAGGCGCGTGAGCAAGCGCTCCAGCACGGCATTTACTCCCTCCCCACCGGCCTTAGCTTCGAGGTACCGTTCAACCACCTCGGCGCACCAATCTCCATCACGCTTCGCAACCCCCACAAGCCCCTCGCTGGCCTTTCGAGCCCAACCTGCCAAAAACACCCCCTCCATCACCTTACCAGTCGATTCGTCATACGCCTGGAAGAGGGCATCATCCGGATCATTCCCGGTCTTGTTGGGATTCGTGGTGAATACTCCATTCCTATAGGGGAGTCCAACTGTCTCATCGACCTTATCCCCGACAGCAAACACCACAGAATCGCAAGGAAACTCGTAGTACTCTTTTAGACCAACAGCAACGGTGTCTTCACCCTTGGGATCCAGCCGATTGTCTTCCATTTCGAGCCCACGGACCCGATTGTTGCCGTCAACGAGAATCCGTTTCGGCGAGGCAAGGAAACGGAAACCCATCTTCGTCTCGGAGACCTTCGGTTCGCATTTGGTAAACTCGTCAGTAAACGCCTTCAGGACTTGATCGGGGTTCTGCCCTACTTTGGCGAGACGATCAGTAATACGGGCAAACTCGGCGTTGATGCCCTCTAGGTCCATATTGGCGCAGATGGACCGAATTTCCTTGGGATTATACTTTCGTTCAACCGGCCCACGCCTCACGATCGCCGTAACCCGTTTGACCTGTTTATAGCGAATGAGCCAGTGCGCAATGTCCACCATCACATCACCAGCCCCGATCACCGCAACATGCTTTCCCATGTCAAACGGGCGATCCCCAAATCCCGGAAGTCGATTGAAATGATAGACCACATCTTTTGCGTGGAATACACCTTGTGCAGAATCCCCTTCCACACCAATGGCTTTGGTTCCCTGAGCACCGATCGTAAAGACAACCGCGCTCGCCCCCATCCCACGCACCTCTTCAACGGTGAGGTCCTTTCCATTTCCAATCGTGACATTCCCAAGATAATGGACGTTCTTCTGTTGAAGGAGTTCCCAGTATTGTTTTTTGAGCCCCCCGCGGAGCTTTAACTTCGATGGGAAAATCCCATATTCGGCCAGCCCACCAAATTTGATGTCACGATTCAGAATGATCACCTCATGCCCGACTTTTGAAAGAGCCGCCGCTACTGCCATACCGGCCGGTCCTGCCCCTGCGACGATAACTACCTGTGACTGCGCTCCGCTCATATTCAATCATCCTTCAATGATATATTTTAAAAAAAGCCTGGATTATCAACAGCTCGCGGACTGTAGCATAGCGATTCCTGCACTGTCAAAACGGGCAGAGCGTTGACGACTAACAGAACATGGCACCCTTTCCATCCACTTGCACGGTTCTCGACGGTCGTCTAGAATCCACCCGCTTCTCTATCGTGAGGAGGCACCGAATCACAGGCCAGATTCCTGTCGGTCTTGCCTCCTTAGTATTTAGGATCTCCGCTGCCTATCCTCTTCTGGATAGGCAGATCCATCACAACCAGTGAGATTCAACAAGGTTCTTCATGCCCTCACATCCGTCGACCACCCCATCAGAAATTGGCCCTCAGCCACCATCCATCCACTACCGTTCAGTTTCCGACGATAATGATCAGCCGTTCTCTCCCGGGCAACTGCGCATAGACGAGGCCTACCTCGTACCGGACTTTGAGCAGGCAGAACAGCTTATCGCCCAAGGCGTCAATAGCGCTCGTGTGGCAATCAGTAAGAAAGCCTCGGTTGGCGATCATGATCCGGGATACTCTCAAGTGGCTGGGAAATTGGAGCTCGTGCCTGCTACACCATTCACGTTTGACGAGTCCATCGTCGTCGTCCTTCCGACCTATAACGAACGTGCTAATTTGGAGGCACTTATTACTGTCATCGGCCGATATCTCGTCACCGATATTGTGATTGTGGACGACAATTCGCCTGACGGAACCGGCGAACTTGCCGATCAGCTTAGCACCCGTCACAATCATGTGCATGTGATCCATCGGCCCAGAAAGGAGGGACTCGGACCTGCCTATCTTGCGGGGTTTCAGTGGGCTCTTCAGCGGCCCTATCAGCGAATTATCGAGATGGACTGTGACTTCAGCCACGCCCCGTGGGATCTTCCCCGGTTGGTCCACCGCAGCTACACATCCGACTTAGTCATTGGCAGTCGCTATGTCCCAGGTGGCGGAACCGAAAACTGGAACGCCCGTCGACGCTTCGTCTCTCGATGCGGCAATGCCTACGTGAGCTTCTTCCTGGGTTCAATTATCCAGGACTGGACCGGTGGCTTTCGGTGTTATCGTCGCGAGCTGTTGGAGAACATGAGCCTGTCGACCGTGCAAGCCAAGGGATACATTTTTCAGGTCGAGTTGGCCTGGCGAGCCGTACAGCTTAGAGCAAAGGTCAGCGAACTCCCCATCCGATTCAGCGACCGTGTTATAGGCCAGAGCAAGCTTGGCTGGCCATCGCTCATCGAAGGACTGATCGAAGTACCCAAGATGTTCTTTCGAGGATCAGCGCATCGATAGAGCCTCTTACGCAAGGACTCACACCCACTCACCTGTCTCCCCTCTCTTTCGAAAGCCCCAAAGAAATCAACTGGACCTCCACGAACAGATCGTCTGACCGCTAACGCAGAACTTCATGAAAAACGTGACCGGCTCGGGAGGTTCGAGTTTAGTCAGATCAACAACGAGCTCATCTTTCGCGTTGGCAAAGATCTCATCAATCACGCTGCTTTTTAGCGGGATGACTGCCTCTGCCGGCTGAAAGAGCAAGTCAAACCCCTTGGCGGCAGTCGGCCTCATCGGATACCGGCGGTCGTAGATCATGCCATAAGCTGGAATACCATAAATAATCCGCCAATTACCCAGCAGAAAATGCAACTCGGTTCCATGGATATACAATCCCCCCGTCGTAATAATGCGCCGAGCGAAGGTCTGCGGTTGGCTGAGATAAAATGTGACACGCTCGTTATAGTTCGCTTCTGCCAACGCCCCCGCCAGTTGAGCCGACAAGAGGGTGACTTCCTCATCTGTAAAAGCCGGCACCACTGGAGACGCACCAAGGAACCATCGTTGCAGGGCGGTCCGGTGTTCCTGCACCTTCATTCCCGTCAAGATCGTGCGTATGGTTCCCGGCTCTATTAGAAAGGGATGCGTATGGTGGGTGGGCGGCCACTCAGTGAGCACATCGGCATCTTCTTCCAGACGCACGTAGTTGACTGGATCTTCGTACACGATCCGCGAAGGAATATGTGGCACTGCGCAACCGACTACCAAGACTGTGGAAAGAGCCAGAAACACAATGACAATTGCCATCAACGTGTTCGGCTGTTGCTCGTGCCTCCTCCGAGATCTCACCCCTCCTCCCCCCCCCTGTACTTATTTACCCTTCGCTGATCGTCACGGTCATTTCAGCACGCTCCAATGGGTTGTCCCTCCCATCACGTTTCATGCTGACAATCTTGTCGGCCACGTCCATGCCGCTGACCACCTCACCGAAGACGGTATATTGCCAATCCAGGAAGTTTGCATCTGCGACACAGATAAAGAACTGTGATCCGGCACTGTCTGGGTCATTGGCTCGAGCCATCGAGACGATCCCTCGTTTATGGGGTGTACTATTGAACTCCGCCTTGACTTTATACCCAGGTCCACCCATGCCATGCGAGGAACGATCTGGACTCTTACTATTCGGGTCCCCTCCTTGAATCATGAATCCAGGAATCACTCGGTGGAAGGTCGTCCCGTTGTAAAATCCCTCTTTGGAAAGCTTGATAAAGTTCGTGACGTGACCGGGGGCCACATCAGAAAAAAACTTGAGCACAATGTCGCCTATCGGTTGTCCCTTGCTCGTCACGGCAATTGTCGCTTGGACTTTGTCATGTGTCTCAGCCATTCGATCTATCCTTTCTCTCATTATCGAAAAAGAAACGGTGGTGGCGCAATTCCCGCCTCCAACCCCTCATTCACGGCAATCCATGAGCTCCCATCGTCGCTCCGAAACACTCCGGAGCTTGTTCCGGCATACAGTCCTGTCTCCTTGGATCCGATCAACACCTGGATTGCCTGGTTGGTGAGTCCCTTATTCACCGGAGTCCATTGCTTTCCCTGATCGACCGTCTTAAAAATTCCGTTCCCGGTCGCCACAACCAATGCCCGATCGCTCGACACAATACCTCGGATAGAATCATTGGGCAATGCCCGACTGATCGGTCGCCACGTCAGTCCGCCGTCCGCACTGCGAAAAACACCGCCGTCGAACGTTCCGGCTACGATGTTCTGATCCTGATCAATCACGAGGACCCGAATGAAGTTTTCAATCATTCCTTCGTGGTCTTTCAACCCATGATGCATCCGCACCCATCCCGGTGAACGAGGACTGAAACGAAAAAGGCCTTTCCCCGATGTCCCGGCGAATAGCGTCCCGTCGGCCGAGCGAGCCAGGGCATGAACCAAAATATCGTCCAACCCCGTCGTAACGGGAATCCAATGATCATCCGAGTGCCGCAAACGATAGACGCCATCACCTGTTCCAGCAAAGAGTTCCTGATCGACTGCCAATAGGGTCTTCACCTCAAGCCGTTTAAGACCGGCACTCACCGGTTGCCAAGAGTTACCGTCGTCACGCGAACGAAACACCCCTCCGCGAAACGTCCCGGCATAGACCGCACCGTCCCTCGTAGAAGACAAGCTCAAGATAAACGGATCGGTGACTCCCCCTCCCACTCGAGTCCAGGTTGATCCCCGATCAGGACTACGGAAGATGCCATGCCCAAATGACCCAGCAAAGAGCACGCCATGGTTGTCCATGACGAGTGCCTGCACGCTTGCAATGGATTGTTCAAATGGGTTAGCCGATAAAGAGGGATCTGCCACTCGTATCGCCGACGACAACTGCTGAACGTGTAAGGCCTCTCCTCCCGCCGAAGGCAGATCGCCACTCCCTACGAGCATGGGGAGGGCGAGAAGGATGGGCTGCAAAACCTTCAAAAAATGAGCCGTCATCGCACCCTCGTTCCTGCAGTAGTGATCGGCAAATCCGGATCAAGGGGCAGATCGACATCGCCGTGAATTGGGGTTCGCCCAAATAGGCGCGCGCCGAGAATTCCAATCTCGTATAACGCCATCAAGGGTACGGCCATCAGCAGCATCGTAAAGAGCGTTGCATCTGGTGTGACAACAGCCGAAACGATGAGACAGAGTAAGATGGCATGCTTACGATACTGGGTGAACGTGCGAGCTGAAGCAAGCCCCGTTATCGCCGCCAGCGTCATGGCCAACGGCAATTCAAACGCACACCCAAAGATCAACAAGAACTTCACATTGAAATCAATGTAAGTTCCCACGCTGAGTTGCGGGGTAATGTCTCGGTCCAAGCCAAAACTCACGAACCATTCGATCACGAGCGGCAGAATCACCACATTGCAAAACACCAGCCCCAATGCGAACAACCCACCGGCTATCATGAACAATGGGATGGCCCAGCGTTGTTCCGTCGGCAACAACGCTGGCTCAATGAACTTCCAACATTGATAGAAAATGACCGGGAGGCTCAGAATCACCGCCGCCAATAATGAGACCTTGATCGAAGCAAAGAGCGCCTCAGTAGGCCCATAGAAGGCCAGCTGGTTTGGGAAGGGGCGATTCAGCCATGCCACCATCTCTGACGAAAATGTGAATGTGAGCAGTAAGGCACCCACCATCGTCGCCCCGATGATGAGCAATCGGCGCTTGACGGCTTGGATATGAAGGGCAAGCGGATGAACGACTTGCTGCATAAGGCCGGCCAAGGATCCTACGTCTGGATGGTACCTGCTGATTACCGTGCTGGCGCCATTCGTTGCTCCCGATAGAGACGAATGATCTCCGCCAGCTTGTCTTTCTTGACTAACTTCTCTTTTTGAATTCGTTTTTTCTCAAGCTCTTCGTTTGGTGTCAGCACATGACGTCGTTGCAGCTCGTTGAGTTCAAGATCTAGGCGATGGTGGGACTCTTCCAGCTCCCGAAATTCGGTGTTGGTGTGGCGAAGTTGTTCCATAATCGCATCTTCCGTCAACATACGACACCTCCTCTGGTTAGAGTGAATCTGGCAACAGTAGGTTACCTCCTGAATCGTGCGCTCGTTCAGACTGCCGACAATCAGGCAGCACGAGCGGATTCATTTCCATTAAGAGTGCGTCTTCCATGG
The DNA here is from genome assembly GCA_016788465.1 of Nitrospira sp. Taxonomy (GTDB): domain Bacteria; phylum Nitrospirota; class Nitrospiria; order Nitrospirales; family Nitrospiraceae; genus Nitrospira_D. The sequence continues at coordinate 6,014 of JAEURV010000214.1, read as the reverse complement.
GCTGAGTGTAATACTGCGGACGCGTACCGACGTGAATAAACCCCATCTGTTTGTACAAGGACCGTGCAGCATCGTTAGAGGCTCTGACTTCAAGGATCGCCCGAGTGGCTGCCTGTTCAACCCCTAAACGGCAGGCCTCCATCACAAGCGCCCGTCCTACTCCCTGTCGCCGCATCGCCCCCCGCACCGCTAAGTTCATCAGTCGCAGCTCGTCAAAAACAATCCAAAAGCAGTGATACCCGAGAACTGCCGATTCCACCCCTCTTCCCGACCGATCCTGCCGCAACGCGACGAGAAAATGTGCGAAAGGATTTCCTGTCAACTCGGCTTCCAACATTTTGCGCGTCCAAGGCGCCGAGAAGCAAGTCTCTTCTAACGAAACAAGCTCTGGCAACATCTCCGGCGTTGCTGGAAGAATATGCAGATCCACCATCGTGCTACCACCATATGAACGAGTCACACATCCGACCGTCTCCGACCTCGAGCCAATCGCGCTGCTGTCTTTCGCTCAATCCGACGTTGCCGCCTCACCACCGGCGAAAGCCCCCCTGACCGTTCATATTGGATTTCTGCTTCAGCCCGCTGGACATACAGAGGAGCTACAACCTCCCCTGCAACCTCCCCCCGCTGAAGCCGACCCATCCCAATACGAGCTACGGAAACGGCCGACGGTGTGAAGAGCGGTGCAGATCCAACCGTCACGATGCCGGACTTTAGGAGGAGATCGTGGGTCTCCGGTGCCGTCGTCATCCACCCTGCTCCGAATACCACTGTAGACGCCTGAAGACTTTGTATGAACGCATTCTCCGTGCCAACCTGTTCACCCAGGATACGATCGACACGCCCATCCACGCCTCGCCGAAAGAGAGCCCAATACACTTCTCCTCGACGGCTGGGCAACAGCGGACAAATCGACATCGTAGTATCCACATTCCAGGCCATGGCCTCCAATGTTGGAACAAGCACGAGGGGAAGGCCGGTTGCAGCCCGAAGCCCGAGACATGTGGCAAGACCGACTCGGATCCCCGTAAAGGAACCAGGCCCGGCTGAACAAGCCAGCCCGCTCAGTTCACGAAGTTGCACTCGCGCCTGCATCAGTAGGCGATCGATGGTCGGCAAGAGCGATGCGCCATGGGCCCCACCCGCCTCCTGCCCATGTTGTACAAGGACCTCGCTCTCATCGAGAATCGCCACGCTCTGCCATGTAGTGGCCGTTTCAACCGCAAGGATCTTCATCGACAATTACAAGATCTGCCCCAAGTCTTCCGCTGTGATGGCCTGGTTCTGGTACAACTCGTGGAAAGTCACCTGTACGGCTCCCGGCCCTCGTCCATCCTCAAGAGAGATTTTGAACGGACGCAGTAACCGCATCTCTGCATCGGTTTTGTTTTGTAACGAGACGGCGCCTCCCTCGTCAAGAAGCCGAAAGTCATCATAGTAAATCGTGGCTTCGATCTCCCCATCCCGTCCAAGCCGATCCTCCTGCACCACCAGCAGCCGACGATCGAACCAAAGGCGACGGATGGGTGGCCGCGACGACTGGCCTCCCCCACGGGCCATCCCGTAAACATCAAGCCGATACCGATTTCGCTCCAACACCAGCTTGGCGGTTTCGTCCTTCGCAAGCGCATTCGTGCCCAACAAGCCTCCGATGGCCCAGGCACTCAGCTGGGAAAATCGAGCAAGGTTCCCCTGATCCTTGAGGTCGGCCTGATCACCGGTATACACTTTTCCTTCCAACGGGAGACGAAGTTTATACCACTCATCGGCTTGAACGAATTCAAACAGCTCCCCTCCGAACGGAGTAAAACCTTTCAGCCTCAAGGCATTTGGTCGTCGATAATAGACCGTTCCCTCAACGCGAGAGAGGATCGGAATAAGCCCACCCCGGACTTTGGCGCTGAACAATCCTTTCATCGAATGGACGGCCGCATCACGTTGCCGCAACAGCGCGGTTAAATCCTCAACCGTGACTTGTTTGAGCGGCAATTTTTCCTGAGGCCCCCAAACCGCACAGCCGGCAGACAATCCCACCGCCACTAGGAGACACACCACAAGCAGACGCGTAATCATCATCTGTAGTAACCACTCAATCCCAGCCAGCAGGCTACGCCAAAACCACGTCGAGCGCCTCTCTGACCTCTTGAATCCCAATCAACTCCATCCCTGCGATTGGGTCCAACTTCGCCGCATTTCGTTCAGGTAAGAGACAACGTTTGAAACCCATCTTGGCCGCTTCACGGATCCTCGCTTCCGCTTGGCTCACTGCACGCACCTCCCCACCTAAGCCAATCTCCCCCAGCAGCAAAAAACCTGGTTCAATCGGAACATCCCGCAAGCTCGACGCAACTGCCGCCACAATCCCCACATCGATGGCCGGCTCGTCGATGTGCATGCCGCCCACGACGTTGACATACACATCCTGCCCAGAAAGATGCACGCCCAACCGTTTTTCCATCACTGCCAGCAACAGGGAGACGCGGTTCAACTCCACCCCGTTCGCCATCCGCTTGGGCATGGCGTAGCTCGTGGACGACACTAGGGCTTGCAGCTCAACCAGAATCGGTCTTGTCCCCTCAAGACTCGCGACCACCACCGATCCCGTGCTTCGCTGTGAGCGCTCCGCCAGAAACAACTCCGATGGATTGTTCACTTCTTCAAGACCGGCGTCTTTCATCTCGAATACACCGATCTCATTCGTCGAACCAAACCGATTCTTTACGGCGCGGAGAATTCGATAGCTGTGTCCCTTGTCCCCTTCAAAGTACAACACCGTATCAACAATATGTTCCAAGAGCCGAGGCCCGGCGATCGCCCCTTCTTTCGTGACATGGCCGATGATGAACACCGGTACGCCGGCGCGCTTCGCAAACCACATCAGTTGCCCGGCCACCTCCTGCACTTGACTGATGCTGCCGGGAGCAGACGTAATCTGTTCCGTGTACACTGTCTGAATGGAATCAACGACCACTGCGGCAGGCCGAACTTCCTGAACCGACTTCAAGATGAGTTCAAGTGACGTTTCAGCCAGAATCAACAGGTGCGGATGTTCGATCCCCAACCGCTGTCCCCGCATTTTGATTTGCCTGGGTGATTCTTCCCCAGAGACGTAGAGGACCGGGGCCTCCTTCGTCGCCAACCGCGGTAAGGCCTGGAGCAACAACGTGGTCTTCCCGATTCCAGGGTCACCTCCGATCAAGATGACCGCGCCGGGAATGACCCCACCTCCCAAGACGCGATCAAACTCGCCGATCTTGGTCAACCGGCGGTCCTCGCCCACCACCTCAATCTCCGCGATAGGTGTGGCCTTGGCCTGAGCTGTTTTCAAGTCAGCAGGTCGGCCCTTACCGGTCGCCGCTTGCCGCTCTTCTTTCATCGTATTCCAGCCGCCACAGTCGGGACAGCGGCCGAGCCACCGTGGTGATTGATGACCACACGTCTGGCAGGAAAAGATCACCTTTGATTTCAACGACAGATCCTCACAGAGAACAATGGGCCATCGCGCTATCTTAATGGATGGAGGAAGGGAAGGAAAGGACCACTCAGCATGATGCCACTGGGTTCGCATCTCAAGACTTGTGATGCATCATCCGATATGGTCCAGTGACGCACTAGTCGATAGCAACCGCCTATGAAAAAGCAAATCCGAATCGATGAACTGACGGTGGGTATGGTGATCGACAAGCTCGACCGGTCTTGGTTGAGCACGCCGTTTTTGTGTCACAAGATGACGATCACCTCCACAAAACAGATCGCACAATTGAAAGCTTGTGGCGTCCGGACACTAACTGTCCGCTTCGTGGAGGCCGAAGAGGTCCTTGAAGAATCACCCGCACAATCGACTCTTGAGAAGACACCTGTCGAATCAACAAGTGAACCGACAGATCCCGTCCCACCTCCCCCTCCCACACAGGTCCCGTTCGACGAAGAGCTGATAGCTGCCAGGCAGGTTTATCAGGCCGCGAAAACCATCGTGCAAGACGCAATGCAGGACGTACGGCTTGGGCGAGCGATCAATGTTGATGCCGTGCAAGCCGTCATCACTGACATGACCGACAGCGTCTTTCGCAATCCGGACGCCTTGCCCAGTCTGTCACGGCTCAAACGATTTGATGAATACACTTTTTACCACTCCGTGAATACCGCTCTCCTCGCCATGTCCCTAGGTCGAAGCCTTGGTTTCGATCGATCGATGATCCATCTCGCCGGAGTCGGCACGCTCTTGCACGATATTGGAAAGATGAAGATCCCTCTCGAACTTCTCAATAAACCAGGTCGGTTCGAACCTCATGAAATGGAGATTGTCAAACAGCATGTTCTGAGAGGGGTTGAAGTCCTTTCTCGCACGACCGGCCTCGGCGACACCTACATCCAACCGGCACTGGAACATCATGAGCGAGTCAACGGGGCCGGATATCCGCACCAACGTGCTCGTCAAGATATCAGTCAGGTCGGCCTGATCACGGCGGTAGTCGATATCTATGATGCCATGACAAGCGACCGAGTCTATCATAAGGGCAAACCAGCGCATGAAGTGCTCCAACTGCTGTATCGACTCTCGCTCGAAGGCCACCTTGACCCCACACTCGTTCAACGATTTATCCAAGTCGTAGGAATCTATCCAGTCGGATCGGTGGTGGAGCTGAATACCGGCGAGACCGGTATTGTCAAACGAGTCAATCATGATGCGCCACTAGCTCCAGTGGTGCTATTCGTCAAGGGCGCAGGAAATACACTCCTCTCGCATCCTGAGGAAGAGGATCTTTCCCTTCAAGACAAGACACCTCATCGGAGCATCAAGGGCATCCTTCATCCCCACCAAACCGGTATCGACCCGACCGTCTATCTGGACAAGAACGCAGCCTAGCCCGTGTAGCAGATTTCGCCCTCACCGCATTGCCTCCGCACCCAGGAACTATAGTTAGCACTACATCTCAAGGTTTATACGCGGTGGTCCGATATCGCTTATCGAGGGATCTGATTGACCCGACCATTATCATGAAAAAACGAATTAGAATCGACGAATTGAAACCAGGGATGCTGGTGGAACGGCTGGACCGATCCTGGCTCGATACGCCGTTCTTTCGCCACAAGATGACGATCACCACATCTGACCAGATTGCACAACTCAAAGCCTGTGGGGTCCGCACGCTGGTGGTGAGGATTGAGGACAAACACACAACCACTGAGACCGTGAAAGCCACACCAGACATCACCTGTGATCCGATCTTCACAACACCGGAAGAAACGGTATCAGTAGCATCGATGATCGGGATCGAGGAGGAGCTGTCCACAGCCAGGCAGACCTATCAAGCCGCCAAAACGATTGTGCAAAACGCCATGCACGATACGAGACTCGGTCGAGCCATCAATATGGACGAAGTCAATCGGGTGGTCTCGGACATGTCGGATAGCATCTTGCGAAACCCCGATGCCCTCACCAGTCTGACACGGCTGAAAAGCTTTGACGAATACACCTTCTATCACTCGGTGAATACGTCCATCCTCGCCATGTCTCTGGGACGTCATCTTGAATTTGAGCGAACCACCCTGCATCAAATCGGGGTCGGCAGCCTGCTGCATGACGTCGGAAAGATGAAGATCCCGACAGAGATCCTGAACAAGCCCGGGCGATTCCAACCATATGAGATGGAGATCATGAAGCAACACGTCCTCCGTGGCGTAGAGATACTCTCGACCACAACGGGATTAGGAGACTCATACCTCCGTCCCGCGCTGGAACATCATGAACGGGTTGACGGCACCGGCTATCCCTATCGCCGAATCCGAAGTGAACTCAGTCAGGTCGGAATGATGGCCGCAGTGGTAGACATTTACGATGCGATGACCAGTGACCGTTGCTACCACAAGGCGCAAGCCGCCCACGAAGCACTCCAATTTCTCTATCGCCTGTCCCTCGAAGGCCATCTGGATACCGCCTTAGTGCAGCAGTTCATCCATGTCGTTGGCCTCTATCCAGTAGGATCCGTCGTAGAACTCAATACGGGCGAGAC